>JAUNAV010000040.1 GCA_030527425.1 Tissierellia bacterium
AAATGTATAAGATGTAAAAAATGTATAGATAGCTGTAATCAAAACGCAATAGAATTTAAAGGTAATAGATTGTGTATTGACAAAGAAAAATGCACAAATTGCAAAGCTTGTGTGACTAAATGTCCAACACATGCAATTTATTATGACAGTGATGATGAAGATATTGATTATATTATTGATCAATGTCTTAAAGATATAGACTTCTTTGAAGAAAGCGGCGGTGGGGTTACGCTTTCTGGAGGAGAACCACTTATGCAAATAGATGTAGCAGTTAAAATCCTAAAAAAATTAAAAGAATTAAACATCAACACCGCTGTTGAGACAACAGGATTTGTTAATAGAGATTCATTAATAAAGGCAAGCAAATTTATTGACCTTTTTTTATTTGATATTAAACATTGGAATAGAAATTCACATAAATGGGCTACAGGGGTTTATAATGATTTAATAATTGAAAATTTAAAATATTTAATAGAGCTTAAAAAAAATATATTAGTTAGAATTCCAATAATCCCAGGTTTTAATGATTCTATAAATGATGCTGTTAAATTCAGTGAATTATTTAATAAAGTAGGCATAAAAAGAGTACAACTCTTACCATTTCACCAATTTGGAGAGAATAAATATAATTTATTAAATAAGGATTATTATTATAAAGGAGAAAAATCTTATAAAAAAGAGGACATAAATTTCATTTCTCAGACTATGAAATTAAATGGTATTGATGCAATTATTTAGGAGTAAAAATGAAAAATAGAAATAATGAAATTTTAAAAATTCTATCTGACAAAAAAAAGATTGGAGTCAAAAAATTGTCAGAGATTTTGGGAGTATCTCAAGTCACAATGAGAAAAGACTTAGATGCTCTTTCAGAAAGAGGACTTATAATACGAGAACACGGATTTGCTATTTTAAAAAATACTGATGACATTAGTGGAAGACTTGCATATAATTATGAAGAAAAAAGAGCTATCGCATTAAAGGCTTGTGAGATGGTAAATGACGGAGATACTTTAATGATTGAAAGTGGAAGCACTTGTGCCATACTTGCCAGAATGCTTTCTGAGACAAAAAATAATCTTACTATTATAACAAATAGTGTATTCATCTCCAATTTCATTAGAGATAATTCTAATTTTCAATTGATTTTAACAGGCGGAATTTTTCAAAATAATTCTCAGTGTTTAATAGGTCCCATGATTGAAGATATTGTTAAGCAATTTCATGTGCAGTATCTATTCATAGGAGCTGATGGGTATAGTAAAAAAACAGGATTTACTAATAAAGATCAATTAAGAGCACAGGCTGTAAGAGATATGTCTAATTCATGCGATGAGATTGTAGTTTTAACTCAAAGCGAAAAATTCAAGCAGACTGGAGCAGTCTCCTTAAAATTAAAAAACAAAAAAATGACTGTTATTACAGATAAAAAAATAAATCAAGAAGAAAAACAACTTCTTATAGGTAAAAATTATAAATTAATCACAGTATAAAAGAGCTTAAGAAAGCTCTTTTTTGTTGTGTATAATCTTATAGCTTAATGCTAATAAAATCATAATTAAAATTGTAAATAATACACTAGCTTCTGGTCCATATTTTCCTCCAGTTAGACTTTGGTCCAAATATTCTAATTTAATAAAGCTTCTTAAGTCTACACCACTAACATTAAATCCAAAAAATATACTAATAAAGAAGTTCCAGGCTGCATGTATTCCTGTAGTAAGTTCTAAAGACTTAGTATGATTTACCAAATTAGCAAGAAATATTCCCATTAAAAATGTATTTAATATACTAAATAAATTAAATCCATCATTTGAAACATGAAATAAAGTAAATATTATAGATGAAATAATAATAGCCTTCAAGACAGAAAATTTTTCTTTAAAAAAATTATAGACAAAACCTCTAATCAATAATTCCTCTCCTGCAGCTTGAATAAGAAAGGCTATTAAAAATACAAATATCCACTTTAAAAAAGAAAAATCATAGGAACTAATTTTTATAGAATTAGTAATTAAAAGTATAATTGCTATAAAAGCACTCATTAGAAAGCCAAGTAAATATCCTTTAAATAGTTTTGAAAAATTATTTCTCCAATTAACATAGGTTAAATCTTTTTTTAAAACATATTTTAAGTAAACTACCAAACCTATCAATTGAAATACTGTAGAAAATAAATATATATAACTAGTGTAAGATTGTAGCAAATCTTTAGTTATTGTCATTTTTAAAGCTAAACTTGCTACAATCGAAAACAAAAATCCAGCTAATAAAAAACCTATTACAGTAGAAAGAATATAAGCTGGTATCAACATTAATTTTTTCTTCATTATTACCTCCTAATAATGAAAATTGTACCATGCACTTTTTCTTTTTATATTACAAATTATTAAAATTAATATTAAAACTGAAAAATCCGACCTTAAAGATCGGATTTTCTTTTTATTCAAATTCTTCTTTTTCAGATGTACGATATATCCCAAACCATTCAAAATACTAGGTTCTATTTTTTAGAGTATCACTAAATCCACCTAATTATAGGACGTTTTCAAATTTTTAGTCCCGTCCCAGTACCAGGTAAAAATAATTAATTCATTAAATATAGTTTTTGTTAAATTAGCTAGTTAATTTTTTATTGCAAAATATCTTTAACTGATTTAAATAAGATAATGGTATTTCGAAAAACTGCATTGGGTTTAGTTGGAATATATAATCATTTTCTATATGATTTGTTTCATTTACGAATTTACACGCATTTGGATATTCTTTTTTAAGCTGTGAGATCAAAGTAACACCATCTCTATCTTTTTCGGATAAAAATCTAATCGCAATTATTTGTGTATATATATTTCCATTTTTAACTAATTGTAACAATTTATCATCGCTTGTTTCATCAATTAGATCATTGTAATTCATATTAGGGATAAATTCATTTATAAAAGCCATTCCTTCGTTGATAAAATCCTCTTTATTTTCATAAGCTATTCTACTATTATATTTATCTAAGGATCTTCCATGTATTAAGTTTGATAAAACATCATATGCAGAATTTTCTAAAAAATCAGGTGTTGTTAATTCAATAAATTTTCTCAAGTTAATAATCCTAGTAGCTATATCATAAGAGCTTTCTATAGCAATACTTCGAGTTAATTTCACAACGTTTTTCAAATCACTTTTTGTTATCTCTTTTTCTTCTATATACCCATCATTATTGATAAGGTATGTTGCATATACTGGTGTATGTATATCATATCTTTTTAAAAATTTGCCTTGTACATAATCAATAACTGGCTGTAAGTCATGTGTTAACATCAGTACGGTTTTGTTTTTAAAGCTAAACTCCTTATTATCAAATAATCTTTTTGTTACAGCAAATTTTTTATTTTTATCAAAAGATGTTATAGGGTCATCTAAAATAATTAGATCTACATCATCATTGGCTACTTCAAACATAAACATTACTAGAGAAAAAGCATTTTTTTCGCCCCAACTTAAATGATTTTGAGGGTTTTCTATTTTTTCAATTTCGTCTGCATTACTTGGAATTAAATAACAGATTGCATTATTTTCCCCATTGTTTTTTAATATAAACTTGTAAGGAAAACCAGCTATTGCGAAAAAATCATTTATATCTTCTCTCCTATCCTTTATTAAATCCTCCATTTTTTGCTGACATTTAAGAAATAATGTTTTTATGACTGATGTTTTTCCTCTCAGTTCATCAATTTTTTCATTAATTTCTTTTATTAAAAATTTAATTTTCTCAGTTGTATAAAATCTAGATATTTGTCTATTGTCAATGATAAAAGCGTTTAGTTGTGACTCCACATCTTCAAGTTGCTCACCAGATACATTCATTGGCTTAAAGCTAAATAATTGCTTTATTTTTACGTATAAATATTCCGTTTCAATTCCAATCTGATTCATCTCAGCTAAAAGTTCATTAGATTTAGAGCTATTACCTATGTATTTCTCCAGAATTTTCACAGAATTTGCTTCAATATATCCTTTTTCTACAGCTTTTTTTAAAAAATCTAATACTTCGTTTGCTGTTTTTAAAGCAGAATTTTTAAATACGATTGATATTGTTTTATTTTGTTCTTCAATATTTGCCAAATTCATAGTTTGAGTACAAAATGGGCACGATTCACCATTCATTTGTTTTATTCTATCATTTCGCCATTTAGCCCATTTTGATACATCAGAAAAGTCTCTATTTTCATAGAACGGTTTATATGAATTTAACTCCTCATGTTTATCAAAGCCTGAACCATTTCCCTTTAATAATTCTCCTAATCCACCTCTTTTTGAAATATTACCATCATTAAAATTAGTAATATTTCCATAAGTTGGAAGGAAATTCATCAAATCTTTTAAATCATTCGATTCTTCAAAGATGTTTTTTAAACTCTTTAATAAATTTTCTGTGTTTTCCCTCATTTTGTCTAACTCTTTATCACGCAAAAATACTTGATATGAATTATTCAAGAAGCTATCATTTTCAAAAAGATATCTATTTACATAGTTTTCATCAAATAATCTCACTTTCTTAAACTTGCAATTTTTTACTTTTGGATTGATATCGGAATTATATGGCCTTAAATTAGACAATAAGTCATTATCTTGATTTGAAAAATATAAAATTGCTTTACTAATTGTAGATTTTCCTGTTCCATTCAAACCATATTTAATATTAAGCGAATTATCATTTATATCAATGACCGCACTTTTGATACAATTACAATTTTCTATATTAATACTCATTTCTTTTACTTTTATATATTCCATTTATTCCTTCATGCACATTGTAAATTCAACCTTTTATACTTAATGATCCAAAATTTATCTAAACCTAATTTGAAGATTTAACTTAATAAAATCTTCTCCATCCTCACTATAAACTTCTCCAAAATCATGTCTTGATGTGGATGCTGTTTCATATTTTGTATTATTAAGTAAATATTCTTCAAAATAATTGCGATTATAAATATGATACGCTAATATATCCCCTTGTTTAGTTACAATTATATATCCTCCATTAGCTTCATCAATACCATCCCAAATTGTTGCTGGTTTCATACCTAGCGCCACTGCTGTTAAAAATTTTTTAAATTTATACCTATATGCATTAACATTTCCATAATTCATTGGATTTTCAACTTCCAGCTTCTTTACCATATCTATGCAATTACTAATCCCATCTCTATAAAAATATAAAATAGTTTCTGCAATAATATTATCCATTGAACTATCAATTAAGACTAAATTATCAGAAAAAGTTTTATTTTGCATCCCAATATATTCGAGTTGCCCATTCTCTTCACTTATTCTATTAATTCTCCCCCTAACATCAGTATGTTTTTTACCTTTTGAAATTTTGTAAATTTCATTAGTTTCTTTTACCAATAACGGATTATTATGAACAATTTTGTAAATAAAATTTGTTGTTTTTCCAGCATTTAATAAAGTAGGCGAAGATCCTAATTCTGATTTAATTGAAAATCCAACTGATGGAGAATACCCTGTATTTACATCAAGTATTTTCATGGTAATATCACTGTTATCTCTTGCAGGGGCAGATAATTTATAACAGGATATTCCTTTCATAAAATTTTCAGTCTTTTCTATTTGAAATGCAGAACCCTTTGCATTACAAATTTCTTCAAGAAGCTGCTCCGATTCTTTTTCAAATTTATTTCTATCAACTGATTTTATTTTTTTACCATTAATATAAATATCTATTAGTTTTCCAGTTGTGTATTCTTTCAATTCTCCAGATATCTCTTCTCTAATAATCTTTATGATAGGAAAATAAATATCATGTAGTTTATTTAACTCACTATCAGCGGCATATATTCTTCCATCAGCTAAAAGCTTAAATAAAACATATATTTCAGACCATTCTCCCTTGTTTCCACTTATCACTTTCTACCTCCAAGCAAACTCTAATTGTTCATAATATTCTTTATCTTGAAAGGCATCTTCAATTACATCGCCTTCTAACTTTTTTTTAATATTCTCTGCTATTGCTTTTATAACTGGAACAGTTACAGAATTTCCGAATTGTTTGTAAAGATGGGTATCAGCAACAACTAATTTGAAATCATCTGGGAATCCTTGCAGTCTTGCCCACTCCCTTGGTGTCATTTTTCTAATATATTCTCTATTTATTTTCCCTTTTATATGAGTTACGGGAGTAAAATCAGTTAATCTTTTATCAATTATTAAATTTCTTTCTCTTCCCATTCCTCCACATACAATAGCTCCAGCAATAGAATTTACATCTCTGATTTCATATCCAAAACCATTACCCTTTGCTTGATGTCTTTGCTTATGCTTCCTTAAAGACTCAAGATATACATCAGATAAATAATATTTAGGAGAAGTCTCTTTTTCTTCCATAATATCTGCAATGACCTTAGTATCGTCAATTTTTTCTGGAAAAATAAATTTATTAGGTGATATATCTTCTCTAAATGCAACTATATATATTCTTTCTCTATTTTGTGGAACACCAAAATCTTTACTATTAATAACCTTGTAAAATACTCTATAACCCAAATCATTTAATGTTTTTTTAATAATTTTAAATGTTTTACCTCTGTCATGATTTACCAAATTTTTTACATTTTCACAAAAAACAACTTTAGGTTTATGAAATTCCACTATTCTAGCGACATCGAAAAATAAAGTACCTCTGGTATCTTCAAAACCTTTTTTTTGACCAGCTAAGGAAAATGCTTGGCATGGAAATCCAGCTAATAAAATATCATGGATAGGTATATCAGTTTCATTTATTTTTGTTATATCCCCAAAAATTTTAGGTTTTTCTCCAAAATTAGCTATATACGTTTCTTGAGCTTTCTTATCCCATTCAGATACAAAAACTGTTTCTATATCATTACCAAATGCTTGATCAAAACCAAGCCTAATTCCGCCTATTCCTGCAAATAAATCTATTGATTTATACATTGTTAATTACCTCACATAATCCATAATATCTTCAACCTTACACTCAAGAACATAGCAAATTTTTGCTATAGTTTCTAAGTCAATTCTTTTAACTTTGTTATTGCAATAAGAATTAAGTTGCGTTCTTTGAAGATTTGCTTCTTTTTGTAATTTGTTTTTGCTTATATTTTTTTCTTCTAAAACTTGGTCTAATTTAAAAATAATTTTCCCAAAGTTTTGCATAAAGTTCTCTCCCTTGTTATTTTAAAAATCGGCATTTAAATCAATAATATTATATCATATTTTAAAAACTTCTTACAGGTCTAAGATTTGTTTTGGCTAAACTCTATTTACTTTTTCTTAATAACAGCGAATGTATATCCCATATTTCTTTTGACAATTTTTTTATTTTTTCTCTCATATAATCAATATCTGTCTTATAAATAACTCCTGTTGTATTAGTAGCTTTTGCAATCTAGTTTATATTATTTGTTATATTTGAAAGTAACCATTGGAGATGTCTAAATAAAATAATCCTCATAAATAATATATACACAAAAAGACCGGAGTTTTTAAACTACGGTCTAATTTTTTGTCCAAATGTAAACCACTTGGAACTATTATTCAATTTATTCTTTTTAACAAATGTTCCCATTTTAATCCCAGTTACAGTTTTTAATCTTCTGTAACCATTGATTTTGCAAGGTTTTTGATTTTTTTGCGATTATTCAAATTCAATTGTTCCAGGTGGTTTACTAGTTATATCATAAACTACCCTTCCTACTCCTTCTACTTCATTAATCATTCTACTTGATAATTTCTGAAGTAGTTCATAAGGTAGCTCTGCAGCTTCTACTGTCATGGCATCAACTGAGATTATAGCTCTAATAACAACCATATAGTCGTAGGTTCTTTCATCACCTTTAACACCAACAGTTCTTATTGGAGTAAATACTGTAAAATATTGCCAGATATCCCTATCTATTCCATAGTTTTTAAATTCTTCTCTTAAAATATAATCTGTTTCTCTTACAATTTTTAATTTCTCTTCTGTAATATCGCCTACTACTCTAATTCCCAAACCAGGTCCTGGGAATGGTTGACGCCAAATCATTTCTTCTGGCATTCCAATAGAAAGTCCTAATTGTCTAACTTCGTCTTTGAATAGGTCTCTAAGAGGTTCTACTACCCCTTCAAAATCCATTGTCTCTGGAAGTCCTCCTACATTATGGTGACTTTTTATTACAGAAGCTTTATCTTTTCCAGATTCAATAACATCAGGATAAATAGTACCTTGAACAAGATATTTCGCACCACCTATCTCTTTAGCTTCTCTTTCAAAAACTTTTATAAAATGATTACCAATTATTTTTCTTTTTTCTTCAGGATCAGTTACACCTTTTAATAAATCCAAAAATTCTTTTGAGGCATCCACTAATTTAACATTTAAACCTATTTCTTTATATTTAGCTAATACTTCTTCTACCTCATTCTTTCTTAAAAGACCGTGGTTGACAAAAATACATTTTAAATTGTCGCCTATAGCTTTATGAACCAAATTTGCAGCAACTGAAGAATCAACTCCTCCAGATAAAGCACAGATCATTTTTTCGCCATCATATTTTTCTTTGATTTCATTGATCATATCTTCAGCGACATTTTCCATTTTCCAATCCATATTTACATCACATATTTCTTTTAAGAAATTTGTTATAATCTGGCTGCCGTATTCAGAATGAACCACTTCAGGATGAAATTGAACAGCATAGATATTTTTTTGTTCATTTTCAAAAGCTGCAACAGGACAATTTAGAGTCCATGCGATCTTTTTAAATCCTTGAGCACTTTTAGTAACCCCATCTCTGTGATTCATCCACACAATAGACTCTTGTGGAACATCTTTAAAAAGCTTAGAATTAGTATCTACAAAAAGAGGAGTTTTTCCATATTCACCTTTTTGCATATGCTCAATTTCTCCGCCATAGACCTTGTTTATATATTGCATTCCATAGCAAATTCCTAAAATTGGAACATTTAAATCGAAGATTTTGTCATTTGCTTTTAAACTATTTTCATCATAAACAGATTGAGGTCCACCAGTTAATATAATACCTTTAAGACCATCTAGATTTAATTTTTCAATATCCACATCGCAATCGTGAAGTTCAGCATATACGCCATTTTCCCTTACACGTCTAACAATGAGCTGATCATATTGTCCACCAAAATTAAGGACTATAATTTTATCTTTCAACCTATCCCTCCTATTCTAAATATCTGCAATAACAGCAAAAACAGCCATATAATCGACATTGACCATATAGTAATTAATCACGTCGTCATCTTTAGATTCGATTTTAAAATAAAGCTTTTTTATCACTTCTTGCCACGCTTCATTTTCTACAGCAGCTGTAGTTTTAATATATTTTATACCCAATTCTGAAAAGAAAAAGTCCATTAATTTGGAAAATACTTCTGTTGCATATCCTCTATTTCTATATTTCTTAGAAATAATTACATAAACTTCAACACTATCATTTTTCTTATCATAATTTTTGACAAAAGCTTGTCCGATATTGGCTTTATTTTTTCTTAAAATGATAT
Source organism: Tissierellia bacterium (assembly GCA_030527425.1). Lineage (GTDB taxonomy): Bacteria > Bacillota > Clostridia > Tissierellales > Peptoniphilaceae > JAUNAV01. Next base: position 9,556 of record JAUNAV010000040.1, read on the forward strand.
TCCAATTAAAATAATCATCTTCATAAAGTTTAATATATTGAGATATTTTTTCTTTTGCAATATCAATAGAAGATGCATAAGATTCCTGTGAATATTTTTTTACATCCTTGTCATTCATCCACATATCGAATGCTTCTTCACTGTCTTCTATTCTAAATTTTCTTAGTTCAACTCGTCTTGTGAACATAAGTTTTGAGTCTCCGCTTAACATAATTCTCCTTAGTCTAATTTTTATAGGCCTTTATTATTATATAACATTTTTAATCTAGTATCCAAATCAATATAGTAAATTAGTCTGTTAAAATTTTGATAAAGATAGTTCTCCTCCTTGCTCCATCAAACTCACAAAAATACAAGCCCTGCCATCTGCCCATAATAGGCTTATTTTCAGCAATTATGATACTTTCACTAGCTCCAATTATAGATGATTTTAGATGAGCATCAGAATTTTCTTCAAAATGTTTATATTCATCTCTTTTAGGGGAAATTTTTTCTAAGCCATATAAAAGATCACTTTTAACATCATCATCACAATTTTCATTGATAGTAATACCAGCAGTTGTATGGGCAGTAAATACTATAGCTAGACCATTTTTAACTTTACTTTTCTTAATTGCATCATTTAAGAAATCATCAATTGATATCAATTCATTCTTTTTTGTTGAATTTAGTTCATATCTATAAAGATTCATATTATCCCTCACTTTTATTTTAATGATCCTATTAATTAATAAATATTTAAATTTTATCCATTGAATTGATCCTTAATCTAAGTTTATAATATAAATAAGGAGTTAATATGATAAATTTAGATAAGATATATAAAAGACCGGCATTTATAATAACTATGAGTTTTGTTATGGTAATTTTAATAGGTACAATAATTTTATCACTTCCTATCTCGGCATCAAATAATAAATCAATTGGTTTTATAAATGCATTATTTACTGCTACTTCAGCTACTTGTGTAACCGGCTTAATCGTTGTAAATACTGCGTTAAGTTGGTCAATTTTTGGTAAAATAATTATTTTAATTTTAATCCAAATTGGAGGTCTTGGTACAATGGCTCTTTTTTCTGCTATGTTTTTCTTTTTAGGAAAAAAGATTGGCCTTAAACATAGAATATTAATTAAAGAATCACTGAACCTAAATAGTTATACTGGAATAGTAAAATTTCTTAAAAATGTAATAAAATTTTCTTTGTTGTGTGAGTTTATCGGCGCAATATTACTTTCATTAAGACTTATACCTTTATATGGTATGCTTAAAGGAATTTGGTTTTCCATTTTTCATTCTGTAAGTGCATATTGTAATGCAGGTTTTGATTTATTCGGCAATAGTATTGTAGATTTTCACTCCGATATTCTAATAAATTTAACTATATGTTCTTTAATTATAATAGGTGGATTAGGTTTTTTTGTTTTTGCCGATATATTTAAGTGTAAAAATTATAAAAATTTGTCATTACATACCAAACTTGCCTTATTTATAACGTCATTATTGCTAATATTAGGAACTTTATTATTTATAATATTAGAAAGGGATAATGTAGACACAATCAAAAATTTTAATCTAAAAGACACTATTCTAGCTGGTTTTTTTCAATCAACTGTTGCAAGAACTGCAGGGTTTAATTCGATAGACTTATCACAAATTCATGATTCGACTGCTTTTATGCTCATGGTCCTTATGTTTATTGGTGCTTCACCAGCTTCAACTGGTGGTGGCATTAAGACAACGACTTTTGGTGTTTTAATAATATCAACTTTTTGTATCCTAAAAGGCAAAACAAGATTTGAAAGTTTTAAAAGATCAATTAAAACAGATATAATATATAAATCTATTGCTATTTTAATGTTAGCATTAATCATTATAACTTTAAGTTCATTTTTAGTAGCTACCATAGAGCATGAAAGGTTTACTTTTATAAATGTTCTATTTGAAGTATTTTCAGCTTTTGCAACTGTTGGAACTTCAAGAGGAATAACATCTGGTTTATCAAATATGTCACATTTAATTTTGATAGTAGTTATGATATTTGGTAGAGTAGGCACCTTTACTGTTGCTTATGCAATTACAGGTGATGATGAAAGAAAATATAAATATGCAAATGGAGAAGTAATTGTAGGATAAG
>JAUNAV010000003.1:0-57587 GCA_030527425.1 Tissierellia bacterium
TCAATTCTTATATTTTTATCAATTCATCTCTTGACTTTTAATAGTTAGTCTTTTTCTCATTATATCATATTAAATGCCAGTTTAAAATTATCATTAATATTATTATTTATAAAATTTACCGCAATGGAATTTTTATTTTCTAATTATTAATTAAAAATACATATTAAAATATATTTAGGAGGTTATTGTGAATGATAAAAATATATTTGTAGAAACTAAATTGAAGAACTTTGATGAAGCGATTGATTTTATTTCTAATTATGCTTTTAAGATTGGATTTTCAAATAATAAAGAAATGATTAAAGAGGATATTCTCAGTAGAGAAAAAGAAATGAATACATGTTTATTAGAACCTTTTGCTATACCACATGCAAAAAGTGAGTCAGTTGTTAAAAGCGGAATATTTATTTTAAGAAATAATCAATTTATCGATTGGAATGGCAAAAAAGCCAAAATTATGGTAGTGATTTTAAGTAAAAAAGGAGAAAATAAAAAGCATATTGAGCAATTATCAGTGATATCTAGAAAATTGGTCCATGAAGACTTTAGAAATATGCTTTTAAATGCAGATGTTGATGAAATAATTACTAAACTAAAAAATATGGAGGTTTAAAATGAAAAAATTTGTCGGTTTATGTGCATGTACTATGGGTCTTGCCCACACTTTTATGGCTGCTGAAGCAATTGAACAGGCTGCTAAGAAAAAAGGTTACGAAGTCAAAATTGAAACCCAAGGTTCAGATGGGATAAAAAATGAATTGACGCAGGAAGATATTGAACAAGCAGATGTGATTTTACTTTCTACAGCAATAACACCAGAGGGAATGGATAGGTTTGAAGGATATGAAATATATGAAATACCTCTTTCAGAGGCTATAAAAAATGCTGATGAAATTATAGAGGAGATTGAACAAGACCAGAAAGGAGTATAAGATGGCTTTAACTAAGAGGGTGGTAGGAGGAGAAAAAAAGAGCATAAAAAATAAAAGTAATGTGGAGAAAAATTCCAATTCAAAATTATCTAATATACAAAAGCATTTGATGACAGGAATTAGCCATATGATACCTGTTTTGATAATGGGAGGACTTTTAGGAGCTTTATCACAAGTAATTCCTTATGTCATTTTAAATATAGATCCTTCTGTATCTATAATAGATGCAATTAATCAAAATCAATATAGCGCATTTAATTTGAGCTTATTAAAAGCATCTTATGTTTTACAAGGTTTTGGTTTTACATTATTTGGTTTTGCAATTCCAATGTTTGCAGCCTTTTGTGCAAATTCAATTGGAGGTAAGACTGCTTTAATTTGCGGATTTATAGGAGGATATGTAGCTAATAATCCTATTGAAATTTTATCTTTTGATAAGCAAGAAGGATTCATCTCTCAAGCGCCATCGCCTTCAGGATTTTTCGGCGGTTTAATCATAGCTTTTGCAATTGGTTATTTCGTTAAATTCTTAAATGAAAAAATAAAAATGCCCAGAAATTGGATGGCTTTTAAAACGACTTTTTTAGTTCCGTTGATATCTGTAATTGTAACACTAATACTTATGGTATATATAATAACGCCATTTGGTGCATTTTTAAATAATTTAATTAAAAATATACTTGAAAGTGCTGGAAAATCAGGAGAAACATTGTATTCTATAGTGTTATCTGCTACGACTGCTTTTGATTTAGGAGGGCCTGTTAACAAAGCTGCTGGATTTATTGCAACTGGCTTTACTGTGGATAAAATAATGCCAATTACAGCAAGAGTTATTGCCATAGTCACTCCTTCAATAGGATTGGGATTATCGACAATACTAGATAAATACTTAGTAAAAAGAAGAGTATATGATAAACAATTTTATCAAGCGGGAAAAACTGCAATATTCTTGGCATTTATGGGGATTTCAGAAGGAGCTATTCCATTTGCATTGGAGAGACCTCAGTTTACAGTTCCTTTATATGTAATAGGTTCAGTAATTGCTTCTGTATTTGCAACAAGCTTAGGCGCTGTACAATATTTTCCAGAATCTGCAATTTGGGCATGGCCTTTGGTAGAAAATTTATTTATTTATATAATAGCAATCTTGATAGGTTCATTAATAATTGCAATAGTAAATATTTTTCACAGAAATTCTTTAATTAAGAAAGGCAAGTTAACTATATCATGAAAGATAAGATATTTATAATTGCACATACGCATTGGGATAGAGAATGGTATTTTACAGATAAAAAATCGATAGTATACTCTTTGATAGATTTTGATGAATTGATAGATTATCTTGAAAAAAATAGAGAGTTTAAAACTTTTTTACTAGATGGTCAGACATCTATTATTAAAGATTATCTTAAATTTAGACCAGAAAATACTAATCGCTTAAAAAAATTAGTTAAAGAAAAGAGAATTATTATTGGACCATGGTATACTCAAACAGATACATTAGTCGTTGGTGGAGAATCTATATTAAGAAATTTATTATATGGAATAAAAGATTCAAAGGAATTTGGAGATTATCAAAAAATAGGTTATTTGCCAGATTCTTTTGGAATGAGTGCTCAAATGCCAATGATATATGATAATTTTAATCTAAAATATGCTGTTTTTAGAAGGGGTATAGCTAATTCACTAATTCAAGATAGAGAGTTTTTGTGGATGAGCAATTCAAAAAAGAGCATAAAAGCTTTTAATATTTATCATTATGGAATAATGGCTTATCCTCCAAATGTTATTGATGATAATTATTATGATATTCTATTGGATAAATTAAAGAAATTTTCAAATAGAAAACCATATATACTATTTTGTGGTGAGGACCAAAAGCCCATTAGAAAAAATCTTACTAAATTGATTAAATCAAAAAAATATGATATAAAAATTGAATCATTGGAAAATGCTTTGGATGAAGTCTTTAAAGATATTAAGCTTAAAGAGTATCAAGGTGAATTTACAATGTCTGAATTTTCAAGAACTCACAAAAGCATATTTTCCACAAGAGCTGATTTAAAAATAAAAAATAATAGATTAGAAAATTATCTAGTAAATATCATAGAGCCATTAAGTGTAATAGCTTATAAACAAGGTTTAAAATATGAGTCACATATAATTGAAAAAGCGTGGAGACTTTTTTTAGATAACCAAGCACATGATAGTATTGGAATGTGTAATTCAGATAAGACAAATAAAGTGATAGAGAATAGATATGATGAAGCATTGGATCTAGTTTTAAATCTTAAAGAAAGTATCGTTAGAAGAATTGGAGATTTAATCGGGAAAAATGATTTAGGCTTTCAAGTCTATAATACCTTGCCATACGAAAGAGAAGATTTGATAAAGGCTAAAATATTAGTTGATGACAAAGATTTTTTAATTGATGATGGAGAAAAAAATATTGAATATGAATTAATTAGAATTAAAAAAGATGAAGAAAGTCTAAAAAAATGTATAAAGGAAATAGGCGTTAATAATTCTAATAGTACTGAACTTTTAAAATATAAAAATCTTTATGAAGCAGAAATTTTATTTAAAGATAAAATTCCAGCTATGGGATTTAAGACTTTTAATATCAAAAAGGGTAAAAAATCAAAACTAGAAGTCTTTTATAAAAATGATATTACAATTAAAAAAGACGGAATATATTTTAAAAACAATAAAGCACTAAAAAGAATTTATATTGAAAATTCAGGAGATGAAGGAGACAGCTATGATTATTCAAAGCCAACAAATGACAAAAAAATTAGTGATTTTGATATTTTAAGCATCAAAGAAGAATCCAATGCATTTCAAAAAGAGTTAATCCTGCACTGCAGTCAGAAAATACCAAAAAATCTTGAAAATAGATCAAGGTCAATCTTTGATAAAAAACAAAAATTTGTATTAAAACTTACTTTTTTCTCCTTTTGTGATGATATAAAAGTAAGTTTTAAGATAAAAAATAAATGTGATAATCATAGATATAGGATCGTATTTGAAACAGATATAAATTCTGATAAAAATATATCGGATACGCAATTTGGCACAATTATTAGAAATAATAAGATTGAAGAAGAAAAAAATTGGAAAGAAAATGGCTGGGATCAAAGGCCACATCCAATTGAACCGACGATGTCATTTTGTGCTGTAGAAGATCAAGAGTCATTTTTGCAAGTTGTAACAGATGGGGTTAGAGAATATGAGATTTATGATAATTCAAAAATTGCATTTACAATTTTTAGATCTATTAAATATTTAGGAAAACCAGATTTAAATGATAGACCAAATAGAGAAAGTGGAGTTTACAAGATTGAAGATGGCCATAGACTAATGAATAAAAATATTGAAGCCAATTATTATATTAATACTAATAAAAATGGATTTAGTAATTATCATAAATTCTCAAAGGAAAAATTAACTCCTATGTTTTCTTTTCAATCAGGCGAAATATTGGATAATACCAATAATCTGGTGATTTCAAAAAATGATTATTCAATAAACAAAAATTTTAGCTTATTAAATATTAAAACAGAAGCTATTTTGTCAGCATTAAAAAGAAAAGAAGATTCTCAAAAACTCATTTTAAGATTATATAATCCATGTTTAGATAAATCCATAGATTACAAATTAGATTATAATAGCGAGATAGTAAAGACAAAAGCTGATGAAAAAACTTTAATAGAGGATATGAAAATAAAACCTTGTGACATTCACACATTAGTTATAGAGTAGGTGATAAGATGAGAAGCTTTGATAATGAAATCTTAAAGTATTTAAATGAGAAAAAAGATTATACTCCAATTAAAGAAGTCTCAAGTCATTTTGAAGTTTCAGAAAAGACTGTAAGAATTGCATTAAAAAGAATAGAGAAAGTTTTTAAAGGAGAAGATATTAAATATATAATAAAAAAAGTGCCATCAAAAGGAGTCTTTATCAAAGCTTATGACTACAATTTTAACGATAAAAGGGTATTTATGCTCATAGACATCCTAAAAGGAGATGTTAAATATATAAAAGATTTAGAAAATAAGTACTATGTTAGTTATTACTTCCTAAAAAATATAATAAATGCTTTTAATAGGGAATTTAAGAATAAAGATATTCAAATAATCACAAAAAAGAAGGCTGGTATCATAGTTAAAGGTAATTATTTAAATGCATTAGAAATTATAGCTGAATATGAAAATGATGAGTATTTGAAGTATATTTTAAATTATAATTATGATTTTATAATCAATATAATAGAGAATTTTCAACGAGAAAATAGTCTTTATTTGCAACAAAAAATTAAAAATAATCTAGTTTTTCTTATTTTCAAATTAATTAATACGAAAAGCGGTACAAAATATAAAAAACATTATAAGACATGGGCAGTTAACATCGAAAATAGGATTTATGAATACTATAAGATTAATTTAGATGATAAAAGTATGCGTACTTTACAATTATTTTTTGATAGACCAGAAGTTATTGATAATATAAAATTTATTGATATTAGTGATAAAAAGATAGAAAATTTAATATTTGATATAAAAAATCACTTTGATTATATAGGAGAAAGCTTATGTTTTACCAATAAAGACATAATGCTTTTAAAAAATCATCTAAAATTAACTTTTACAAAAATATACAATGGCGATAATATTGAAAATCCGCTTCATCAAGAGATAAAGAAATTATCACCATATTATTATAACGAAGTATTTAAAGTAATAACAGAATTTAACAAGAAAAATCATAATATTATTCCAATTGTCGAAGTATCATATTTGTCTTTGTATATAGTAAGTTTTAGTCAAAAATTAAAAAATAAAGCTATTTTTGTTACCAGCTCAAAAGGATCAAAAAAATATTACCTACTAGAACTTCTTAAAGGAAATTTTGAATGGCTTGAATTTATAGATCCAATTGATTTAGATGAGTTTTATAAAGGAAAGTATTCCCAGTATATAATTTTTTCAGATGAAAAAATAAAAGGATTTAAATACATCCATATTCCTGTAAGTATAAATTATGAAGATATAAAAAAATTAGAATCAGAGATAAAATTGACAAAAAAGGCATATATAAAATTATTCGATAAGTCTTTATTTTATACAAATATTCTAATAAGAAATAGAAATGAAATTATTGATCACATGACAAAAAAGCTCATTGATATCAAATACGTAGATATTAAATATCTAGATAGCGTAATAAAACGTGAAGAAATGGAATCTACAGAAATAGGTGATCTTCTAGTACTCTTACATGGTGATGATAAATTGGTAAATAGATCTTCAATATCATTGTGCATACTTAAAGAAAAAATCAAATGGGAGTATGATGAAGTGAGATATGTATTTTTAATCTCTGTTATGGCTAAAGATTATCAAAAATATAATATGAGAAAATTTTATTCAGATTTATTAAAAATGAAAAAAGAAGATATGTTATCAGAAATAGAAAATTACAATGAATTATTAGAAATTTTTTATGAGATCTAGATGGGGATTTTTAATTTTAAGAAGAAATTATTAAAAAAACATGTTAAATATTTGACAAACTTTTGAAAATGTGTTATTATGTTTATACTAGTTAATTTAGGAGGGAATATGGATTATAGAATCATTTTAAATCCAACCAGTTATCATGGTTATGGAGCATTAAATAATTTAGTGCCAGAAATTAAAAAACAAGGTTTCAAAAAGGGAATAATTTTTTCTGACAAAGTACTTTTTGAAGTAAAGACAGTTGAAAAAGTTAGTAAAATACTCGATGAAAATGATATCGACTATGCATTATTTACTGACATCAAACCAAATCCTACAATTACAAATGTAAAAGACGGATTAAAAAAATTAAATGAAGAAAATTGTGATTTTATTATCGCAATAGGCGGTGGATCTGTAATGGATACTGCTAAAGCTGTAGGAATTGTTAAAAACAATCCTGAATTTGAAGACATCAGATCATTAGAAGGCGTTGCCGATACTAAAAATAAAGCATTGCCAATGATTGCCATTCCTACAACAGCAGGTACTGCAGCAGAGATTACAATTAATTATGTTATAACCGATGAAGAAAAAAAGAAAAAAATGGTATGCGTAGACCCTAATGATATACCATATGTTTCGATAGTTGATCCAGTTATGATGGAATCAATGCCTAAATCATTAGCAGCATCTACTGGTATGGACGCTTTGACTCATGCAATTGAGGGTTATATTACAAAAGGTGCTAATGATATGACAGATATGTTTGAATTAAAGGCTATTGAAATGATAGCTAAGTATTTGCCAAAAGCTGTTAATAAAGACAAAGAAGCAATTGAAAAGATGGCTTTAGCTCAATATATTGCAGGTATGGGATTTTCTAATTGTGGACTTGGCTTAGTTCATTCAATGGCACATCCTCTTGGAGCATTGTATTCAACACCTCATGGTGTCGCTAATGCTATATTATTAGCAGATGTAATGGAATATAATAAAGATTATACTGGTGAAAAATATAGAGACATCGCTCGTGCAATGGGAGTAAAGGCAACAGAAGATATGTCAGAAGATGAGTATAGACAAGCTTGCCTTAAAGCTGTAAAAGATTTAGCAAATGAAGTTGGAATTGAACTTTCACTTAAAGATATAGTAAAAGAAGAAGATCTTGAATTCTTGGCTGATTCTGCAATGGCAGATGCATGTCTTCCAGGCAATCCAAGAGATGTTAAGAAAGAAGATGTTATTTCTATATATAAAAACCTCATGTAGAAAATAGGCCTTTGGGCCTATTTTTTTCTCATTTATATATTAATAATCTAAATAAATAATTATAACTTAGTGATAAAAATGTGCTTTGGTACTTTAAAAAAATATATATTTATGTTAATATACTTATAAGTTTGAGAATGTTTTCAATTCTTAAATAAATCTAATATAAAGGAGGGAATATGAAAAAGGTAGTTTATCTTCTACTATCTTTATTATTTTTAATTTCTTTTACATCTTGCTCTAATAAAAAAGATCAAGAAAATTCATCGAAATTAAGGCTTGCTATGTGGGATGTAAATCAAGAAAAAGTTATGAAAAAGATAGTAGAAAAGTATGAAAAAGCGCATCCAAATGTAAAAATACAAATTGAGATGGCTTCTTATCCTGATCATATGACAAAACTTGAGACGGAAGCACAAGGAGATACAATGCCAGATATTGTATATATGAATGGACCTAATTTTATCAAATTTGCTTCAAATGATTTATTGACACCTTTAGATGATGTCATTAAAGAGAAAAATATTGATATGTCAGTTTTTCCCGATTCTCTTAAAGAATTGTATACATATGAGGGAAAACTATATGGAATCCCTAAAGACTGGGATTTGACTGCGCTTTGGTATAATAAAGAAATTTTCGACAAAAAACATGTAGACTATCCTACAGATGATTGGACATGGGATGATTTTATCAAAGCTGCGGAAAAATTGACCGATAAAGATGAAGGGATTTGGGGTACTTCTGCAAAGGCTATGACCCAGGAAGGTATTTATGATACTATCCCTCAATGCGGAGGCTATATTATAACAGATGATATGAAGCATTCTGGATATGATACAAAAGAGGCTCTAAAAGGAGTGAATGTTTGGCTTGATCTAATAGACAGAGGTATTTCTCCTAATCTTGAGACAATGAGAGATACTGTCGATACAGAATTATTTAAGGCAGGAAAACTTGCTATGATATATTCTGCAAGTTGGAATGTTCCAGAATTTATGGAAAATGAAAATATTAAAGACAAGATAGATTTAGTTCAAATGCCTTTAATAAAAGAAAGAAAGGCTACAATACATGGACTATCATACTGCATTCCAATTAAAGCAAAACACAAAGAAGAAGCGAAGGATTTTATAAGTTATCTAGCTAGTGATGAGGCCAATGATATGTGGGCAGAAGCAGCGACTGTAATTCCTGCAAATAAAAATTCTCTTGATAAGTGGGAGAAGGCATATCCAACTATCAATTTAAAAGCTTTCATAGATGAATTAGACTATTCAGTTATGTATCCAATTAGTAAAAATACTATGGTCTGGAATTGGTTAGAAGATGATGCGATTAATGAGATGTTTTCAAGACAAAAGCCAGCTGATGAGGTTTTAAAACAACTTTCTGAAGATATGGATACTGCATTAAAGAATGAGTAGGTTGTTATGAAAAATTACGATAAGAAAAATGCAAAATGGGGATATATAATGATAGCACCAGTCTTTTTGGGGCTTTTGATATTTTATATAATTCCATTTTTTCAAAATATATTCTATTCTTTTACCAATCTTAATCAATTTGGTAAATGGGAATTTGTAGGCACAAATAATTATATAAGGCTATTTGAAGATCCGAAAGTGTTTATGTCATTAAAAAATACTTTTGTTTACACAATATGTACAGTGCCATTAATACTTATATTTTCTATGATAATAGCAAATTTATTAAATCAGAAGATTAAAGGTATAGGCATATATCGTACTCTGTATTTTCTTCCAGCAATTACAATGCCAGCGGCAACAGCTATGATATGGAAATGGATTTTTAATGGACAATATGGACTGTTAAATGCTTTTTTAGAAAAACTAGGAATACAAGGACAAAATTGGATTTCAGATCCTAAATTCGCAATGGGAGCTTTGATAATTGTTGGTGTATGGATGGGACTAGGCATGAATATAATCTATTTTTTAGCTGGACTTCAGTCAATACCAAAAACTTATTATGAAGCAGCAACTTTAGATCATGCTTCGCCTGTAAAACAATTTTTTACAATAACTATACCTTCATTAACTCCAACAATTGTCTTTGTATTGATTACTTCATTCATTGGAGCATTTCAAATATTTGATTTAATATTTTTAATGATAGGAAAGACAAGTCTAGCTACAAATGCAACTATGTCTATAGTTTATCTATTTTATAGAGTTGCAATAGAGTTTGGACAAAAAGGTTACGGAGCTGCAATAGCTGTGATGATATTTTTAATTATTATGCTATTTACATTTCTACAACTTAAATTACAAAAAAGGTGGGTGCAAGAATGAAAAAATCTAGAAAAATAATTCTTCACATAGTTTTATTGATTGGAGTTGTTTTTACAATAACACCATTTTTGTGGATGATTCTTACATCATTAAAGACTTTAGGAGAATCTACAACAATACCACCAACTATATTTCCTAAAGATCCACAATTTTCAAATTATAAAGAGTCAATAGAGATAATGAATTTTCCAACTCTTTATAAAAATACGATAATTTATACAATAATTACAACCATAGGACAAGTTATTATGTGCACAATGGCAGGCTATGCCTTTGCAAGAATTAAATTTCCTGCAAGAAATTTTATATTTGTGTTAATACTTTCAGTATTGATGGTTCCAAATCAAATTTTTCTTGTACCACAATTTCAAATAATCAATAAAATGGGGCTATTAAACACAATCACAGCCTTGATTTTACCAAGTTTATTTTCGGCTTTCGGCACTTTTTTGATGCGACAATTTTTTTTAAAAATTCCTGTTGAATTGGAGGAAGCAGCAAGACTTGATGGATCAAATACTTTTAAAATATTTAAAGATATATGTCTACCAAATGTAAAGCCTGGCATAATAGCTTTGATAATTACATGCATTTTATATACATGGAATAATTTGATGTGGCCACTTATAGTAAATACAATGCCTGAAAATTATACATTATCGGTTGGAATAGCAAGGCTTAGTGGACAACATTTCACGAATTATCCAGTTTATATGGCAAGTGCAGTACTAGCTGTTTGGCCAATGATATTAGCATTTGCGATATTCCAAAGACAATTTATAGAAGGATTACAAACAAGCGGAACGAAAGGATGATAATATGATTAAAGTAGCAGTAATAGGAGCGGGACATAGAGGAAATTTAGCTTACGCTAGCCAATTTTTAAATAGAAATGATATTAAAGCAGTATCATTTACCGATACAGATGAAGAAAAATTAAAAATAATGCAAGTAAAATACAATCTTTCAGATGAGTATTTATTTAATAGCACAGAAGAATTTTTTAAAGCACTTGATAAGGAAAAATTCTGTGATGCTGTAATAATAGCAACACCTGATAGAGACCATTTTGAAACTTGTATGAAAGTTTTAGATTATGATTTGCATATTTTGCTTGAAAAGCCAATCTCATCAGAAGCAATTCATGTTAAGAAAATTGCTCAAAAAGCAGCTGAAAAAAACAAAGTATTTATGATATGTCATGTATTGAGATATGCTCCATTGTATACAAAAATAAAAGAATTATTAAATGAAAATGCCATTGGAGAAATTATTAATATTAATCATAACGAAAATATTGGTTATTATCATTTTGCCCATTCTTTTGTAAGAGGAAATTGGAGAAATGAAGAATTATCTTCACCATTAATATTACAAAAGTCATGTCATGATATGGATATATTATTGTATTTTTTAAATAAAAAGCCAATCAATATCTCATCATATGGTAGTTTAAAATATTTCAATAAGAAAAATCAACCAGAAGATGCAAGTGATAGATGCTACAATTGTAAATATCAAGATAGCTGTATATTCTCTTCAACTAAGTTTTACGAAAGTGATCTAGGAAAGGGATGGAGAAGTGTAGTAACAAATTCATATGATCATGAAGGTTTAATGAAAGATTTAAAAGAGGGGCCATATGGAAGATGTGTATATGAATGCGATAATGATGTATGCGATCATCAATCTATCTCTATAGAATTTGAAGATGGTGTAACAGCTGTCTTTAATCTTTCTGCTTTTTCAAATCATATCCATAGAAATATAAAAATTCAAGGAACTAAAGGTGAAATGTGGGCTGATGATTTTACAAATGAAATTACTGTCAGAAGATTTAAAGAAAATGAATCTAAAACTTACTATGTAAGTTCATCCTCAGGTCATGGCGGAGGAGATATTAAGCTAATGGAAGCATTTATAGATGCCATAAAAGGAGATAGTTCAAAAGTTACTTCTGGAGCAAATGAATCTGTAATGAGCCATTTCATGTGCTTTGCATCAGAAAAATCAAGAAAAGAAAATATAAAAGTAGACATAGATGAGTTTATCAGAGGTATATGATGTCAAGTTTAAGTTTTGAAAATGTCAAAAAAGTATATGATAATGGACATTTAGCAGTAAAAGATTTCAATTTGGAAATTGAAGATGGAGAATTTATAGTATTTGTAGGTCCTTCTGGTTGTGGAAAGTCAACTACGCTTAGAATGCTAGCAGGACTTGAAGAGATAACAGATGGCATTATTAAAATAGATGAAAAAATAGTAAATGATGTCGAACCAAAGGATAGAAATATTGCAATGGTATTTCAAAATTATGCACTATATCCTCATATGAATGTCTATAATAATATGGCTTATGCTTTAAAAAATCAAAAGATGGATAAAAAATTAATAGACAAAAAAATTAAAGAGGCCGCAAAACTTCTTGAAATTGATCAATATCTTGATAGAAAGCCATCTAAATTATCAGGCGGTCAAAAGCAAAGGGTGGCGCTTGGAAGAGCTATCGTAAGAAATCCTAAGGTATTTTTGATGGATGAGCCATTAAGTAATTTAGATGCAAAATTAAGATTACAAATGAGAACAGAAATAAATAGATTGCACAAAGAACTTAAAAGTACAATAATCTATGTTACTCATGATCAGACAGAAGCAATGACTCTTGGCGATAGAATTGTTGTATTAAAGGATGGAATAATACAACAAGTAGATACTCCTACTAATCTTTATAATAATCCGAAAAATAAATTTGTAGCAGGTTTTATCGGCTCTCCACAGATTAATTTTATTAATGCAAGTGTTAAAGATGATAAATTATATGTGGATAAAAATATAGTAGATATTTCTAACTATAAAAATTTAAAAAACTATAATAATAAAGATATAACAATTGGTATAAGAGCTGAGGATATATCATTTGAGGATGAGTTTGAAAATGGATTTAGTCTTAATGCAAAAATTTCTATAATAGAGTCTTTGGGAAGCGAAGATATAGTATATACTGAATTTAATGGCCAAGAAATAATATTAAGAGATTTTAAAAATAGAAATTTCAAAATAGGAGATGTACACAAGATATATTTAAATGCTAACAAGATGAAATTTTTTGACAATGAAACCAAAGAAGTTATTTAAGCTTTCTGCTATAGCAGAGAGCTTTTTATGCACTGATATTTTTAAAGGGTATAATTATTATAGAAAAGGAGGCGAATATGGAAAAAATTGAAAAATACATCCCGAAAATTGAATCTAGATTGAGACATATATACATTAATGTTCCAAAAGAAATATATAGATGCTCAGGTATTAATGTATTAAATAAAAGAATAAAATCTTTATTATTTACAACAGATCTTGCTATTATAAGAAATGCAAATGCAGATAGCATTATGGCCGTCTATCCATTTACTCCTCAAAATACTATAAATCAATCAATAATAAATGTGGCAAGTATGCCCTGTTTTGTTGGTGTTGGAGGAGGAACAACTTCTGGAGATAGATCGGTAAATATTGCATTTCAAGCAGAATTAATCGGTGCTTATGGCGTTGTAGTCAATGCTCCTATTAAAGATGATGTCATAACTAAAATAGCAAATCTTATTGATATACCAGTACTTGCAACAATTTCTAGTTTTAAAGATGATTATAAATCAAAATTTGAGGCTGGAGCTAAGATACTAAATGTTTCTGCTGCAAAAGACACTCCAAAATTGGTAAAGCAAATTAGAAAAGAAATGGGCCCAGAAATTCCTATAATTGCAACAGGTGGAAAAGAAGTTTCATCCATAGAAGAAACAATAGATGCTGGAGCTAATGCAATAACATATACACCACCATCGTCTGCAGAAGTTTTTAAAGAGATGATGAAAAAATATAGAAAATAGTATATACCATTTGGTATAAAAAATTATAAGGAGTGTTTATGAAAGAAAAAATTACAGCTAAAGACTTTTTTAATAAGCTTTTGGCAGGTATTTCAATAGCAATTATAGTAGGACTTATTCCAAATGCTATTTTAGGAGAATTATTTAAATTCTTATCTACCAAAGTTTCTGTCTTTAAATATTTGCTTTTAATCGTTCAAATTGCTCAGTTTGCGGTGCCTTGTTTAGTAGGTGCATTAGTAAGCATGCAGTTTAAATTAAATCCTATAGAAACAGCTTCAGTAACTATGAGTACATTAGTTGCAAGTGGAGTTGTAAGTTTTAATGAAGATGGATTTAAAATTGCAGGAATTGGAGATTTGATAAATACAATAATAATTGCGGGCTTTGCAGTATATCTTTGCCTACTTCTTAGAGGCAAGCTTGGAAATTTAACATTGGTTTTGTTGCCGATGATTATCGTATGTGTAGCTGGAGGAATTGGAGTTTTAATACTTCCATATGTAAAAATGATAACTGGAGCAATAGGCGCTTTAATTGCAAATTTCACTAATTTTAAACCGCTTATTATGAGTATTTTATTGTCAATTTCATTTGCAATTATAATAATTTCACCGATGTCAACAGTTGCTATAGCATTAGCAGTTGGACTATCGGGTTTATCAAGTGGGGCTGCAAATATTGGAATCTGTGCTACATGCGCAAGTTTAGTAGTTGGATCTTTAAGAGCCAATCCTTCAGGTATTACAATAGCTGTCTTACTTGGAAGTCCTAAGATGTTTTTATCAAATTGGATAAAGCATCCGATTTTGAATTTACCAATTATTTTAACAGCTTTGATAAGCGGAATTTTTGCATATATATTTAATATCCAAGGAACACCTGAATCAGCAGGTTTTGGATTTTCAGGACTAGTAGGTCCTATAAATGCATTTGCTAGAATGGAAGGATCAGCATTTAATAATCTTATAATTATAATAATTGCATTTTTTGTTGTGCCATTTGTTGCAGCTTTTGTAGTTGACTATCTATTTGTTAAAGTTCTAAAATTATACAAACACGAAGTGTTTAAATTTGAAAGTGAGGATTAAATGAACATTATATTGTATTCAATGAGAGAAGATGAAATAAAATTTATAGAAGATTGGAAAAAGGAAAATCCTAATGTCAATCTAACATGTATCAAAGAAGATCTTACAGAAGACAATTATAAAGAAATAAAGGGCAATGAATTATTAATTTTATCACAAGTAAAAAAGCTAACTGATAAAATTTATAATTTTATAAAAGAGCAAAAAATTAAAGTCATCGCAACAAGAAGTGCAGGCTATGATATCTACGATCTTGATTTTCTAAAAGAAAATAATATAGCAATGGTCAATGTGCCAAGTTATTCACCAAATGCTATTGGAGAATATGTTCTAACTAGCGCGCTAACCCTTACAAGAAAAGTATTTGATATTCAAAAGAAAGTAAAAGAATATGATTTAAGATGGCAATTGCCAATTTTATCAAGAGAAATGAGAACTTTAACTGTAGGTGTAATTGGTACAGGAAGGATAGGAATGGCATGTGCTAAATTATTTAAAGGTGTGGGCGCTAAGGTTGTAGGTTATGATTTATACCCTAATAAGAAAAATGAAGAGATTGTTGAATATGTAGATTTCGATAAACTTTTAGAAATATCTGATATTATAACTTTACATTCTCCGGCAACCGATGATAATTATCATATGATAGATGAAAAAGCTATTTCTAAAATGAAAAAAGATGTAATCATAATCAATGCTGCTAGAGGATCATTAGTTGACATAAAAGCATTGTTAAATGCTTTAGATAACAATAAAGTGAAAGCTTGCGCTATAGATTGTTATGAAGATGAAGCTTCATATATTAGAAAAGAAAATGATGATATAGATGATGAAATTCTAAAAGAGTTAATAAAAAGAGAAGATGTTTTATATACCCCTCATATAGCCTTCTATACACAAACAGCGCTAAAAGAGCTTACAACAAATGCAATTGATTATGCAATAGAAGTTTTAAAAACAGGAGATTCAGTAGGAAAAGTTAAATTATAAAAATATCTTGAAAAGTATGGACAAATAGGGTATACTTAGTAAGTAAATCTCTACTCCGCTTAAAAAACGGAGTCGAAAGTCCATAGGGAGGTGAAAAGATGAACATTTATGAAGCGGTTTTAGTCTTTAAGCCCGATCTTGAAGAAGAAAAGAGAAATACTCTTTTTGAAAACTTTAAGAAAGCCATCAACGAAAATGGAGAAGTAACTTCAGTTGATGAGTGGGGAATGAGAAAACTAGCTTATGAAATCAACTACATCAAAGAAGGATATTATTATATTGTTGATTTTAAAGCTGAACCTTCTCATATTAAAGAATTCCAAAGAAGATTAAGATTATCCGATGCCGTACTCAGATACATGGTAATAAGAAAAGAGGACTAATATGAATAATGTTGTACTAATAGGTAGACTGACAAGAGACCCTGATCTTAGATATACACAATCTCAAAGACCAGTGTGCACTTTATTTTTAGCAGTAGACAGAGGATATAGTAGACAAAAAAGAGCAGAAATGGAATCCCAGAATCAACCGACAGCTGATTTTCCACGTATAACTATCTGGGGTGTTCAAGCAGAAAATGCTTCTAGATACCTTAGAAAAAGCAGTCAATGTGCTGTTATAGGAAGAATTCAAACTGGCAGTTACAAAGACAATAATGGAAATACAGTTTATACGACAGAAGTCGTTGCAGATAGAGTAGAATTTCTTTCATCTAATAATCAAGGTGGAACAAGTTATCAGAATAATTCCTATAATTCTGATAATTTTAACCAAGATACCTATCCGCAAAACTTCAATCAGCAGAGAAATTATAATAATCAAGCGCCAAATAATAATGACGATGATGACTTTTTCGATGATGATTTTGAAGAACTTCAAGATGATGGCAAGATTCCTTTTTAACTAAAAAGGAGGAAAAATGGCTAATAGAAGATTTAGACCTAGAAAAAAGATTGATCCTTTTGTAAAAGACCCTTCAAAAAAAATTGACTATAAAGATGTTGAAACATTAAAAAGATTTATCTCTGATAGAGGAAAAATTCTTCCAAGAAGAGTAACTGGACTTAATGCTAAACATCAAAGAAGAGTTACAAAAGCGATCAAAAGAGCAAGACAAGTAGCTCTTTTACCATATGAAGAAAATTAAGATTTAAGATAAATAATACTTTCAATAAGCAAGCACCTTCGGGTGCTTTTTTTTAAATTAAAGTTTAAACTTATTGGTTTTAGGGGTCGTAAAATTAAAATATAATGACATTTAACTTGAAAAAATTTATATTGCTTGTATAATATATGTGTAAATAAAGCTTTTATTCACGTAGAAAAATATAGGAGGACAAAAATGAAAAGAAGACAATCATGGCTTGCTACTCAAGTAACTGATGAACAAGCAGGAAATAATGTTTCTTGGTCAGCAGTTTTTGCAGGAGCAGTTACATTTATTGCAGTATTTTTCTTATTAAGTCTTATAGGCTCTGCAATTGGATTTGGACTTGTATCACCAACAGAATCAAATCCTCTTGATGGAGTATCAACAGGACTTTTAATTTGGACTGCAATTCAATTTATTATCTCACTTTACTGTGCAGGATTTGTTTCAGGAATTGCAGCAAGAAGAGTTGGTTTACTTCATGGATTTTTAACATGGGCTTTATCATTAGTACTTTCTTTAGTACTTATAACTTACTCAATTGCTGGAATATTCTCAGTAGTTGGTTCATTATTTAAAACTGCTGGAGATGCATTTGGTAATGTAGCTGGCGGAGTTGGTAATGTTGCATCAGATGCAGCAGGCAAAGCTGGAGAACAAATTACATCTGCTTTAGATGATACAAACTTTGACGAAGTTAAATCAAATATGGAAAAATACTTACAAGATACAGATAATGAAAAATTACAACCTGATTATCTTGAAGGACAATTACAACAATCAGCAGATGAAATTAAAGAAGCTGCAACAGAGGCTGCTAAAAATCCAGATAAAGCTGAACAAATAGCAAAAGACACTGCAGATTCATTAAAAGATAGAGCTAAAAACATTTCTGACTCTGTAAAAAGAGAAGATATTGCGAGTGCAGTTAGCCAAAATTCTGATTTAAGCGAAGAAGAAGCTAATGAAATTACAGATAATATCTATAATGGAATCCAAGAAGCTTCTAAAAAATCAGAAGAAGCTATCAATGAAGCTCAAAAACAAATAAATGAAACTATAAATGTAGCTGAAGAAAAAGTCGAAGAAGGAAGAGAAGTAGCTGAAGATGCAACAAATACAACAGCTAAAGCTTCTATAATTACTTTCATCGGTCTTGTAATCGGAGCAGTAGTTTCAATGCTTGGTGGAATGTCAGGCTCTAGAGTTTCTAGAAAACCAGAAGTTGAAAGAAACTAATTTATTAAATTTCAAAGGCGCTTTATAGCGCCTTTTTTTATTAATTTTTAATTTATGATATAGTAATTATGGAGGTATATATGAAATTTATTTCGTGGAATGTTAATGGAATTAGAGCTGCCATAAGAAAGGGCTTTATGGATTTTTTTAATGATGAAAACCCTGATTTTATGTGCTTACAAGAAATTAAGCTTTCTGAGGGACAATTAGATCTAGAACTTGAAGGTTATTATCAATACTATAATTATGCAGATAAAAAAGGGTATTCTGGAACTGCAATATTTACAAAACATGAACCTATTTCAGTATCATATGATATGGGAATAGATGAACATGATCATGAAGGAAGAATAATTGCTTTAGAATATGAGGATTTTTATCTGGTTACAGTCTATACTCCAAATTCGAAAAGAAAATTGGAAAGATTAGAATATAGACAGTATTGGCAAGATGATTTTAAAAATTATTTGAAAAAATTAGAAGAAAAAAAACCTGTAATTGTTTGCGGAGATTTGAATGTAGCACATAAGGAAATAGATCTAAAAAATCCTTCTACAAATAGACGAAATGCAGGTTTTACCGATGAAGAAAGACAAAAAATGACAGAGCTTTTGGATTCAGGTTTTACTGACACATTTAGATATTTCTATCCAGATAAAGAAGATGAATACTCATGGTGGAGTTATTTTGCAAAATCAAGAGAAAGAAATGTTGGATGGAGAATTGATTATTTTCTAGTAAGTGAGTCTCTTAATGATAGATTAGAAGATGCAGGAATAATGCAGGAAGTTATGGGCAGTGACCATTGTCCTGTATGGATAAGCCTAAAATAAAAATAAAAAGTTTAAGGAAAATTATGAAAAAACAAGAAGTGTATGAATTTTTAAATGATAAAAAAATTTGGCATGAAATAGATGAGCATGAGGCCGTCTTTACTATGGAGGATCTTGAAAAAGTCGATCTAAAATATCCAAATTTAGATGCAAAAAATTTATTTGTAAGAGATGATAAAAAGAAAAATTATTATTTAATTTCTGTAAAAGCAAATAAAAGAGTGGATCTAAAAGAATTTAAAAAGAGATTTCAAACAAGAAGGTTGAGTTTTTCAAGCGATAAAGATTTAATGGAAAAATTAAAATTAATGCCAGGATCTGTTTCACCGCTGGGAATTTTAAATAATACTGATAAAGATGTAATATTCTATTTAGACAAAGAGTTTTTAAAAGAACCTTCAATTATAGGAGTCCATCCCAATGAAAATACTGCAATGGTATGGTTAAAAACTCAAGAATTAATAGATTTAATAAAAGAGCATGGAAATATTGTTCATGTTGTCGAATTATAAAAAGGCCTTGAAGCTAAAAGCTTCAAGGTTTTTATATTTTATTATTTAGTTGTCTAATTATTTCAATTGCTTCATCTATTTCTTCAAATGTATTAAAATAAGAAAAAGAAAAGCGAACCATTCCTTGTTTTTGGGTATTAAATTTTTCATGTATAAGTGGAGCACAATGAGCACCTGGTCTTGTTTGAATATCATATTCTTCATCCAAAATATTAGATATATCAGAAGAAGAAATATCGGATATATTAAATGAAACAATAGGTGAAAAATCTCCTTCTGGTTTTTTTGAATAGATTTTAATATTTTCTAAATCACAGATGCCTTCATAAAAACTTTTTGTCAAAGACTTCACTTTTTTGTTAATGTTAGAAATGCCTGTTTCTAGAATAAATTTTAGAGATTCGTTAAATGCAATTTGTGAGATGAAATTTCCAGTTCCTATTTCAAATATTGTTGGAAATTCGTTTGGGTGGCATTTGTCGAAAGATTTAATTCCGCTTCCTCCGCTAAATACATCTTTAAAATCAAAATCTCCATTTTTAATAATTCCACCAATTCCTGTTGGTCCATATAGGGACTTATGACCTGTAAAAACAAAAATAGAATTGTCATATTTTGATATATCAATTTCTGTATTACCTGCAGTTTGCGCTATATCTACAATCATAATCAAATTATTGTCTTTTGCAAATTTATGAAGTCTGTCAAGGTCATTAACATTAGCTAAAACATTTGATGCATGATTTATAATAAGAAATCTTGTATTTTTCTTTTTTATATCTTCTAATTTCTCATATTCTAATTCTTTTTTTTCATCAATATCTAAAAAAGAAAGATCAGCGCCACTTTGATATAGGGGCCTTAAAACGGAATTATGTTCTGTAATTGATGTAATAACATGATCATTTGAATTAACAAGAGATTTTATCACAAAATTCATGCCATAAGTACAATTGTCTAAAAATACTATATCTTCTGGATTAGCACCGGTTATTTTTGCTAAAGATTTTTTCGTCTCAAGTATTTTAAGCATTGAATTTATTGATTTTTTATGACCACCTCTTGATGGATTACCATATTTTTGACTTTTATATATTTCTTCAAAGCATTTTATGAAATTTTCTGGCTTTTTAATAGTAGTTGCTGAATTATCAAAGTACATATTTTTCTATCTTTCTTTTAAAATTTTCGTGATCAAATGTATAAATGCCATCAAATTTTATATTATTCTCATCGAATAAATTTAGGCTTTTATCTAGATCTTCATATAAAATTCTAAGACTTAGACCGCAACCAGCATCAATTTCAGGTGGAAGTGGGATTAGTCTTGACTGTTTAAAATCTTTTACTAAATCATATGCTAAAGTCGCTCTTTGGGAATTATCAAAAGCGAATAGAAAATATTTAGCATGGCTTGACGACATGTTTTGTCCTCATCAATTCCGCTATTTTAAACATATTTGTAACCTCTCCAATTTGTAATTTATCTTTTAGATTGTAATTATCGAGGCATAGGCCACAAGATAGAACTTTAACACCTCTTTCATTGAGGCTTTTTAAATCTTCAACAGTTTTTTCATTTATAGTAGTTAAAGTTACACCCTTATTGTAGCATACAACGACTTCAGGTAATTTGTCTTGTTCAGTTAAAGCATAAACAAAACCTTCAAGTAATGATTTAGAAAATTCTTCATCGCCACCACCCATTTTATCTGAAGAAATAAATACAACATAGTTATCAGAAGTTACTTTATTATGGTCAAAATTCTCAATCTCTTTAGCATTTAATGAATTTTCATTTTTTACCAAAGTCACTTTATATTTCATTTTGTCTAGTTTTTCTACTTTACTGTCTAATTTTAATTCATTAGCCATTTTTGTTAAATTTTCTGTAGCAACTTCATTATCAACTAATACTTCAAATTCATTCTCGTTTGCATTTTCACGTAGCGCCTTTTTAGTTTCAATCACTGGGATTGGACAAACTTTGTCCATGCAATCTAATTTTTTCATTTTTACCTCCTATTTTACAATAATATCATATGATCTTTTAGACTTTACTTGGCCAATTTGCCAAATGTCAATATTTTTTTGTCTAAATTCATCTTTTATTTTTTCTGCATCTTCTTTGCTTACTGCAACTAAAAGTCCACCAGATGTTTGAGGATCAAAAAGTATTTCTTCAAGTGCAAAATCCTCTTTTATAAACTCAACCTTATTTCCCACAAAATTTCTATTGTTTTGAGCACCAGAAGTATATAAAAACTCTTTTGCCAAATCATAAGCAGGATTTAGAATAGGTAATTTATCAGTTTCAATAACTATTGTAAACTTATCATTTGCCATTTCAGTTAAATGTCCCAAAAGTCCAAAACCTGTTATATCAGTGGCTGCATGTATATCATAATTTACGAAAACATCTCTAGCATATTTGTTTAATAATTTCATTTGATCAGTACAAGCTTTAAAATCTTCATCATTTACGAGACCTTGATTATAATTTGCACAGACCAAACCTGTACCTAATTTTTTAGTTAATAGTAATACATCATTATTTTTTGGAGTATTATTTTGCCAAATATCTGATTTTTTGATCTTACCTGTCACTGATAGGCCATATTTTACAGAATGATCATGTATTGAATGGCCTCCAGTCAAAGAAGCCTTTGCTTCTGTTACTTTATCATTACCACCCTTTAGTATCTGATTTAAAATGCTGAAATCTTCCTCTGTTGGAAACATGCATATATTCAAAGCACATATGACTTCTCCACCCATTGCATAAATGTCGCTAAGTGCATTTGCTGCTGCAATTTGACCAAATAAGTATGGGTCATTTACCATTGGTGGAAAAAAATCTAAAGTTTGAATAGTGCAATTTTCGCCATCAATATCGATAATAGCGGCATCATCTTTTTTATCAAAACCTACTAAAATATCTTCTCTTTTATATATTTTTATATCTTTTAAAATACTATCTAGATTACTTGCGGCAATTTTAGCATTGCAACCGCCACAAACAGACAATTCTTTCATTTAATCACCTCTATATTTATTATACCACTTTATTAATTTATTAATTGCATAATATTTTTAATATGATATAATTATCGTATAGTTTTTAAAAAATATACGACCATGGAGGATATTATGAGAAGTTTATTAAAAATTGGAATGTTGGCTTGTACTATGGCATTACTAACTAGTTGTTCAAATAAAAATGCTAATAGCGAAAATATTAAAAGCGATATTGTTTCGACTAGTCAAATTGACAAAGAAGACAATAGTTCAGAAAAAAAAATAAAGGGAGAAATTACAATAGGTGCTGCAGCAAGTTTAACAGATGCATTTGATGAAATAATTGAAAAATTCAATGAAGAAAATCCAGATGTCAAAATTAAAACTACATATGCATCAAGTGGAGATATACAAACACAAATTGAAAATGGCGCACCTATAGATCTATTTGTTTCAGCTGCACAAAAACAAATGGATCAATTAGAACAAGAGAATTTGATAGTTAAGGATACTAGATTTGATTTATTGGAAAATAAAGTAGTGCTTATAACACCTAAAGATAGCAAATTAAATTTAGAAACTTTTGAAAATGTAGCTGATAATGATGATATAAAAAAAGGTGATGTAGCTATTGGTATGGTTGATTCTGTACCAGTTGGTCAATATACAAAAGAGATATATGAGAATTTAGGACTTTGGGAAAAAGTTGAACAAAAAGCTAATTGGGCAAAAGATGTAAGACAAGTACTAGATTGGGTAAGTCAAGGTGAAAGTAAAGTGGGAATAGTTTATCAAACCGATGCCTTTACAGAAAAAGATAAAGTCAATATAGTAGCTAAGGCTCCAGATAAAAGTCATAAACCTGTCGTATATCCGGTAGCATTAGTTAAAAATAGTGAAAATCAAAAACTTGCTAATAGCTTTTTGGAATATCTTAAAACTGACAATGCAAAAAAGATATTAACTGATTATGGATTTGAGGTTAAATAATGGATGTTAGACCGCTGTTTTTATCTATAAAAACAGCTTTTATGGCTACAATATTTACATTTATTCTTGGCATTTTAGCTGCAAGATTGGTATTAAAAACAGGAAAATATAAGGGAGTACTTGATGGATTATTTACTTTATCTATGGTGCTTCCTCCAACTGTTGTTGGATTTTTTCTATTAGTTTTTTTAGGTAATAATGGCCCTTTAAGCTATTTTTATAATTTATTTAATTTTAAAATAATTTTTACTTATCCTGCTGCAGTTATTGCTTCTGTTGTTGTATCTTTCCCACTTATGTACAGAACAAGTCTTGGAGCTTTTGAACAAATAGATATAAATTATATATATGCCGCAAGGACTTTAGGCTTTAGTGAAAGAAAGATTTTTTTAAAAATAATTTTACCTATGGCTAAACCTGGTTTATTATCTGGAGTGGTTTTAGCATTTGCACGAGCTTTGGGGGAGTTTGGAGCAACTATTATGATAGCAGGTAATATTGAAGGGCGTACTCAAACTGTATCAACAGCTATTTATACTGCAGTACAAGCAGGCAAAAGGGATATTGCATTTAGATGGTCTTTAATTATTTCCTTATTTAGTTTGATTGCTATGATTCTTATGAATTATTTAAGCACTGAAAAGAGGCAAAAATGAGTTTGGTTTTGGATGTAAATAAAGATTTTTCTGATTTTAAAGTAAATATTAAACTTGATGTTGGAAATGAAATTATTGGATTTTTAGGAAATTCTGGATCAGGAAAGTCAGTGACTTTAAAGATGATAGCTGGAATAATTAAACCTGATAAAGGGTTAATTAAAATTGACGATGATGTTGTATTTTCAGAAAAAAACAAAATTAATATTTCCACAAGGGAAAGAAAAGTTGGTTATCTTTTTCAAGACTATGCTATATTTCCACATCTTAGCGTAAAAGAAAATATTAGAATTGTTCTTGATAAAAAAAGAAAAGATCACTATACATACTATTTAAAAAAGTTTAATATTTTGGAATTAGAAAATAAAAAGTCTTATCAATTATCTGGAGGTCAAAAACAAAGATTAGCTTTGGCGAGGATGTTGGCTACCAATCCTAAAATAGTCCTTCTAGATGAACCTTTTTCTGCATTAGATACAGACCTAAGATGGAGAATTGAAAGATCAGTTTATGACTTTTTAAAAAATTATAATAAGACAAGTATATTAGTTAGTCATAATAAAGATGAAATTTATAGGATATGTCAAAAGGTAGCTATAATTAAGAAGGGTGAAATAATTGAATTTTCAGATAAAAAGAGTATTTTTGAAAATCCAAATTCAATACATACTGCAAAATTAATAGGAATTAAAAATACAGCTACAATTCTTAATAAAGGCGAGTATATAGTGGCTAATGAATTTAATCAAAGATTTAATTTCAAAACAAATAGCAATTTTTTAGCGTTTAAACCAGATATTTTTTCATTTGCTCCAAAAGATAAATATATAGATATCTTCATAACTGATCTAATTGAAAATCCAGGCTTTTTAACTATTATATCTAAAAATAAAAATTCAAGTGATTTTATGACTTTTGACTTTAAATATTCAGACATATGCGAGTTAAAAAAAGGAGATAAGAAAAGATTGTATTATAATATTAATGATATAATGCTATTTGATTATTAGCGAAAAAAGATTTGCTTTAGAATAAGCAAATTTTTTATTTTAAAGTTTTAATAAGAATTTTCTTATTTAAGAAAAAATTATCATTTGAATATTATAAAAAGCTAGTCAAAAGTTACTAAATAATATATAATAAATAGACAGCCCCTTTTTAGATAATTTTTTTGGAATTATTTATTATATTAAAGTATTAAGGGGACATTAATGAAAGGAGAAGGAATATGGTTGGAATAGTTATTGCTAGCCACGGAGATTTTGCGAAAGGCATAAAAGAAAGTGGCGAGCTCATTTTTGGTGAGCAAAAAGATGTTTGCGCAGTAACACTACATCCACATGAGGGGCCTGAAGACTTCAAAAATAAACTTCTTGAAGCGATTAAATCTTTTGAAAGCGATGAAGAAGTATTATTTTTAGTAGACCTTTGGGGTGGAACACCGTTTAATCAGGTAAGCTCAATATTAAAAGGTCATGAAGACAAATGGGCAGTTGTTACAGGATTAAATCTTCCAATGCTTATTGAAGCTTATGGTTCAAGATTAGCTTCTGAAAAAGCTATTGATGTAGCTAAAGAGATTTTATCATCTGCTAGAGATGGAGTTAAGACTCTACCAGAATCTATTGATGATAAAAAAGATGCTGAGATTACAACAGATGGTAATCAAAATAGTGAAGATAAAAAAGTTGAAGAGAAGATGGTAAAAGGTCAGATTCCTGAAGGTACGGTTTTAGGTGATGGAAAGATTAAATATGTATTATCTAGAATAGATACCAGACTTCTTCATGGACAGGTAGCTACAAGCTGGACAAAATCTACTCATCCAAACAGAATTATAGTAGTAAGTGACAGAGTTTCACAAGATGAGCTAAGAAAAGGAATGATTACTCAGGCTGCTCCTCCAGGGGTTAAAGCCAATGTAATACCAATAAAAAAATTAATTGAAGTTGACAAAGATCCTAGATTTGGAGCAACTAAAGCGATGCTTTTGTTCGAAACACCACAAGATGCGCTAAAAGCTATTGAAGGTGGAGTAGATATTAAAGAATTAAATTTAGGTTCAATGGCACATTCTAAAGGAAAAGCAGTAATCAATAAAGCTATTGCGATGGATAAAGAAGATGTAGAAACAATAGAGAAGATATTAGATCACAATGTTGATATAGTTGTTAAAAAAGTTCCATCAGATAGCAATGAAAACATTAATAATATGTTAAAGAAGGCAAAATCATTATTAAATAATTAGAAAGGAAGAGATATGTCTACAATTCAAATAATTTTAGTTATTATTGTGGCTTTCCTAGCAGGTATGGAAGGAATTTTAGATCAATTTCAATTCCATCAACCATTGGTTGCATGTACTTTAATAGGACTTGTCACAGGACATCTTAAAGAAGGCGTAATTCTTGGTGGTTCCCTCCAGATGATAGCCTTAGGTTGGGCAAATGTAGGTGCAGCAGTAGCACCAGATGCCGCTTTAGCTTCAGTTGCAAGTGCGATAATAATGGTGCTAGGTCTACAAGGAGGAACAACTAATGTAAATAATGCAATAAATACATCAATAGCTGTTGCAATTCCTCTATCAGTAGCAGGTTTATTTTTAACTATGCTCTGTAGAACTATTGCAATTCCAATAGTTCACATTATGGATAGTGCGGCAGAAGAAGGTAATTATAGAAAAATAGAAATTTGGCATATAATAGCTATTTGTATGCAAGGAGTTAGAATTGCAATTCCTGCTGCAGCACTTTGTGTAGTAAGTCCTGAAGTTGTAACTGATGCATTAAATAAAATGCCAGATTGGCTTTCTGGAGGAATGGCAGTAGGTGGAGGAATGGTTGCAGCTGTTGGTTATGCAATGGTAATTAATATGATGAGTACAAAAGAAACATGGCCATTTTTTGCACTTGGTTTTGTATTAGCAGCTCTTCATGAATTAACACTTATTGCTCTAGGAGTTATTGGCGTTGCTCTTGCAATAATCTATCTTGGATTAAAAGAAGCATCATCAAATAATTCATCAAATGGCGGTGGTGGTTCTTCATCTGATCCACTTGGCGATATTTTAAATGATTATTAGACTTGGAGGATAAAATGACTGAAGAAAAAAGAATAACTTTATCAAAAAAGGATAGAAAATCCGTATTCATGCGTCATCAATTCCTACAAGGTTCTTGGAACTATGAACGTATGCAAAATGGTGGCTGGTGCTATTCAATGATTCCAGCTATCAAAAAATTATATCAGACAAAAGAAGATAGAGCAGCTGCATTATCACGTCATATGGAATTTTATAATACGCATCCATATGTATCTTCACCAGTAATGGGCGTTACTTTAGCTCTTGAAGAGGATAGAGCAAATGGTGCAGATGTTGATGATGTTGCTATTCAAGGTGTTAAAGTAGGTATGATGGGACCTCTTGCCGGTGTAGGAGATCCTGTATTCTGGTTTACTTTAAGACCGATTCTTGGAGCTTTAGGAGCTAGTTTTGCTCTAAGTGGAAATATTATAGGTCCTATTCTATTTTTTGTAGTATGGAATCTTATTAGAATGGGATTTGAGTATTGGACACAAGAATATGGCTATAGAGTTGGAAATACAATAGTAAAAGATGCTTCTGGTGGACTTTTAAACAAAATAACACAAGGTGCTTCTATTCTTGGTATGTTTATCATAGGTTCATTAGTAGAGCGTTGGGTAAGTATTTCATTTACTCCAATAATATCGACAGTTGAGCAGCAAGAAGGAAGTTATATCAATTGGGATACACTTTCAAGTGGAGCTAATGGAATAAAAGAAGCACTTGAACAATATGATCAACTAGGCGCAGATGGTCTAAATGTTATGAAAACAACCACACTTCAAAACAATTTAGATCAACTAATTCCAGGATTAGCTGCATTATTATTAACCTTATTATGTTGCAAATTGCTAAATAAAAATGTATCACCTATTTTAATTATCATCGGTTTATTTGTAATCGGTGTAATTGCCAGAGTTTGTGGAATTATGTAATGGCAAAATCACAAAATACAAAGGTTGATTTTACTATTAAAGCCACAAGTTATTTAGGTATAAATAGTTATGGTGATGTCATGATAGGGGATAATGCCTTTGAGTATTATAATGAAAAGAATGTAGAAGATTATATTCAAATACCCTGGGAACAAGTAGATTATATATCAGCATCTGTTTTATTTAAAAGAAAGATCGTCCGTTTTGCAATTTTCACTAAAAGCGCAGGTCATTTTTCTTTTTCAACTAGAGATAATAAAAAAACATTACAGATGATTAGAAAGTATATACCACTTGAGAAAATGCATACATCACCAAATCTTTTTGATATTATAAAAAATGGTCTTAAAGCCATATATAAAAGAATATTTAACACAAAAAAATGAGCTATTTAGCTCATTTTTTTATTTTAGTTTAACTGCAGTTCCAGAGCAAGATATCATAAGCATGCCATCTACTACTGCTTCATAATCAAATTTAATACCAACAACAGCATCGGCACCTAAATTCATTGCCCTTTCTTTCATTTCTTCTAAGGCCTCAGTTCTTCCTTTTATTATTTCACTTTCATAGCTTTTACTTCTTCCACCGACAATATTTCTAATACCAGCTCCGATATCTTTAAATACATTAATTCCTTCTATAACTTCACCAAATACAATGTCGATATATTCACTTATTTCTCTATCTTCAACCTTATTAGTAGTAGTAACTATCATAATGTCTCCTTTATATAGTTTAGAACTTCTTTTGCATGTCCTGTAGATTTTACATTTCTAAATTCCTTAACTAATTTATTATCTTTATCAAAAACGAAGCTACTTCTTACAACACCCATGTATTCATTTCCAAACATCTTTTTTAATTTCATTACATCTAATGCTTCAAGCAATTTCTTATTTTCATCAGATAATAAATTAAACTTCAAGTCATATTTGTCTTTAAATTTTTCATGGCTTTTGATGGAATCTTTACTTATTCCAACTACTACTGCATTATTTTTACTAAATTCATCTAAAAGCTCATTAAATTCATTAGCTTCTATGCTGCATCCTTTTGTATTATCTTTTGGATAAGCGTAGAGCACTAAAGTTTGTCCTTTATAATCAGCAATTGATTTTTCTCCTTCAAAAGAAGGCAATTTAATATTTCTATAATCGTTCATATGACCTCCTATAATATTTTTACCCAAAGTAACTTATGTTACTGCAAGAGAAACATAACTCCGGTAAAATGATTATAGAATTAAGAAAGGATGATTATATGTTTTGTTTTCAATGTCAAGAAACTTTAAATAATGAAGGATGTACTAAACGTGGAGTATGTGGTAAAGATGAAAATACAGCAAATGCACAAGATCTTTTAATCTATGTGACAAAAGGACTTGCAGAAGTAGTTACTAAATTAGAAGATGTAGACAAAAAGGTTTATGAAAGAATTTCTAATAATTTATTTTACACAATTACTAATGCAAACTTCGATGAAAATGTGATCTATGATCAAGTACTTAAAACTATCGAATTAAAAGAAGAATTAATAAAAGATAATAATATAGAAGATTTATCTGAAGCGGCAAACTATAATAAAACTGAAATTGAAGAATTGAAACAAGATGCTATAAAAATAGGTGTTTTAAATATAGTAAATGAAGATCAAAGATCTTTAGTTGAGCTTATAACTTATGGACTAAAGGGGATGGCTGCTTACAATCATCATGCCAATGTGCTTGGAAAATACAATGAAGAAGTGGATAGATTTATTTCATATGCATTAACTGAGACATTAAAAGATGATAAAGATATCGAAGATTTAGTATCTTTAGTATTAAAAACTGGTGAGCATGGTGTAAAAGTTATGGATACTTTGGATTCAGCAAATACAACAGCTTACGGAAATCCTGAAATAACAGAAGTAGATATAACAGCTGGCGATAAACCAGGTATATTAATATCAGGACATGATCTTCATGATATGGAAATGTTACTTGAGCAAACAAAAGATCAAGGAGTAGAAGTATATACACATAGTGAGATGCTTCCAGCAAATTATTATCCATTCTTTAAAAAGTATGAGCATTTCCATGGCAATTATGGAAGCAGCTGGTGGAATCAAAATGAAGAATTTGAAAAATTTAATGGACCAATTCTCATGACTACAAATTGTATTGTGCCAATGAAGAAGAATAATACCTATAAAAATAGATTATTCACTTCAGGTATGGCAGGATATCCAGGTTGCACACATATAGAAGCTGATAAAAATGGTCACAAAGATTTCTCGGAAATAATTGAAATGGCTAAAAAATGTGAGGCTCCTGAAAATCTTGAAGATGGAAAAATTGTAGGTGGTTTTGCACACAATCAAGTAATCGAATTAGCCGATAAGGTCGTTGAAGAAGTTAAAAATGGAAATATTAAAAAATTCGTAGTGATGGCAGGCTGCGATGGAAGATTCAAAGAAAGAAGCTATTATACAGAATTTGCTCAAAAACTTCCTAAAGATTATGTAATTTTAACAGCCGGATGCGCAAAATATAGATACAATAAATTGCCATTAGGAGATATTAATGGAATTCCAAGAGTACTTGATGCAGGACAATGCAATGATTCATATTCACTAGTAAGAATTGCACTAGCATTAAAGGATGTATTCAAAGTTGATAGTATCAATGATCTTCCAATTGAATACAACATAGCTTGGTACGAACAAAAAGCTGTAATAGTATTGCTTGCTTTGTTATCTTTGGGTGTTAAAAATATTCACTTAGGACCAACTCTACCAGCATTCTTATCAAAAACAGTTGTTGATTTCTTAGTAGATAATTTTGGTATTTCACCAATTACAACACTTGAAGAAGATATGAACAAAATAACAGCTTAACAAAAGGCCCCATTTGGGTCCTTTTTGGGTATAAAATATTAGAGGTGAAAAAATGAATTTAAGGGATATAGACTTTTTTAAAAGCTTAGACGATGATAGTTATGAACAATTTTCTAAAGAATTTATAGTCGAAAAAAGAGAATATAAAAAAGATGAGTATATTTTTAATGAAATGGATAAAGCTAAGGATTTATTTATATTAATTAAAGGAAAAATTGAAGTTTCAAAATTCGATTATAATGGTAAAAGATATATTATAAATACATTAGATACTCCAGAAGTATTCGGTGAAGTATATTCTTTCTTACAAATTAACTATGATTTTTCGGCGATAGCTATTGAAGACTCATATGTATTTGTCGTAAAAGATTTTTTTAAAGTTTTAACTGAGTCTACTAATAAAAAGATGCTTTTAGAATTAATAAAGCTTCTTAGTAAAAAGTGTCTGTATTTAAGCAGGAAAAATCAAATCACATCAAAATTCACTCTAAGACAAAAAATAGCTAATTATTTAATTTTAAATGAAAATGAGAAAGAAGTAAAATTAGTGATGACAAGAGAAGAATGGTCCGATTTTTTATCTACAACAAGACCTTCTTTATCAAGAGAATTATCTAGAATGCAATCTGATGGGTTAATTAAATTAGAGAAAAATAAAATATTAATATTAAATAAGAAAGAACTTAAAGAGATAATATAATTTTTTCTATATCAAATTTTAATGATTAAACTAAAGCTCTTTTACATTTGAAAATCCTCAGCTAAAATATATTAAATAACCAAAGAATTTAAATTATATATTAAATCTATATATAATGAAAATTGTTAAATACAAAACAGATTAAAATTTATCATTAAACTTATAAATTGATAGTATTTTTTATAAAGCATTAAATTAAAAT
This sequence comes from Tissierellia bacterium, assembly GCA_030527425.1. Classification (GTDB taxonomy): domain Bacteria; phylum Bacillota; class Clostridia; order Tissierellales; family Peptoniphilaceae; genus JAUNAV01. Next base: position 32,191 of record JAUNAV010000003.1, read on the forward strand.
TCTATAATAATAATCTAACTAAAAAAGAGGGCGAAAAAAATAAAAAAATGAATTTTTCGATTTTTTTCATGAAAAAATTACAGGAAAACGTGAAACTAAGAGGAATTTTAAAAAAAAAAGACTTGATTTTTTGTTTTAGATCTTGTATTATAATTAAGTGCTTTGATGTGAAAGGTTGCTTGCGTTCATAGCCAAAGCGCAAGGGAATTTTCACGGAGTTAGTTCGGAATGATCCGGACGTTTTTCTCAGCAAAATTAAAAACACCCGGCTGGGTGGATCATTAAAAGGAGGAAAAATGGCTAATCAAAAGATAAGAATTAGACTTAGAGCTTATGATTATGAAGTAATCGACAGCTCTGCAGAAAAAATAGTAGAAGCGGCAAAAAGATCAGGAGCAAAAGTATCAGGACCTATTCCACTTCCTACAGAAAAGGAAATAATTACGGTTCTTCGTGCAGTGCACAAATACAAAGACTCCAGAGAACAGTTTGAACAAAGAACACATAAAAGATTAATCGACATCATAAATCCAAATGCTAAAACATTGGATGCTTTAAAGAAATTAAACTTACCAGCTGGTGTCGACATAGAGATAAAACTGTAATTAGAATGATTGATAATCAATCCGCTGTAATTTAAGGAGGTACTCAAATGAAGAGTATATTTACAACCAAAATAGGCATGACACAAGTCATAGACGCCGACGGAGTTGTTACTCCGGTAACTGTATTAAAAGCTGACGAAAATGTCGTAGTTCAAGTTAAAACTAAAGATATTGACGGCTATGATGCAGTTCAAATCGGTTATATGGACAAAAAAGAAAAAAATACTAAAAAACCTATTAGAGGACACTTTGACAAAGCAAATGCATCTTATAAAAGATTTTTAAGAGAAGTAAGAACAAATGATGATCACGGACTTAATGCCGGAGATGTTATTAATGTAGATGTATTTGAAGAGGGAGATGTAGTTGATGTTGTTGCAACAAGCAAAGGTAAAGGAACTCAAGGTTCAATAAAAAGACATAACTACGGAAGAGGACCTCAATCACATGGTTCTAAATCTCACAGAGTAGCAGGTGCTAGATCTGCAGGAAGTGATCCAGCTAGAGTATTTAAAGGAAGAAAAGGCTCTGGTAAAATGGGTAATGAGAGAGTAACTGTACAAAATCTTACTATAGTTAGAGTTAATACTGAAGACAACTACTTATTAGTAAAGGGTGCAGTTCCAGGACCTAAAGGTGGACTTGTACAGGTTAAAAAAGCTGTAAAAAGTCTTTAATAAGGAGGAAGTAAATGCCTAAAATAGAAGTTTTAAATATTAAAGGTGAAAATGTAGGCGAGATAGAACTTAATGAAGTGCTTTTCGATAATGATATTGCAGAACAAGCAGTTTATGAAGTTGTAAAATGCCAACTTGCAAATAAAAGACAAGGCACACAATCTGCTAAAACTCGTTCAGAGGTAAGAGGCGGAGGAAGAAAGCCATATAGACAAAAAGGAACAGGTAGAGCAAGACAAGGTTCTATCAGAGCTCCTCATTATAGAGGTGGTGGAGTAGTATTCGCTCCAAAGCCAAGAAATTATGGATATTCACTTCCTAAAAAACTTAGAAGAAAAGCATTATATTCTGTATTAACTTCTAAGCTTCAAGAAGGTGAAATCATAGTTTTAGATGAATTAAAATTTGACGAATTTTCAACTAAAAAAGCTAATGAAGTTTTGACAAATATCAAAGTTGACAAAAAAGCTTATGTAGTAACAGCAGAAAATGATCCTAAAGTATATAGATCATTTAGAAATATTAAAAATGCTAATGTATCAAGTGCTAGCTTGATTAATGTTTATGATCTTTTAAGATTTGGCACTTTAGTATTGACAAAAGAAGCTGTTAAAAAACTTGAGGAGGTGTTCATTTAATGAAATCAGCATATGAATTGATAATAAGACCAATAATTACAGAAAAATCAATGGACTTACTTGAAGAAAATAAATACACCTTCAAAGTTGATAGAAAGGCTACAAAACCTCAGATCAAAAGAGCTGTTGAAGAACTTTTTGACGGTGTTACTGTTAAAAAAGTTAGAACTATGAATTATAAAGGTAAAAACAAAAGAACAAGATTCGGCTACGGAAGATCAAATGACTGGAAAAAAGCAATTGTTACTTTGACAGATGATTCAAAAACAATTGAATTCTTCGAGGGAATGTAGAGGAGGATAAAAATGCCTATAAGAAAATATAAACCTACCTCAAATGGTGTACGTGGCATGAGTGTTTCCACATTTGAGGAAATCACTAAGAAAAAGCCAGAAAAATCACTTACTACTGAACTTAAACAAACAGGTGGTAGAAATAATACTGGTAGAATAACTGCTCGTCACAGAGGTGGAGCTGTAAAAAGAAGATATAGAATAATTGATTTTAAAAGAACTAAAGATGGTATTCCAGCAACTGTAAAAGCTATTGAATATGATCCAAATAGAAGTGCTAATATAGCTCTTATTGCATATAGAGATGGTAAAAAATCATATATCATAGCTCCAAAAGGACTTCATGTTGGTGATGTAATTGAAAGCGGACAAGAAGCTGATATTAAACCAGGAAATGCTCTTGAGTTAAAAGATATTCCAGTTGGTACAACAATTCATAATATTGAATTAGTAGCTGGAAAGGGAGCTATTCTTGCAAGAAGCGCTGGATGTGAAGCTCAATTAATGGCTAAAGAAGGAAGATTTGCTACAATCAAATTACCTTCAGGTGAAATGAGATTAATTCATAATAATTGTAGAGCTACTATTGGTTCTGTTGGAAATAGTGAACACGAACTTATTACTGTTGGTAAAGCAGGTAAGAGCAGATACAAAGGTAAAAGACCACATGTAAGAGGATCTGCGATGAATCCGGTTGACCATCCACATGGTGGTGGTGAAGGTAGAGCACCAATTGGTAGACCAGCTCCTTCTACACCTTGGGGTAAACCAGCACTAGGACTTAAGACAAGAAAAAAGAAAAACAAATCTTCTAAATATATCATAAGAAGAAGAAATGAGAAATAGGAGGATTTAATGGCTAGATCTGTTAAAAAAGGACCTTTCTGCGACGATCATCTAATGAAAAAAATCGTAGAATTAAACGAATCAAATAGCAAAAAGGTAGTTAAAACCTGGTCAAGACGTTCTACAATATTTCCAGAATTTGTAGAACACACAATTGCTGTTCACGATGGAAGAAAACATGTACCAATCTACATTACAGAAGATATGGTTGGTCACAAATTAGGCGAATTTGTACCTACAAGAACATTTAAAGGTCACGCCAAATCAAAGTCTGAAAAGACAAGTAAGTTAAGATAGGAGAGTAACATGGAAGTTAATGCAATAGCAAAATATGTACGTATATCTCCTCTTAAAGTAGGCTATATTTGTAGAGAAATCAGAGGCAAACAAGTAGATGAAGCTTTGACAATCTTAAGATTTACTAATAAAAAAGGCGCAAGACTACTTGAAGACGTTCTAAAAAGCGCAATAGCAAATGCAGAAAATAATAATGGATTACAAAGAGAAAACTTATTTGTAAAGCATGCTTATGCTAACAATGCTCCTACTATGAAAAGATGGAGACCTAAAGCTAAAGGTGCTGCTTATCCAATATTAAAAAGATCAAGTCACATTGGCGTTGTTGTAGCTGAAATAGAAAACGAGGAGGAGTAGAATGGGTCAAAAAGTAAATCCTAAAGGCATTAGAGTTGGAGTTATCAGAGATTGGGACTCTAAGTGGTTTGCCGACAAAAAAGATTTCGGTGACTTATTAGTTGAAGATCACAAAATCAGAAAATTAATCAAAAAAGAGGTATACGAAGCAGGTATCTCAGATATTGAAATAGAAAGAGCTGTAAATAATCTTAAAATTTCTATCTACACCTCAAAACCAGGAATGGTTATTGGTAAAGGCGGTTCTGGAGTTGAAGAACTTAAGAAAAAGATCGAAAAAATTTCAGAAGGTAAAAGAGTAATCATAAATGTAGAAGAAATTAAATTCCAAGACTTAAATGCTCAATTAGTAGCTGAAAATATTGCTCGTCAGCTTGAAAACCGTATAACTTTTAGACGCGCTATGAAACAATCAATTCAAAGAACAATGCGTCAAGGAGCTAAAGGTATTAAAACTGCAGTCTCAGGAAGACTTGGCGGTGCTGATATGGCAAGAACAGAACAATACAGCGAAGGAACAATTCCTCTTCAAACTTTAAGAGCAAATGTAGATTATGGATTTGCTGAAGCTGATACACAATATGGTAAAATCGGATGTAAAGTTTGGATCTACAAAGGAGAAGTTCTTCCAGGCGAAAAAGCTCAAAGAGAACCAAAAGTTAAAGCTAATAGAAAAAATAATAAGAAGAGAAATAACAGAAGAAACAATAGACGTTCCAATAAAAGGAAAAATGAGAATTAATCCTTGAGTTGGAAAGGAGGAATTTAAGATATGTTAATGCCTAAAAGAGTAAAATATCGTAGACAGCACAGAGGCAGAATGAAAGGTAAAGCTACAAGAGGAAATACTCTTTCATATGGTGAGTATGGACTTCAAGCGCTTGAACCTTGCTGGATGACAGCTAATCAAATAGAGGCTGCAAGACGTGCTATGACTAGACACATAAAAAGAGGCGGAAATATTTGGGTTAAAGTATTTCCAGATAAACCAGTTTCAAAAAAACCGGCAGAAGTTAGAATGGGTTCTGGTAAAGGTGCTCCAGAATATTGGGTTTGCGTTGTTAAACCTGGTAGAATAGTATTCGAAATGAGTGGTGTAGCTGAAGATGTAGCTCGTGAAGCTATGAGACTTGCAGCTCAAAAACTTCCAGTTAAAACTAAATTCGTTAAAAGACTTGAAGCCGGAGAGGAGGAAGCTTAATGAAGATTTCAGAAATTCGTAGTTTAAATGACAATGATCTAAACAAGAAGTTATCTGACTTACAAGCTGAACTTTTCAATCTTCGTTTCCAATCTGCTACAGGTCAATTAGAAAATCCTGCTGCTATAGGAAATTGTAAGAGAGACATAGCTCGCTTCAAGACAATAATTACAGAAAGAAAGCTCGGAATAAACAAGGAGGCTTAACTTCATGGAAAGAAATGAAAGAAAAATTGAACAGGGAATAGTCGTATCAGACAGCTGTGATAAAACAATCACCGTGAAAGTTGAGACAAAAAGACAACATCCTGTTTACAAAAAGAGAATAACAACAAGTAAGAAATTCAAAGCTCATGATGAAAACAACGAGGCAAAAGTTGGTGACAAAGTTGTAATAATGGAAACCAGACCTCTATCTAAAACTAAAAGATGGAGACTCGTTCGCATAAGTGAAGCTGCTAAGTAATTATTCTTAAGACGAAAAGGAGAGTATTATGATTCAACAAGAAAGTCGAATGAGAGTAGCAGATAACTCCGGTGCGAGAGAACTTTTAGTAATTAAAGTTTTAGGTGGAACTGGAGTAAGATATGCTAATATCGGAGACATAGTAGTATGTACGGTCAAACATGCAACACCCGGTGGAGTTGTAAAGAAAGGTGAAGTTGTTAAAGCTGTTATAGTTAGAACTTCAAGAGGCGTTAAAAGATCTGATGGATCTTATATAAAATTTGATGATAACGCAGCTGTTATTGTTAAAGATGACAAATCACCAGTTGGTACACGTATATTTGGCCCTGTAACAAGAGAACTTCGTGGCGAAGGATTCATGAAGATAATTTCTTTGGCACCAGAAGTTTTATAGGAGGATATAATGCATATTAAAAAAGGCGATAAAGTCCAAGTAATTTCAGGTAAATATAAAGGTGTTACAGGAGAAGTAAAAAGAGCTTTTCCAAAAGAAAACAAGGTAATTGTTGAGGGTGTAAACATCCAAAAGAAACACAAAAAACCAACACAAATGGGAGAAGAAGGCGGAATTATCGATCAAGAAGGTAAAATCCATGCTTCAAATGTTCTTTTATATTCTGAAGAACTTAAAAGAGGAGTTAGAACTTCCATTGAGTTTGTAGATGGTAAAAAAGTAAGAGTTTGCAAAAAAACAAACGAGAAATTCGATTAGATCCAAGGAAGGAATAGAAAATGGAAAGTAGATTATTTGAAAAATATAAAAATGAAGTCATATCCAATCTTATGGATCAATTCGGTTATGAAAATGTAATGCAAGTTCCAAAACTTGAAAAGATCTCAGTTAATGTAGGACTTGGAGAAGCAAAAGACAATCCAAATTTATTAAAATCTGCTAAAAATGAATTAGCACTTATAACCGGTCAGTATCCGATCGAAACTAAAGCTAAAAAGTCAATTGCAAACTTCAAACTTAGAGAAGGCGATGCAATTGGAGCTAAAGTTACTTTAAGAGGAAAGAAAATGTATGACTTCTTTGATAAATTAGTTTCTATATCACTTCCACGTGTAAGAGACTTTAGAGGAGTTAATCCTAACTCTTTTGATGGAAGAGGTAATTATTCTTTAGGTATTAAAGAACAATTAATCTTTCCTGAAATAGAATATGATGATGTTGACTTCATGCACGGTTTTGATATAACAATTGTTACAACAGCACAAACCGACGAAGAAGCAAAAGCATTCTTAAAATTAATGGGAATGCCATTTAGAAAAAATTAAGGAGAAATAATGGCAAAGAAATCACTAATTGCTAAGCAAAAAAGAAAAGCAAAATTCAGCACTAGAGAATATAGTAGATGCAAGATTTGCGGCAGACCTCATGGTTACTTAAGAAAATATGGAATTTGCCGTATTTGCTTTAGAGAACTTGCAAACAAAGGTGAAATTCCAGGAGTTAAAAAAGCTAGCTGGTAATTATAAGGAGGCACTATTATGATGACAGATCCAATTGCGGATATGCTAACAAGAATAAGAAATGGAAATAAAGCTAGTCATAAACAAGTTGAAATTCCATCATCAAATGAGAAAAAAGCTATTGCTCAAATCCTTCTAGATGAAGGCTATATTACAGGTTTTAATGTAGTTGAGGATAATAAGCAAGGCATTCTCACAGTTGATTTAAAATATACTGAAAATGGCGAAAAGGTCATTTCTGGACTTAGAAAAATCTCAAAACCAGGACTTAGAGTATATGTAAAAGCAAATGAAGTACCAAGAGTCTTAGGTGGATTGGGAATTGCTATTATTTCAACATCTAAAGGACTTCTAACTGACAAAAAAGCAAGAGAGCTAAATGTCGGTGGAGAAGTTATCTGCTATGTATGGTAAGGAGGACTAAATGTCAAGAATAGGCAAAAAAGTTATAGAAATCCCTCAAGGCGTTAGCGTAGATGTTAATGATGGCTTAGTTACAGTTAAAGGTCCTAAGGGAGAAGATAAACAACAACTTGATCCCAGATTTGAAGTAAAACAAGAAAATAATGAACTTACAATAATATGTCCTTCAAATTCTAAAAAAGACAATGCATTCCATGGACTATATAGATCATTAGTTTATAATATGGTTGAAGGTGTAGTTAATGGTTATCAAAAAGTCTTAAAAATTGAAGGAACTGGATATAGAGCAAATAAACAAGGTAAAAAACTTGTTATGAACTTAGGTTTCTCACATAATGTTGAGATGACTGATCCAGAGGGAATAGAAACAGAAACTCCCGATGATAGAACAATTATTGTTAAAGGTATTAATAAACAACTAGTCGGAGGATATGCTGCTAAGATTAGAGACTGGAGAAAACCGGAACCTTATAAAGGAAAGGGAATTAAATACGAAGGTGAGCATATCAGAAGAAAAGTTGGAAAGACAGGTAAGTAGGAGGAAACCATGGCAAAAAAGACTAAAAGAGAGAGTTTAAGAACTCGTAAATTAAGAGTTAGAAATAAAATAAGCGGTTCTTCCCAAAGACCAAGACTTGCAGTCTATAAATCAAACTCCAATATTTATGCTCAACTTATTGATGACATAAATGCTAAAACTTTAGTTTCAGCTAATACCTTGCAAAAAGAGGTAAGTGAAGGACTTGAAAATTGTTCAAATATTGAGGCTGCTAAAAAAGTTGGAGAAGTTATCTCTAAAAAAGCAGTTGAAGCTGGAATAAGTGAAGTTGTATTTGACAGAAGTGGTTATAAATACCATGGAAAAGTTAAAGCACTTGCAGAAGCTGCAAGAGAAGGCGGACTTAAGTTTTAACAAGGGGAGTGAAAAATGTATTTATTAAAAAATGAAGTAAATAAACTCAATCTAGAAGATAGAGTTGTAAATATATCAAGAGTTGCTAAAACTGTAAAAGGTGGACGTAACATGAGATTTTCTGCTCTCGTTGTAGTGGGAGATGGAAATGGACATGTTGGTATTGGAACCGGCAAGGCAGCTGAGGTACCTGAAGCTATTAGAAAAGGTGGAGAAGATGCTAGAAAGCATATGGTAAAAGTACCAATGGTTAAAACAACTATTCCACATAGAATTCATGGTAATTTCGGCGCAGGAAGAGTATTATTAATGCCAGCTGCAGAAGGTACTGGAATTATAGCTGGTGGTCCTGTTCGTGCTATTTGCGAACTTGCAGGATATAAAGATGTTAGAGCTAAAAATCTAGGTTCAAACAATCCTATAAATATCGTAAGAGCTTGCATGGACGGTTTTGCTAACATGAAAACTGTTGAAGAAGTTGCTAAACTACGTGGTAAAACAGTTGAAGAAATTCTTGGTTAAGGAGAGTTAGATGGCAAAACTTGAAATAACACTAAAAAAATCTTTAATTGGCAGAAATGAAAAACAAAAACAGACTGCTAAAGCTTTGGGACTTACAAAACCTAATCATGTAGTCGTTAAAGATGACAATAAGGCTATTAGAGGCATGATAAATAAAATTGGCTTCATGCTCGATGTCAAGGAATTGGACTAGGAGGTAACCAATGAAGCTTCACGATTTAAGACCTGAAGAAAAACTTAGAAAGAAAAAAAGAGTAGGTAGAGGACATGGTTCAGGAAAGGGTAAAACTTCTGGACGTGGACAAGATGGACAAAACTCAAGAAGTGGTGGCGGAGTTAGAGTAGGCTTTGAAGGTGGACAAATGCCACTTTTCAGAAGAATCCCTAAAAGAGGATTTACAAATAACTTCAAAAAACAATATGAAGTATTAAATGTTTCAGATCTTAACAGATTCGAAGATGGAACTGAAGTAACTCCAGAATTACTTTTTGAGCAAAAAATATTAAATAAAAATAAAGCAAAAGACGGTGTTAAAATCTTAGGTGATGGAGAATTAACTAAGAAATTAACAGTAAAAGCTAATAAATTCACCAAATCAGCAGAAGAAAAAATTACAGCCCAAGGGGGAAAGGCTGAGGTGATCTGATGTTTCGCACTCTAAAGGATGCATGGAAGATCGAAGAGATTAGAAGAAAGATCATCTTCACTTTTTTCATGCTTCTTGTTTATAGACTCGGAAACAATATTCCAATTCCTTTTATAGATGCTGATGCTTTAAGAAGTGCATATGAAGGAATGGAAGGTACACTTGTTGATTATTTAAATATGTTGACAGGTGGCGGTTTATCATCATTAAGTTTGTTTGCTTTGGGTGTACAACCATATATTACAGCCTCAATTGTAATGCAACTGATGACAGTTGCTATACCGAGACTTGAGGAGTTAACAAAAGAGGGCGAACAAGGTAGAAAACAAATCCAAAAATACACTAGATATGTGACAATATTTTTGGCAATCTTTCAAGCCATTGCTATAACAAATGGTCTTTTCGGATCAGCTCTTTCTCAAGCTACAGGTTTTGAGAAGGTAGTAATGAATATATGTCTAATAGCAGGCAGTATGTTCTTAACTTGGATGGGTGAAACTATAACAGATAAAGGTGTAGGTAATGGTGTATCAGTTATTATCTTTTTAGGTATTGTAGCTAATGTTCCACATACTTTATCTACATGGAAGACTGGATTACACTATGATACAGTCAGTGTGTTATCAATAATAATTATGGTAGTTATAGTTCTTTTAATTGTCCTTGCAGTAGTAATACTTACTCAAGGAGAAAGAAGAATACCAATCCAATATGCAAAAAGAGTTGTCGGAAGAAAGATGTATGGCGGAAAAAGTACTCATATTCCCGTAAAAGTAAATATGAGTGGTGTAATGCCAATAATCTTTGCATCAGCAGTTCTTGCAATTCCATCAACAATAGCTTTATTTGTAGGCGGCAGCAAGAGTAATTTAGTTCAAGGATTACTTGGAGATGGAGCATTAGGAACAGCTATTTACTTGATAATTCAATCATTGTTGATTATTGTATTTGCATATTTCTATAATCAAATTCAATTTAACACAGTTGAATATGCGAAAAATCTTCAACAATATGGCGGATTTATTCCAGGCATAAGACCCGGTAGACCCACAAGTGAGTATTTGCAGAGAGTATCATCAAGAATTACTTTCATCGGAGCAATTGGTCTTGCAATACTTACAGCAGTACCAACAATCGCATCATCGATACTAGGACTTAAACTTTCTTTTGGAGGAAGTTCTGTTATAATTGTTGTCGGTGTTATTCTTGAGACTTTAAAGCAGATTGAAGCAATGACTACAATGAAACATTATAAAGGCTTTTTAAAATAGGTAGGTATAAATGAAATTGATATTACTAGGCCCACCGGGTGCAGGTAAGGGTACTCAAGCAGAGAAGTTAACTAAAAAGTTAAATGCACATCATATTTCAACTGGAGATATTTTCAGATATAATATTAAAAATGAAACTGAACTAGGAAAGAAAGCTAAAGAATATATAGATAGCGGAAAATTGGTACCAGATGAGCTTACAATTGATCTTGTTTGGGATAAACTAGATTCTTATAATAAAGATGAAAATATAATTTTAGACGGATTTCCTAGAAATCTTAACCAAGCTGAAGCACTCGATAAAGGTCTAAAAGAAAGAAATGACAAGATTGATGTGGTCATAAATATTAATGTTGATGATCAGATTCTTATAGATAGAATAGCAGGACGTCGCGTGTGTACAAACTGCGGTAAAACTTTCCACATTACTCAAAATCCACCAAAGGTTGAAGGAGTTTGTGATAATTGTGGTTCACAGCTTATCCAAAGAGATGATGACAAGGAAGAGACGGTTTTAAATAGAATTAAGGTCTATAACGATCAAACTGCCGTTTTAATTGATTATTATCGTAAAAAAGGTATATTAGCTACTATTGATGGAGCTAAAAAACCAGAAGATGTATTTAAGGATATAACAGAGAGTTTATAGCCTATATGAATTTTAAGAATCTAAACAAAGGTCAATTCGATTTGATCTGTGGACAACTAGTAAAGTCAAGATGTGGACGAGACAAAGATAGAATCTTCATTATTAAAGAAATTCTAGATGATAATTATGTCTTGTTGATAGATGGCGATTTAAGAAAACTTGAAAAACCAAAACTTAAAAAAATTAAGCATATAAATAAAATCAATATGGCATTAATCGATTATAAGAATTTGAATGATTCACAAATTAGAAAAGCGATAAAAAAATACAAGGAGGATTCTGTCAATGTCTAAAAAAGATGCTATAGAAGTACAAGGAACTGTAATTGAGGCTTTACCTAATACTATTTTTAAGGTACAACTTGATAATGGTCATGAAATACAAGCTCATATCTCAGGAAAGCTAAGAATGAATTATATCAGAATTCTTCCAGGAGATAAGGTGACTGTTGAGCTTTCACCTTATGATTTATCTCAAGGAAGAATTACTTGGAGAAAGAAATAGGAGATAATAATGAAAGTAAGAGCATCAGTTAAAAAAATGTGTGATAAATGCAAAATTATCAAAAGAAAAGGTAGAGTTATGGTAATTTGCGAAAATCCTAAACATAAACAAAGACAAGGTTAAGGAGGAATAAATGCCAAGAATTGCTGGTATAGATTTACCTAGAGAAAAACGTGCTGAAATCGGCTTAACATATATTTATGGAGTCGGAAGAAGCCGTGCTAATGAAATATTAGAAAAAACAGGAGTTAATCCTGATACAAAAATGAAAGATCTCACTGAAGAAGAACTTGGAAAAATCCGTACAGAACTCGATGATTACCAAATAGAAGGAGATCTTAGAAGAGAAGTTTCTTTAAATATCAAAAGACTTAAAGAGATTAATTGCTATAGAGGAATTAGACATAAAAGATCACTTCCAGTAAGAGGTCAAAATACAAAGAATAATTCAAGAACACGCAAAGGCAAGAAGAAGTAAGCAGAAAGGAGGTTGTTATGGCACAAAAAAAGAGAAAATCTACTAAAAAGGCAAGATCTAGAAGAAAAGTTAAAAAGAAGGTAGAAAGAGGTCAAGCACATATTTCATCGACCTTTAACAATACCATGGTATCTTTGACAGATATGCAAGGTAATGTGCTTTCTTGGGCATCAGCAGGTCAATTAGGCTTTAGAGGTTCAAGAAAATCAACTCCATTTGCTGCACAAGAAGCTGCTGAAGAAGCTGCTAAAAAAGCTATGGAATATGGACTTAAATCTGTTGAGGTTTATGTTAAAGGACCTGGTTCAGGAAGAGAGTCTGCAATTAGAAGCTTACAAGCAGCAGGACTTGAAGTTAATATGATTAAAGATGTAACTCCAATTCCTCATAATGGATGTAGACCACCAAAGAGAAGAAGAGTTTAAGGAGGAATAGATGGCAGTATCAAGAGAACCTATAATGAAAAGATGCAGAAGTCTGGGTATTAGTCCTTCATATCTTGGATACTCATATGAGTCAAAAAGACAACCTAAAAGATCAAGATCAAAACTCAGTGAGTATGGTATGCAACAAAGAGAAAAACAAAAGGCTAAATTTATCTATGGTATCCTTGAAAAACAATTCAGAGGATACTACGATAAAGCTACTAGAATGCCTGGACAAACTGGTGAAAACCTCATAGTTCTTTGTGAAAGAAGACTTGATAATATAGTATTTAGACTTGGTTTTGCTAGAACAAGAAAAGAAGCAAGACAAATTGTAAGCCATGGTCATATTCTTGTAAATGGTAAAAAAGTTAATATTGCTTCATATCTTGTAGAAGCAGGAGATGTTATCGAAGTTAAAGAAAAATCAAAATCTTCAACACGCTTTAAAGAAATTAAAGAAGCTAACCAATCATTTGGTGTAGTTAATTGGTTAGAAAGTGATATTGAAAATCTTAAAGCAAAAGTAGTTTCAATGCCTCACAGAGAAGACATTGATATTCCTGTTGACGAGCGTGCTATTGTTGAGTTTTACTCTAAATAATAAGTAAAAACTAGAACTAAGGAGTATATAATGATTGAACAAATAAACACTAATATTGAAATATTGGATTTAGACGAAGAAACTAATTACGGTAAATTCGCTCTATATCCACTCGAAAGAGGCTATGGTATGACCATAGGAAACAGCTTAAGAAGGGTGCTTTTATCATCCCTACCTGGTTCTAGCGTCTCTAAAATTTTGATTGATGGAGTTCTTCATGAGTTTTCAGTATTAAAGGGCGTTGTAGAAGATGTTCCTGAAATCATATTGAATCTTAAAGGCTTAGCTGTCAAAAAGAATACTGAAGAACCTATTACATTGTTTTTAGACATTAAAGGTCCACAAAAAGTCACAGCAAAAGATATTAAGGCTGATGATAATGTGGAAATAGCAAATCCTGATCATTATATAGCAACAGTAAATGAAAAAGGTAAATTATTTATTTCAATGGATGTTATAGATGGTAAAGGCTATAATACTGCAGAAATGAATAAAAAAGACACCGATTCAATAGGATCAATTGCTATTGATTCTTCATTTACTCCTGTTAAGAAAGTCAACTTTAAGATAGAAAATACAAGAGTTGGTCATATAACAGATTATGACAAGCTAATAATAGAAGTTTGGACCAATGGAACAATTACACCTCAAGAAGCTTTAAGAGACGGATCTAATATTTTAATTGACAATTTTTCATACTTTGGTAAGCTTCCAGATATGAAATTTCCTCCAGAAGAGGTTGTAGAAGAAGTTGTTGAAGAAGAAGAGGATAAGAAAGAAATTCTATCAAAAACAATTGAAGAGCTTGATTTAACATTAAGAAGTTATAATTGCTTAAAAAGAGCAGAATTTGAGACTGTTTCTGATATAGTTTCATCTACTGTATCTGATTTAAGAAAGATCAAAAACTTCGGTAAAAAATCACTAGAAGAAGTTGTAAATAAGATTGAATCATTGGGACTTACAATTGACAAAGAATAAAGGAGGTTTAGATGGCTAATAAAAGAAAACTTGGCAGAAGAACTGATCATAGAAATGCCATGCTTAGAAATCAAGTAACTAGTCTACTTGATAATGGCAGAATTACTACAACAGTAACACGTGCAAAAGAAACTCAAAAAGTTTGCGAAAAAATGATTACTCTTGGCAAGAAAAATACACTTCATACTAGAAGACAAGCCGCAAGCTATATTTATAAACCTGAAACTGTTCAAAAACTTTTTGGAGAAATAGCTCCAAAATATCAAGACAGAACAGGTGGATATACAAGAGTTCTTAAACTTGGACCAAGAAGAGGAGACGGTTCCGAGATGGCGATTCTTGAATTAGTTTAAATTCTTTAGGATGCTTAAGCATCCTTTTTTTGTTGTTTTTAATTAGCTTAACTTTAATCATTTGAAAAATTATAAATAAAATGATATTATTAAAGAAATAGGTAGGTTTAAGATGCAAAGAGAATATGATTACGCCATTTTAAATTCAATGGATGATTGGGTTAGGCTTTTAGATAAAGATGGCAACGTAATTTTTATAAATGATGCTATAAAAAATAATTGTGAAAATCCTGAAATAAATAGATATATGTCAGAAAAAAGCCCATATGTAGCAGCAATCAATCATGAGTTTGTAAAAAAGAGTACTATTGTTGAAGAAAAATTTATTGCGGGTAAGTATTATAATGTTAAAATATCTCCTTTATTCCATGAGAATGAACATATAGGAGCAATAGAGGTTTACAGAGATATCACAAATGAAACCAAAATGAAGATTGATCTATTTAATGCTAATAGGAAGATGATAGATGATATAAGATTTGCAAGGAAAATCCAAAAAAATATTCTTCCTAAAAATCTAAATTATGACGGTCTACGACTAGATAGTATATATTTACCCTGTGATAATTTATCTGGAGACATGTTTGATATTATAAAAATTGATGAAAATAGATATGCTTTTTATATTGCTGATGTAATGGGGCATGGCGTTACAGCCTCAATAATGACTATGTTTATAAAGCAAACCACTAAAGCTATTTTAGATAAGAATAATTGTATTGGTCCATCTGAGGTGTTAAAGAGACTAAAGAAGAAATTTTTTAATATGGATAACAATACTAGTCAGTATTTTACAATTTGGATAGCAATTTTTGATTTGAAAGAAGATGAAATGATTTTTTCCAATGCTGGACATAATTGTATTCCATTATTAAAAACAAAAAAAGAAATCAAACAATTGTATTTAAAAGGCAGAATGATTTCTAATGTATTTGATGATGATAATTTTAAACAAGTTACTATTAAACTAAATAAAGAGGATCAGATTCTTTTTTATACAGATGGAGTAACAGAGAGTATAAATTTTGAGAAAGAATTTTTTGGAATAGATAGACTAAAAGAAATATTTTTAGAAAGTAATACAACAAAAGACATACTTGATGAATTAAAGGAATTTTCTTGGGGCGAGCAAAAAGATGATATTGCGCTTGCTATTATTAAA
This sequence comes from Tissierellia bacterium, assembly GCA_030527425.1. GTDB lineage: Bacteria > Bacillota > Clostridia > Tissierellales > Peptoniphilaceae > JAUNAV01. The sequence continues at coordinate 47,978 of JAUNAV010000003.1, forward strand.
TATAAGGAGACAAAATGATAAATAAATATATTGATCATACATTATTGAAAGCTGATGCAAGCTATGAGGATATAAAAAAAATAATTGATGAAGCAAAAAAATATGAATTTAAATCAGTGTGCATAAATTCTTCATATGTTAAATTTGCTAAAGAATTGCTAAAAGATAGTGATGTTAATATTTGTACAGTTGTTGGATTTCCATTAGGAGCATCTAATTCTAAGACTAAAGCCTTTGAAGCAAAGACAGCTATAGAAGATGGCGCTGATGAAATTGATATGGTAATTAATATTGGATATTTAAAATCGAAAAAATATGATGAAGTTTTAGATGATATAAGACAAGTTAGAGAAGCTTCTAAAGGACATATTTTAAAAGTGATAATAGAAACATCTCTTTTAACTGAACAAGAAAAAATTAAAGCATGCGAAATTTCAAAACAAGCAAAAGCAGATTTTGTAAAGACTTCAACTGGATTTTCAACAGCAGGAGCTAAAAAAGAAGATGTCAAACTAATGAAGGAAGTAGTAAAAGATGAATTAGAGGTTAAAGCATCTGGTGGAATACATTCATATAAAGAAGCCATGGAAATGATTGAAAATGGAGCTAGCAGATTAGGCTGTTCTAAATCTATTGATATAATCAATGAGGAGAGATAGAGATGTCCAATGAAGTTATGATGCAGGCATTTGAATGGGAAACAGATGCCAGTGGAAACTTTTATAAAAAACTCATAGATGATGCAAAAGAATTAAAAGAAAAGGGATTTGATGCTTTATGGCTTCCTCCAATGTGTAAAGGTGGAAGTGACATGGATGTTGGTTATGGCATATATGACCTATGGGATCTTGGTGAATTCGACCAAAAAGGTACTGTCAGAACTAAGTATGGCACAAAAGATGAACTATTAAAAGCGATTAAATCTCTACAAGAAAATGGTATAAAAGTATATGCAGATATAGTGTTAAATCATAAAGCAAATGCGGATTTTGCTGAGACTTTTAAAGCAACTATGGTTGATCAAAATGATAGAAATAAAGACATTGGAAAAGCCCATGATATTAAGGCATGGACAGGATTTGACTTTAAAAATCGAAATAAAAAATATTCTGACATGGTATGGCATTATTATCATTTTTCAGGGGTCGACTATGATGATTTGACAAAAACATCTGCTATTTTTCGAATCATGGGAGACGGGAAATATTGGAATAAAGGCGTTTCAAATGAAAATGGCAATTACGATTATCTAATGAATGCGGATATTGATCATTCTCATCCAGAAGTAAGAGAAGAGATATTTAAATGGATTGATTGGTTTTTAGATACTACAAATGTCGATGGTATAAGATATGATGCATTAAAGCATATAGATTTTAATTTTATAAAAGATTTATCAAAGCATATTCTAGAAAAAAGAGAAAATTTTTACATGATAGGCGAGTATTGGCTAGATGATGAAAATTCAATGGGAGAGTATTTAAAAGATACAGATTGGACGATTGATTTGTTTGATGTGCCACTTCATTTTAATTTCAAAGAAGCAAGCGAAAATGGAAATAATTATGATATGAGACAAATTTTCGACAATACTTTAATGAAAGAAAGGCCTTTAAATTGCGTTACTTTTGTTGATAATCATGATTCACAACCGGGACAAGCCTTAGAAAGTTTTATAAAGGATTGGTTTAAAGAAATAGCATATGCGATAATATTGTTTAGAAAAGATGGATATCCATGTATATTTGCCGGAGATTATTATGGAATTGGCGGAGAAAATCCAATTGATGGAAAAAAAGAGATGTTAGATAATATGATATCTGTCAGAAAAGAATATGCTTATGGTCAACAAGATGATTATTTTGATCATCCACAAGTTGTAGGATGGGTTAGAAGAGGTGAAGACAATTCAAAATCTCCACTAGTAGTTTTGATATCAACAGGAGATATGGCTCAAAAACAAATGTTTGTTGGAGAAGAGAATAAAGGTAAAATTTTTATCGACAAAAGTGGAAAAAATAAAGAAGAGATAAAAATAGATGATGAAGGCAATGGAGTATTCAATGTAGGTCCTGGACAAGTCACCTACTGGGTGAGGAAAGATTGATGAAATATTATGCTGTAAAAAAAGGAAGATCTCCAGGAATTTATAAAACATGGGATCAATGCCAAAAAGAAGTCATAGGATTTAAAGGAGCTATATTTAAATCATTTAAAAACTATGAAGAAGCATATAATTTCATTAATGATAATAAAAAAGAGGATATACAAATAGACAAAAACACTGCTATTGCTTATGTAGATGGTTCTTTTAATCTCGAAAAAAGAATATATTCTTGTGGAGTAGTTTTTTTTGAAGATGATAAAATAATTAAAAAGAATCAATCATATGATGATAAATTTTATGTACATCGAAATGTAGCTGGAGAATTATATGGAGCAATGATGGCTATAGAGATGGCAATATCCAAAAATAAAAAACAAATCATCATATACCATGACTATCAAGGCATAGCTTCATGGGCAAATAACCAATGGAAGACAAATAATGAATTGACTAGATTATATAAAGAATTCATTGATGAAAAAAGAAAATTAATAGATATAAAATTTGTTAAAGTAAAGGGTCATTCCAATGATAAATATAATGATTTAGCTGATAAATTGGCAAAAGAAGCCTGTGGAATTGTATAACCACAGGCTTTTAATTAATTTAATTCAGATGTACAATTTGGACATCTGCTAGCTTCAATTGGTATTTCTGTTTTACAGAAAGGACATGTTTTTGTAGTAACCTCTTGTTTAACTTCTTCTTTAGCATGAAGTTTATTAAAGGCTTTTACTACAATAAACATTGCAAAAGCCACAATCAAAAAAGAAATAATTGCATTAATAACAGTGCCTATTTGCAAAACTACCTCACCTAATTTTAAAGTAATTTCAGAAAAATCAATTCCAGCTGTTAAAAATCCAATAATAGGCATCAATAATCCTTCTACTATTGAATTAATAACTTGTGTAAAGGCAGCTCCAATTACAATACCTACTGCCATATCTATGACATTTCCTCTTTGAATAAATTCTCTAAATTCTTTTATCATACTACCCCCTTCGTTTATTATAATAAATTTTTGCAATTCTGAAAAGTTGACTTTAATGATTTAGTTTTGTATTATAAAAACAGGTGATATAATGCAAAAAATTGAAATAGAAAAAGAATATTTTGAAAAGATGAAAAAATTCGCCGTATTTATTCCGATAATTGAAGTAGATGGTAAAGATCATATTCTTTTTGAAGTAAGATCAAATAAAGTTTCTCAACCAGGAGATGTATCATTTCCTGGCGGACATGTAGAAATGAATGAAAGTTTTACTGAGTGCGCAAAACGAGAATTAAAAGAAGAGCTTTGTTTAAATGATTCAGATTTTACACTTATTGGCTTTTCATCAGTTAGATTAGATTATTCAAATAGAATTTTAAAAAGCTATTATGGTAGAATTCACAAAAATTTAGAAGATATAGAATTTAATGAAGAAGTAGAAGAAATTTTTGTAATAAGTATAGATTACTTAAAAAAAAGCTCTCCTGAGATGTATGAATGTGAACTTAAAGCTATTTTACCTAAAAACTTTCCATATGACAGAATAAAAAAAGGGAAAGGATATAATTTTTCAAGAGGGATTCATAAGATATATTTTTATGATACTAAACCAGTCATCTGGGGCATAACAGCTGGTTTTTTAAAAGAGTTTATTGAATCTAAGAAATGGGAGTTACAATGAATGATAAATTAAAAGAGTTATTAAAATTATATGCATCAGAAAAAGATTATGTTAAAGCTATTTATTATTTGGATTACAAAAATATGAACTCATATTTCAATAGAATTATAACCATTGTAGATGTAGTTAAAATTTATCAGTTAGAAGAAGATTTAAAGAGTATTTTTTCTGATGTAGTACTTACTAATAGAAAAAAAGATAGTTTTAAATGCCAAGATAAAAGACAAAATTATACAAAAATAAAGGTATTTTCTAAATCATATAATGAAATTGAAAATTCAATTATACAAGAAGAGTATGCAAATGAATACTTAAATCATCTTGAAGAAAAACCTGTAATTGTAGTAGACAAAAAAGACTATTTAAAAGATATCGACCAAGAAAAGAAAATATATGAAAATCCAAAAGATTATGAATTTAGAAATTGTATTAGAAATTTCTTTACAAATGTATTAGAAACCTGTTATGCGACAGTTCAAAGAGATAAAATACTAGCTAGCATTAAACTACAAAATGTTAGATATGAGCTTTTAAAGATGACTAATTGGTATATTATAGACAGGTATTCAAATGCAAAAGATATAGGAGAAGATGGAGAATTTTTAAAAAATACTCTAATAAAAGAATATAAAGATATGATCTTTAATACTTTTACTGATACGGATATTTTAAATATTTATGATGCATTATTTAGTGCTTGTACAACTTTTAGAAAAATGGGACTACTCTTAGAGCAGCATTTAGGATATGAATATCTAAAAAAAGAAGATGTTGAGATAATTAAAATCTTAAGAGCTAATTATAAAGAAATTTCTTCTTTAATAGGCTAAATAGAATTTTATTTTTTTCTTATATGTGATAAAATTAAACTAGGAGCGTTAAATGAGAAAAAGATTAAGAGTTTTATCCTTGGTTTTTTCTGCACTAATTGTATTTACTCCAGCTATTTCAAAAGCTGAAAGAATCGTTGGATATGATGAACAAGTTGAAAGTTATATGATTGGTGAAGAGAAAACTGGCGAAGTATTTTATGAAAAGAATGCTGATCAAAAGATGCCAATAGCATCTATGAGTAAGATAATGACTTATCTACTTACAAAAGAAGCGATAGATGAAAATAAGATTTCTCTAGATGATAAGATAGAAGTTTCTAAAAAAGCAGCAAAGCTAAATTCTTGGGAATATTCAGCTTTAGGCTTAGAAGAAGGCATGAAAATTAAAGTTGAAGATTTGATAAAAGGATTAATTGTAGTCAGCGGAAATGATTGTGCCGAACAATTAGCAGAATTGGTTGCTGGCGATGAAAAAGAATTTGCTAAGCTTATGAATAAAAAAGCAGAAGAATTAGGGCTTGAAACACAATCATTCTACAATGCATCAGGAATTCAAACAGATGATGATAAACAAAATTCTTCATCAGCTAGAGATATGTTTAAATTATGCCAGTATGTAATTAAGAAATATCCTGAAGTTTTAGATTTTGCATCTATAAAGCAGATAGATATTAATGATTTAAATATCCATGCAAAAAATATTCTTCCTTTAGTAGGAGAAGTAGATGGAGTGGATGGTCTAAAAACAGGAACTACAGAAGAAGCAGGTTATTGTTTGATAAGTACTGTTGATATGAATAAATTAGATTCAAAAGATCAATTTAGAACTATAGCTGTGGTAATGAATGCACAAAGTAGTGAGATCAGAGAATCTGCAGCCCAAGATTTAATCTATTATGTTTCGAGATTTTTTGATACAGATAAGATTCTAAACACCGATACACCCTATGACAGTATAAAAATGAATTCTGTAAAAGAGGGCTATGTTGATTTATATCCAAAAGAAAATCTAGAAATTATAAGAAATTTAGATAAAAGAATTATTGAGAAGGTAGATGTGGATCAAAGCATTAAAGCACCTATAAAAAAAGGTGAAAAAATGGGAGTAGCCAAGATAAAATACGACGATAAAGAATATGATGTTGATTTGATAGCGGCTAAAGAGCAAAAAGAAGCAACTAAATTTTCAAGAGTTATAAGAGCTTTTAAAGACTCATGTAATTTTTTATTAGAATGTCTTATAGCAAGCTAAACTATAAGGCAATATGTCTACGTAGCTCAGATGGATAGAGCACGCGCCTCCTAAGCGCGGTGTCGGAGGTTCGACTCCTCTCGTGGACACCAAAACTAACTGCAAGTATTTCTTGCAGTTTTTTAATATAAAGAGGTATATATGTTAAATTTAGATGATGAATTTTATATGAAAGAAGCTTTAAATGAAGCAAGGCTAGCAGCCTTTGAAGAAGAAGTACCGGTAGGCTGTGTAATAGTCAAAGATAAAAAAATTATTGGCAGAGGACATAATTATACAGTTAAAGGAAATTCTGCCCTATACCATTCAGAAATTATTGCGATAAAAAAAGCATGTGAATACATCAATGATTTTAGATTGACCGGTGCAACTTTATATGTCACTAAAGAGCCATGCACAATGTGTGCAGGGGCAATTGTCAACTCTAGAATAGATAGAGTAGTCATAGCTCTTTCTGATCCTAAAAGAGGAGCTTGTGGTTCTCATATAAATGTTGTTGAAGACAAAGACCAATTACATTGGCTTGATGTAGAAATGGGACTTTTGGAAAAAGAAAGCTTAGAAATAATTCAAAGATTTTTTAAAAAGCTTAGAAAGAGGCAAAAAGATGCTAAAAAAAATAAATAGCATAAAATTTTTTTTCTTTTCAATTATAATTGCTTATGCTTATAAATTGTCTTTAAGCTACATGAGTTTATGTAGAAATTTTCTATTAAATAATAGAGTAATTTTTCTCTTATCACTTATACTTACTTTTATTGTTATTGAAAAGATAAAGATGAAAAAATCTAAGGATAGGAAATCTGGAGTTTTAAAAGAATTTATTCATGGAAGCTTAGCAGGATTTTTAGGAATTTCAATAGGTAAATTTGGAATAAGTGGAGATTTCAGCACATATTTAACGGATAAATTATATAAATACAATATTTCAATGAATAACTTTATAACTTTTGGATATAATTTACCTATATCAGGTATGGTTTATTCAATTGAAGATAAGAAAAACTTTGAAAAAAGAAGTATTGTATTTAAAATCATACTGGCTGCCATATTATCTACATTAATTCATTTTTTGTTATTAAAACATGATTATAGTGGATATTTGAATGTGAATTTTGAAAAAATCAATATTTTTGCGCTAGTTTCAATGATCATATTTGCAGAGATTTACTATTTTCTATTTACATTTTTGCTCTCTAATTTTGAAAAAATATATCAAAAAATAAATTTAAATATACTATTTCTAATAGTTACAATATTAGCTTTATTGTTTTTTCCTATAATAACACAAAGTGGGTTTTCTCAAAGAGATGGACTAAATGATTTTAAAAGTATACCTATTCTTTTAGCAATCTTTATTTTGAAATTGGTCTATTCGGTATTTTCTAACACAAATAATAGAATAGGCGGATATTTTTCACCAACCATATTTTTATCATTTTGTATGGGTTTGATCTTTGGAAAATTTTTTGGCATATCAAATCTTTTTGCTATTAGCGTTATGACTGTATCATTGATTACTTTATATACTCATAAACCAATCTTTGCAGCATTTGTAGGATTTGAGCTTTATTTAAAAGTTAATATCTTAGAACTTTTAATCATAGCAATTATTATAGAGTATATAAATAAAAAATTGGTTAAATTAACTCAAAAAAACCTGTAGAAAATCTACAGGTTAATTTCTAGTCATAAATTGCCAACTTATACCAAATTTATCTATCAATCTGGTGCAAACTTTACCATCTATTTTTTGTGGTTCTGCTTTAATAATACTATCTTTTTCAAATTTTCTATAGCAATCAAAAAGTTTATCCTTATTCATTTTTATTACAATGTAAAAATTATTACCAACATCTACAATATCATCATTTATACTATCGGAAAGATATATTGTGCTTCCAAGTATGTCTAAAGTTGACTTATAGATTCTATTTCTAATATCTTTTGGATAATGATTATCTTCAAAACTTGAGTATCTAGTAATCTTTGGAACATTTAGATTAAAGACATCACAATAATATTTTAAAGCATCTTCACATTTACCTTCTTTAAAAACAACACAAACTGACATTTTCTAACTTACTTCCTTTCTACAATTATTATACAAAATTCATAAATCTACTTCAAGAGCGACAAAATATATATTTGACTATATTTACAATTAACTTTATGCTTAATATAGGAGGTATAAAATGAAAATTACTTTAATTGATCCATTAAATGTTGATGATAGTATAATTGTTTCTCATAAAAATAAACTTGAAGAAAAAGGCCATGAATTTGATTATTACAAGGAAAGTGCTAAAAGCGATCAAGAGATAATTAAAAGGCTTAAAGACAGTGATATTGCTGTAATAACTAATAAGAAATTTTCTAAAGAAGTTATTGAAAATACCAATCTAAAATTAATTGATGTAGCTTTCACAGGTACTGACCATGTTGCAGTGGATTTTGCAAATGAAAAAGGAATAGTTGTTGAAAATGCAAGTGGATATTCTGATCAATCAGTAGCTGAATTGGTAATTGGTTTAGCTATTGATATTATGAGAAAATTTGACGAAAATAGAGAGAATATTTTTGAAAATAAAAATCATTTCTTATTGGGAGATACTTTAAAGAGTAAGAAGATAGGTATCATAGGAACAGGTAATATAGGAAAAAGAACTATAGAATTGTTTAAAGCATTTGGCTGTGAAATAATAGCATATTCTAGAACACAAAAAGAGGAAATTAAGAATTTAGGCGTTAAATATGTACAGTTAGATCAATTGTTAAAAGAAGCTGATATAATCTCAATTCATCTTCCTTTAAATTCTCACACAAAAGGATTTTTATCAAAAGAGAAATTGGATTTGATAAGAGATGATGCTATTTTAATAAATTGCGCAAGAGGTCCAATAATAGATAATGATCACTTAGCTAAATTATTAAATGAAGGCAAAATAAGAGCTGCAGGAATAGATGTATTTGATATGGAACCACCACTAGATTCTAATTATCCACTTAGAAATGCAAAAAATGTAGTATTGACAAATCATGTAGCTTTTTTTACTAATGAAGCTATGGAGAATAGAGCGGAAATAGTTTTTGACAATATTTATAAATTCCTTGACGGAAGTTTACAAAATGTAGTAAAGTAAATTAAGATAATTCACAAAAGGGCTTTTTATAAGCCCTTTAATATTAGAAAATGTGAAAAGGTTAACTTATAGAAGGTGAATAAAAGTTAGCCAATTATCAAAAAATGACGAGAGTTATAAGATGAAAAATTTAATAAAACAACTTAGAAAAATAGGCATTATTTTTGTATTAATGATAGTATTTAGTGCGTGCGGAAAAAAAGAAATTGATCTTAGTGATTATGTAAAAATTGATGCTTCGGGTTATGATGGTATAGGAACTGCAAGTGCAGAAATTGACTATAGAAAATTTTCAGAGGATCATAAAAAGGATGTTAAGTTTAAAAAAGAATTTTTAAAAGACTTTTAAAACAAAGATGTTGACCAAACGATGATATTACTTAATGCTGCAGTTTCAGGAGAACTGATAAAACTACAAGACTTTCAAATGGAAATGAAGTGACATATGTATGGAATGTTAATGATAATTTATAGAAGAAAACACAAATGTAATATTAAAACACGATGATGTAAAAAAGAAAATAGATGGTCTAGATGAGTATTAAGGAGTTAGTTTTAAGACTAAGTCCGATTATGAAGTTTCAGGCGCAAAAAAACTC
>JAUNAV010000003.1:57687-67352 GCA_030527425.1 Tissierellia bacterium
AGGAGTTAGTTTTAAGACTAAGTCCGATTATGAAGTTTCAGGCGCAAAAAAACTCATTGATTTTGAAGACACTGTATTAAAGAAAAATTCAGATAAATATGAATATACAAAAGAAATAGAAGAATAAATAAATGAAAATCCTCTAAATTGCTTAGAGGATTTTTTCATGAGAAAAAACACAAATTATGTTATAATTAAATTATGGAAGATATTAAAATTATAGCGATTGCTGGTGGTTCTGCTAGTGGAAAATCATCAATTGTTGAAAAGATTAAAAATTATTTTAAAGATGATCTTGTAGTCGTCAGTCATGATAATTATTATAAGGCACATGATGATATGAGTTTCGAAGATAGGAAAAAATTAAATTATGATCATCCAGATGCCTTCGATAATGAACAATTCTATGAAGATTTGAAAAAATTAAAAAACAATATAGATATATTAATGCCTACTTATGATTACAAGATACACACTAGAAGTGATAAAGTTATAAAGATTAACGCAAAAAAAATAATTCTTGTTGAGGGAATACTAGTACTTTATGATAAAAGAATAAGGGACTTATGTGATGTGAAAATATTTGTAGATGCAGATAGTGATATTAGGCTTCAAAGAAGAATCATTAGAGATACACAATTTAGAGATAGATCTCTAGAATCTGTGCTAAATCAATACATTTCTCAAGTTAAGCCAATGCATGAATTATTTATTGAACCGACAAAAAAATTTGCAGATATAATTATACCTAGAGGAGCAGAAAATTTGGTTGGTATTGATATGGTCATAAAGCATCTTGAAAAAATGATTGAGGACTAAAATGAAAATAAATGCTATTGATACAGATTTTAAAAAAATTGAAGATTATTTATATGGCATTAATCCTAAAGGCTATGAAATTTTTGGTGCAATAAAAGATGGTGATTATTATATCTTTAGACTCTTTGCCCCAAAAGCAGAATCTGTCTATATAAGAGGAGATTTTACTAATCGGTCAGATATATTGATGTTTAAAAATAAAAAGTATGGTTATCATTTTATAAAGCTTAAAGCTAAAAAGGGAGATTATTATAAATACTTAGTAAAACATAATGATAATTATACATTAAAAGCTGATCCATTTGCTAAAAGCATGGACCTTAGACCTGAATTTGCAACTGAAATTATTGAAGATGATTATAATTTTAGTGATCAGAAATGGCTTAAAAAAAGAACTAAGAATTATGATAGAGCCTTGAATATATATGAGCTTCATCTTGGAAGTTGGCAATTTAAAGAAGAGTTTAATAATATATTAAATATTGCAGATAGTCTAATATCATATGTCAAAAAAATGAATTATACCCATATTGAATTGATGCCAATATGTGAACATCCATTGGATCAAAGTTGGGGATATCAGGTTACTGGATATTTTTCATTTACTAAAAGATATGGAAGTCCAAGGGACTTGAAAGAATTTGTAGATCTATGCCACAATAATGAAATCGGCGTGATAATGGATTTTGTTCCTGTACATTTTGCTACAGATTCCTATGGTCTGGGATTTTACGATGGAGAAAGTCTTTATGAATCTGATTATAAAGATTTACAGTATTCACAATGGGGCAGCTTAAATTTTGATTATAGTAAGACTCATGTCAGAAATTTTATTCTTTCATCTATTGATTATTGGATTAGTCAATTTCATTTTGATGGAATAAGATTAGATGCCATTAGTAATATGATTTATTATGATGGCAAAGAAAATAGAGGAGAAAATGAATACAATATCTCATTTTTAAAACAATTAAATACTTATGTAGATCAAAATTATAAAGATGTCATGATGATAGCAGAAGACTCATCATCATATAATACAGTATGCAAAAATAAAAAAAATTATGGCCTAGGTTTTGATTATAAATGGGATCTAGGATGGATGAATGATACCATAAGATATTTTAAAATGGATTCATTTTATAGATCAAATTTTCAAAATCTTATTAATTTTTCAATGTTTTATTTTTACAATGAAAGATACATTCTTCCATTAAGCCATGATGAGGTTGTTCATTTAAAAAAGAGCATGATAGGAAAAATGAGTGGTAGCTATGAAGATAAATTCAAGCAATTAAAATTATTTTTTATCTATCAAATGACTCATCCAGGAAAGAAACTTAATTTTATGGGCAATGAATTTGCAATGTTTGATGAATGGAATGAAAGAAAATCACTATCATGGAATCTATTTAATTATCCTACTCATGACAGTTACAATAGATTGGTAAAAGATATGAATTACATCTACAAAAATAATGAAGCTTTCTATAAAAAAGATTATGATCAAGATGGATTTTTATGGAATGTAGTAGATGATAATATCAATTCTGTTTTTTCCTATATTAGATCAAATGGCAAAGATGAGTATTTTATATGCTTAAATATGACAAATACCTATAAAAGTTCATATGAGTTCAAATTCGACAAAGAAGTGAAATTAAAAAAAGTCCTATCTACTCTAGATGAAATTTATGGTGGAGATAGGAGATATGAAAATCAAATAATTACTTCTAAAGATACAAAAGTAAAAGTAGAATTATGGGAATATGAAGCTATAATTTTTAAAATAGAAAAGGAGGAAGAAAATGGCTGATAGAATAAGCTTAAAATGGCTTGTAGAAGAATGGAATATGTGGGATGACCCATATATAAAAAATATTTGGCTAGATACTGAAAGCCTAGATACTGTTAGAATAATGCAAGATTTAGATTCTTCTAGCGACATTGAAGAAAATTATATTGATATAGAAAGTGATATTGAAAGATTTCATTGCATGCCATCAAGGGATTCACTAGATAAATATCTAGTTATGGAAAGATTTGCAAGAAAGCTTCCTGCAGAGCAAAGAGATGATTTGATGGAGACCTTATCGAGCTTTAGACCTGAAGAAAGCTATAGAATGAAAATTTTTGATTTTGGATTAGAAGATCAATTCAATGAGTTTAAAGATAAATATCAAGCTTCTATACTATATGAATGGGCAAAAAATGAAAAAATCAAAGTTCAAAAAGATATCGATACATTGTATTTATAAGGAGTTTATGGAGAAAGAATTTTTTTAATCATTTGAAAATTAAAAAATCCACTTTCTCTATGAACTTCTTTTTCTTTATCAATAAAAAGTAGTGTAGGAGCAGAGAATACATTATATTTACCCCTTAGTAGAGGATTTTTTTCTAATTGGATGATTTGAATTTTATCTTTATCAATATAATTATAAGTTTTTTGTAGCATGCCTTCACAAAGGCCACAATCATTTGATTTAAAAAATAAATATTTCAAATTTTTTTCCTTTCTTGTTGACTAAAAATATTCATATTGCTATACTTTAAATTGCTATTAAAATTTTAAGGAGGATCTTATGAAAAAAGAAGTAGAGCTAATTGATATTTCAAAATCATATTCAGATAATATTATACTTGATAATTTAAATTTATACATAAATGAGGGGGAATTTTTGACCCTACTAGGTCCTTCAGGATGTGGTAAAACTACCACTTTAAGAATTATTGGAGGCTTTGAAAAAGCCGATAGCGGAAAAGTTATTTTCGACGGAAAAGATGTCACAGATATTGAGCCTTATAAAAGAGATGTAAACACAGTTTTTCAAAAATATTCTCTTTTTCCAAATATGAATGTATATGAGAATGTCGCTTTTAGTCTTAGATTAAAAAAGAAGAACAAAAAAGAGATTGACAAAAGGGTAAAAGAGATGTTAGATCTAGTAAATCTTAGAGGATTTGAAAAAAGAAAACCTGAAAGATTAAGCGGGGGCCAACAACAAAGAGTTGCAATAGCAAGAGCTTTAGTAAATGATCCTCAAATTCTTTTACTCGATGAACCTCTTAGTGCTTTGGATTTAAAACTTAGAAAACAGATGCAAGTAGAACTTAAAAATCTACAACAAGAAATTGGCATAACTTTTGTATATGTCACACATGATCAAGAAGAGGCTCTTACAATGAGCGATACAGTTGTTGTAATGAATGAAGGAGTAATTCAGCAAATAGGAAGACCTATTGATATATATAATGAGCCTAAAAATAGATTTGTCGCTAAATTTATAGGAGAAAGCAATATAGTTGATGGGATCTTTATTAAAGATAAATTAGTTGAATTTTCAGGTTATAGATTTAAATGTGTAGATATTGGTTTTAAAGAGAATGAAGAGGTTGATGTTGTTATTAGACCAGAAGATATAGAATTAGTGACATATGATGAAAAAATGTTATCTGGCATTGTAAAATCTGTTGTCTTTAAAGGAATTCACTATGAGATGCTGGTAGATACAGGAGATTTTGTATATAAAGTTGTATCTACAATACCACAAGAAGAAAACTCAGTAGTTAGTCTAAAAATAATAGAAGATAATATTCATATTATGGAGATAGAAGATGAATAGAAAATTTACAAGCTTATCATATATTTATATAATTTGGACTTTGATGTTTATTGTATTTCCTTTAGCATTAGTCATTTTCTATGCTTTTACAACTGGTGATATTGGAGAGTACAAATCTTTAGATTTTTCATTTGAATATATATCAAAATTCTTTAAATCTAAGTACTTCTTCGTGCTTTTAAATTCAATAAAGCAAGCATTCATTTGTACAATAATCTCATTGTTAATTGGTTATCCTACAGCATTTTTTTTGTATAAGATGGATAAAAAGAAAGCAAAGATACTAATGCTTTTAATAATTCTACCAATGTGGATGAATTTTTTAGTTAGAACTTATGCTTGGGTTAATTTATTAAGTAGAAATGGTATAATAAATAACTTTTTATCATTATTTGGAATAGATGCTATTAAAATGCTTTATACAAGAGGCTCAATTCTTTTAGGTATGGTATATAATTTTTTGCCATTTATGATAATTCCAATTTACAATATTATGGAGAAAATTGACAAATCATATATTGAAGCGGCAAAAGATTTAGGAGCAAATGACTATAACACATTTAAAAATGTAATTTTTCCAATGTCAGTTCCAGGAATTATAACTGGAGTTACCATGGTATTTATCCCTGCAATCTCTACATTTGAAATCTCTGCATTATTAGGAGGAAATAAATATAATCTAATAGGAAATGTAGTTGAGCATCAGTTTAAAATAGCAGGTAATTGGCATTATGGTTCAGCAATTTCTGTAGTATTACTTATAATAATATTATTTGCTATGTTTGTAACAGATAAGGAGTCAGAGCAATGAAAATAATTAGAAGAATATATTTATTTTTTGTTTTCTTATTTCTTTATGGACCAATAATTACTATGGCAGTCTTTTCATTTAATAATTCTAGAATTAAACAAAGTTGGTCAGGCTTTACCTTAAATTGGTATATTGAATTATTTCATAATGAAGAAATTTTAAATGCCTTTTATGTTACTATTATTGTAGCTATCATCACAACAATCATAGCTACGATTTTAGGAACGATGGCTTCAATTGGAATATATTATATGCCAAAACTACGAAAAAAAGTATTGCTTAATATAAATTATATACCGGTTTTAAATCCAGATATAGTTACGGCTATAAGCTTAATGGTTATTTTTAAATTGATAAGAATGGATTTTGGATACATGACATTGCTTTTAAGTCATATCACATTTACAACTCCCTATGTGATTCTGTCAGTTTTACCTAAACTAAAGCAGATGCCTAAATCACTTCCAGAAGCTGCAATGGATTTGGGGGCTGATCCATTTTTTACTTTTAGAAAGATAATAATACCAGAATGCAGATCGGGAATAATTTCAGGAGCATTATTAGCATTTACTTTGTCATTGGATGATTTTGTAATTTCATTTTTTAATATTGGAAATGGAGTTTCGACTATATCAACAACAGTCTACTCGATGGCAAAAAAAGGTATTAATCCAGCAATTAATGCTCTATCTACAATAATGTTTATTTCAATAATAATACTATTATTAGTTATAAATAAGAGATCAAATATTATAGAGGAAGAAGTATGATAAAAAAATTATTGATTCTAATTATGATATTTACATTAACATCTTGTCAGAAAAATGATAATAATTTATATGTATTCAATTGGGGAGAATACATTGAACCTGAAGTTGTTCAAGAGTTTAAAAAAGAGACAGGAATAAATGTAGTCTATGACACCTTTGTCCAAAATGAAGATATGTTTATGAAAATGAAAGAAGGTGGCGGCAAATATGATGTAATCTTTCCTTCAGACTACATGGTTGAAAGAATGATTGATGAAGATATGATACTTGAATTAGATAAATCCAAATTAAAAAACTATAAATACATCGATGATAATTTCAAAGATTTAAGCTATGATAAACAATCTAAACATTCTATTGTCTACATGTGGGGTACAGTTGGCATTGTATATAATAAGAAATTTGTTAAAGATATAAATTCTTGGAAGGACTTGTGGAATAAAAAGTATAAAGATCAAATAATAATGATGGACTCGATGAGAGATTCAATTGGAGTAAGTTTAATTAAAAATGGCTATTCTTTAAATAGTAGAAATATCGATCAATTAAATAAAGCTAGAGAAGATCTAATAAATCAAAAAGATTTGGTTTTAGCTTACATGGTCGATGAAACTAAGTCTCTTATGGTAAATGAAGAAGCATGGATTTCTTTGATGTATTCGGGAGATGCATTGACAGCTAGATATGAAAATGAAAATTTAAAATATGTAATTCCAAAAGAAGGAACAAATATTTGGTATGATTGCATGGTGATTAATAAAGAATCTGGAAATGTAGAAAATGCTTATAAATTTATTGACTTTTTATTAAAACCTGAAAATATGGCAAAAAATGGAATATATACAGGTGCATCAATTCCTGAAAAAAAGGCTATTGAAATCATTAAGCCTAAAAAATGGGAAAGAGAAATTCAATATCCAAATCTTAAAAAGACAGACAAACTTGAGATATATAAAAATCCTAGCGATTTTGCAGAAGTTTATGATGAAATATGGGCTGATGTAAAAGCACATTAGGCATATTAAAAAAAATTACAAAAAGCTCACTTTATTAACAATTAATATTGAAGTGAGCTTTATTAAAATAAAAAAAGACAAGCCTAGCTTGTCATTGGTCGGGATGAAAGGATTTGAACCTTCGACCCCAAGTACCCCATACTTGTACGCTACCAAACTGCGCCACATCCCGTCATTTCTATAATATTATACCATAATTAATTGATTAAAAAAAGGAGAGATATGATAAAAAAATTATTAATTTCATTACTATTACTTATTACATTAAGTTCATGTAGTAAACAAGAAAAATATGAAGCGCAAGTATTTGATACTTTTGATACAATCATAACATTTACAAGCTATCAAAATTCAAAAAAGGATTTTGAAAAATACAAGGATATATTAGAAAAAGAATTTAAGAGATATAATGATCTTTATGATAATTACAATGCTTATAAGGGAATAAATAATATTTTTATGATAAATATCAATGCTGGAAAAAAAGAGCTTGAAGTAGATAAGGATATAATTGATTTGTTAGAATTTTCGAAAGATTATTATAACAAAACCAATCATTCTGTAAATATAGCGATGGGATCTGTTTTAAGTGAATGGCATGATTTTAGAGAAGAAGGTATAAAGCATCCTAAAAAGGCAAAATTACCAGAAATGAAAGTGCTAAAAGAAAAAAATAAGTATACAGATATAAATGATATAGAAGTAAATAAAGAAAAAAGTACTGTATATATAAATAATCCAAATACAAAAATTGATGTTGGTGCAGTCGCCAAAGGATTTGCTGTGGAGAAAATAAAGCAAAAGCTAATAAAAGAAGGGCTTGATAATGGAATAATTTCAGCAGGAGGAAATGTCGTTACCATAGGGGATAATCCGAAGTCAGAAGATGGCTATTGGAAAATTGCTGTACAAAATCCTGATTTTAGCTCAAAAGAATATGCGAATGTTCTTAAAGTAAAAGATTGTGCAATTGTAACAAGTGGTGACTATCAAAGATACTATGAAGTAGATGGAAAAAGATATAATCATATTATTAATCCAAAAACTTTAATGCCAGCAACAGATTTTACTTCAGTTACAGTAATTACTGATGACAGCGCTAAAGCAGATGCATTTTCTACGGCTTTATTCGTAAATAATCTTGAAGATGGAAAAGAAATGATAAAGAATAAGAATATAGAAGTTTTATGGATAGATAAAGATTATAAGCAGACCAAAACAAAAAATCTAGATGCACAAAAATAAAGATGAGTATGTACTGTTCCTTTCTAAGTTGTTTTATTTAAACTTTTAGGACAGTACATAAAACTCATCTTTTATTTTTCTCTTTTACTTCTATGTTTTCATCATTATCTAGAGATTTTATTATATCTTCATTTTTAAAATAATCTATTTCTTTATCAATTGAATTATTATTAATTTTTTCTTCTACAGTTTTTACAATATCTTCAGAATTAATTGTAAGATTTGGATTTAATGGATTTATACTATCTATATTTCCAAAATAGTTAACTGGTTTTGTAGTATTTAATTCTATTATCAATCCACTATGTTTTAGCACATGATAAGTATTTGAAATACCTAAAGCATCTCCAAAACTTTTTTGCCCCACAACAGATGCATTATTTGTAACTTGCATAATACATGCAAATGTCTCAGCAGCATTTTTTGTATTTGAATTTACGATAATATATAAATTAAAATCTCTATTATGACCATCAAATTTAATATTCATATCATCATAATACATATAATCATTTAAATTAATTCCTTTATAGTTTTTATTATAATCTAATAGATGTTTCTTATAATCTGTAAAATGCCAAAGAGACTTATTGGATAGATATTTTAAGTATTCATCATTTATATCCGATCTATAGAGCACTCTATTTTTTAAATTGATTTTATTTTTTATAAATGTTTCAGAAAATACATTTACCCAATACTCATTATCACCAGATGAAACATTTGAAAGATCAATTATTACATTTTCAATAGTTTTATTTTCTTTCATGAAATCATCAATTTTCTTTTTATCAGATGAAGCATTTTCCCTTAGGAAATCATCGATACTAATTACAAGAATTTTTTTATTCTCACTTAAATTAAGCTCTAAATTTGTATCATAGTCTAGATTTTCTGATTCTATTAGTCTTTGATATCTGTCAATAGCTCTTGGATTTTCTATCGCTTCTTTCCACGGATTTTCTTCATCGACATCCTTATAATATTTTAAGAGATTATCATATCTTTTCTTTTTTATCCTTTTATAATCATCATCATTTAAAATTGCTAGAAATTCATCTATTATATCATAGAATTCATCATCTGTTTTAGTTTTTGAGACTCGTTTTCTAAACTCATCTTTTTTGCTAATTAGTATTTTATAATTAGAAAAATTTCTTTCATCAGGTGTAAAACTTTTTTCTATCATGCCTATTAACTGATTAAAATCATCTATTTTCTCACTTGCAGTCAAAGATCTTCCTTCTGTATTTGAAACTTTTATATTATTTGTTAAATCGTCTTCGACATTTTGCCTAAGTTTTGGATACTCATATACTTTATATCCTGAAATAGCATGAGAAATAAATCTGATTAGAAAAAATAAAATCAATAAAAT
>JAUNAV010000004.1:0-34963 GCA_030527425.1 Tissierellia bacterium
GAAATATTGAACAAATAGCAAATCTACTTGAAAAAGAATTTGGTCAAAAAATCGATCCACTCTATCCTAGATTATTTAAATACTTTGAACTTTTAATTAAAAATAAATTTGTAGAAATTAAAAAGTGCCCTTAGAGTATAGCTCTTTGGGCATTTTTTATAAATATATAATTTCATCGAATCTGTCTAAAAATTCTCTATTATCAATATGAGATACCATAATTACAGTAGAATCTAATTTTAAGATCTCATCGATTACCTTTTTTTGCATCTTAGTATTTAAACCAGTTGTAGGTTCATCAAAAATCATTATATTTTTTGGTCTTATAAGCGCACGCATCAATTCAATTCTCGTTTTTTCGCCACCAGATAAATCATCGATAGGATCGATTTTTCTATCTAAACTAGAATCAATTCCAAACTTATTTTTAATTTTGTCAATTGATTTTTCATCTATTGATCTATAAAAACTTATATTTTCATAAATGGTGTCACTAATTAACTTACTTTGTTGATTTTGATACCCCATTAAATAATTTTTCGTATCAAAAATTTCTCCATTACTTTTAAAATATATCTTTCCACTGACCATATTTAACTGACCGCTTATTAATCTTAAAAGCGTAGATTTTCCTCTGCCACTTTCCCCACAAATTAAATATTTTTTTCCATATTCAAAAGTTTTGGAAAAATCATCTATTATTTTTTTATGACCAAATGAAAAATTGAGTTTATCTACTACAAGATCAAATTTTTTAACTTCTTCTTTTTTACTATTGATATTTTCTTCTTTAACATTTATTTTTTCATACATTGGTTTGGCAGCATC
The DNA here is from genome assembly GCA_030527425.1 of Tissierellia bacterium. Lineage (GTDB taxonomy): Bacteria > Bacillota > Clostridia > Tissierellales > Peptoniphilaceae > JAUNAV01. The sequence goes on from JAUNAV010000004.1 coordinate 829, forward strand.
ATAATTTGCCTTTAAGGATACAATTGCGACAACTGGCTCAACCAAATAATTCATCAATTGTATAAGTGATATAACTGCTCCAACTTTAATAATATTTGATTTAACAAGATAACTACCTGCTAAAAACACCAATACATATGAAAAACTTCCAAGGCTTGAACCCAATATTCCCGATAAATTTATTAAATTTCTCTGTTTTAATCTGCTAATTTCATGTTTTAAATTAAGTTTTTTATATCTTTCTAAAACTTTATTTTCAACATTAAAACGCGAAATTTCATCTTTAATATCTAAATGCTCATATGTAAAGTGCTGAAAAGCTTCTGTTTGATTTATAAATCTGTTAGTGTATTCTTTTAATTTATTTTTTGTAATCTGTGGTGCCAACAATGGCAAAGCTGAAGCCAATAAAGCTACAAAGAAAGCTCTAATATCGATACTTATCAAAGCAATTATTGCAAATATCATAGTTAAAACTAGATTTATTATATTATAAATAGTTAAAAATTTGCCCTGATATACTGTATCAATATTTGTACTATAATCTGCTTTTTTATAATCTTTTGACTGTATATCCCTTTTTAAAAGTTTGTTTTTAATAAAAAACATTCTACGAGATGCTATCTTAAACATAATTCTAAATGCAAGTAGATTGCTAAAAAATCCCACTACGACAAAAATACTTATAAATCCAATAACTTTAAAAGCATCATTGTAATTTTTATCGCTCAATTGATTTATAGTATCGCCCATTAAAATGCCAGTCTTTGAAAGACTATAAGCACTGAGTGAAAACAATAAAACTATCAATATATTTAAAAATATATATTTTTTGTTTTTGATACTATCATCCATATACTACCCCCCCCCTTTATTTTTTAGATATTATATTATATATTTGTTAAAAGAACAAATTATTTTTTAAACAAAATATTTTCTAATTTATGTAACTAAAGTTACAGAATAAAATTCTTTAACTTGCTAATATGAATATAGGAGGCTAATATGAAAAAAATCGAATCATTAGGCGTATATGATTTAAATAAAAATTGTAAATTGGTAAGAAGAAGCTTCAAAAAAGGTGATGTGATCCCCAAACACAATCATCCAGAAGCTGATGTTGTATTTTTATTACTTGAAGGATCTATTGATCTAAAAGTAGGAAGTGACAGTCTTGTTATTAAACAAGGTGATATTGTTAATTTTGATGGTGAAGATGAGATATCTGGAAAGATACTTGAAGATTCATCATTTGCAGTATTTTTATTAAAATAAAAATATAAATCTCATACCTCAAAAGCCGCAGTTAACTGCGGCTTATCTGTTGTGTATATCCAATTGGGGAAATGGTATTTCAATATTTTCTTTGTCAAATCTCTTTTTGACATTTTCTTTTACTTCAAAAGAGACTTTCAAATTGTCCTCTGGTTTTACAAATGCTTTTATAAGTAAATCAACCGATGAATCATTTAATTCTTTGATGAAGACATTTTTGTTCATATCCTGATTTATCTTTTTGATTTTACTAAGTTCATCTAGTACAAGTTCTCTAGCTTTATCGATATCATCCGAATAACCAATGCCAATTACAATATTAAGTTGGATCCATTCATTTTTTGAAATATTAATTATTCTAGATTGCATCAATTCTCTATTTGGAATTATTTCGATAAAGCCATCAACCGTTGAAAATCTTGTATCAAAAAATCCTATTCTCTGTACCTTTAGTCTTGCACCTTCAATTGTATCAATATAGACAATATCTCCAAATTGAAATGGTCTTGTAATTATTATTAAAACTCCACTAGCTAAATCAGAAAGGGATCCTTGAAGAGCAAGCCCTACACCAACTCCAAGGGATGCAATCAAAGCAACAAAAGATGTCGTTTTAATGCCTAAATAACCCATTACAATTAAAAATAAGGTTAGATATAAGAAAATTTTTATAACTTGATCAACTAGATATCTTACAGCTTTTGTTGAATCATGTCTTTGAAGAAATTTTTTTATTACAATCCTTAAAAATTTAATAAATGTAATGCCTATCGCAAGTATTATAACAAGGCCTATAGTTTTTAATAAAAGATAGCTCCAGTCTATTGATTGAAAAAATCCTGAAGGATTATTTACAACCTTATTGCTATTATTTTCAATTTCTTTGATCGTATCTATTAAATTGCTATAATTATTTGGCATAATTCTCCTTAATAAAATCAATAAGCCTTGATTTTTCTTTATCATAGACCATTGATTTAAATCCTAGTTTTTTAGCTGTATTTACATTGAACACATTATCATCTACAAAAAAAGATTCTTTTGGTTCAATTTTATACTTATCAATTAATATTTCAAAAATTTCTTTTTCTGGTTTTATGCTATGATATTTAAAACTAGCAACTACTCCATCAAATTTATCAAAAGCTTTTTTATTTTTTATATATTCAAAATGATTTTTGCCCATATTAGTAAGAGCATAGAATTTATATTCTTTAAATTTTTCAAATACATCTTGATTTATAAATCTAACTTCCTTATGCCAATTTAATAATATATCTTCTATTTGAACTCTATATTGTGGAAATCTATTTTTAAATATATCGATTAATTGCTCTTCATTTAAATTTCCTCTATCAACTTCCTGCCAGTTTTCAGATCTAAAAATTATATCTATCAAAAATTCCAATTCTGGATAATGTTTTTTGATATAGATTGGGCCTGCAAATTCAATTAACACATTTCCCATATCTAGAATTATATTCATATTAAAAGCTCCAAGTCTTCTACTCTTTGAGCTATCATTTGTGCATTATTTTCTTCTAATTCTTCTTTGCTTCCATATCCATAAAGAACACCTATGGTTTTAAAGTCCAATTCATTTGCAGCTTTCATGTCGCTTCCTCTATCGCCTATCATAACAGGATTATTTAATTTCTCATTTTTTACAGCCTGTTTTAAAACATCAATTTTGTGAACTATCTTGCCATCCATTGAAGCACAGTAAAATCCATCAAAGTATTCATATAATCCAAAGTATTTGATAATTTCAATAGCAAAATCATGTCCTTTGCTTGTTGCCAGAAATATTCTATGATCTTTAGACCATTTTTTTATAAGTAAGTCTATCCCTTCATATAATTCGCATTCAAACATTCCGCCATCTTCGTAGTACTCTCTAAAATCTTTGATTGCAGATTCAACTTCGGCTTCTTCTACATAGTCTAAAAAAGATACTGAAAGTGGTGGTCCAATAAATTCTAATAAATCTTCTCTTTTATATTCTATATTTCTCTTTTTTAAAGCGACTTCTGTGGCATTTAACACGCCTTCTTCACTTTTTATAATCGTTCCATCTAAATCAATAAAAATATCCATATTCTCTCCTATCTTATGATAATTATAGCAAATAAATTATAAATTATAAAGACAGGCAAAAGAAAAACTGGAAAACTCCAGTTTATCTTAAATCATCTATTAACACTTGTGCATCCTTTGGATCTAATTTTCTATCGACTAAGGCATCGCCATTAATAAATGAGAAATTCTCTTCATATATAGGTCTTTCTTTTTTATAAAGAATACCCGTTGGTATTTCATCTTCCCATTTTAATGATAATTCATATGCCTTATTAAAATCTGTAGGATCATAATCATCACCTAGTGGTTTTACTCTTTCTTTATACCACTGAAATGTATTTATTTTATTCCATGAAGGACATGGTTGTAAGATATCAATTATTGCATAACCTCTAAATTTAAGTGCTTCTTTGATTATCTCTTTTAATCCTTCAATATCACCTGCAAATCCTCTAGCTACAAAGCCTGCTCCCATTGTAAGAGCCAATGTCAAAGGATGCATTGGATATGGTCTTGAACCTGTATAACTCATTGCTGCCTTTTGGCCTTGAGGTGTTGTAGGAGATGCTTGCCCTTTTGTAAGTCCATAGACTTGGTTATCATGAACTAATTGTACTATATCAATATTTCTTCTAATTGCATGGATTAGATGATTTCCTCCTTCTCCTAAGGAGTCACCATCTCCACCTGAAACCAATACTTTCATCTTGTGATTAGATAATTTCATTCCAATAGCCACAGGCAATGCTCTTCCATGTAAGCCGGCAAATGCATTTACATCTATAAATTGTGGTAATTTTCCTGCCTGTCCAATTCCAGCAGATACTAAAAGATCATCTGTCGATAGATCTAGTTCATCTAAAGCTTTTTTAAGCGCTTGTCTAATAGATAAATTGCCACATCCTGGACACCAAGCAGTTTCTTTTGTTATATTAAAACTCATTATATCTCCTTTAATTTTTCTACTAAAAAGTCACGGCTCATCTGTCTACCATCATATTTTCTAATACTTTTATCTGGTTTTATTAGCAATTGTTGTCTTATTAATGATTCAAATTGTTCATCGTGATTTTGTTCAACCACTACAAATTTATGAGCTTTTTTCTGATATTTAGACAATTTCCCAGTTGGCAGTGGATAAATATCTCCAAAGGATAATCCTTTTATCTTCATGCCCTCATCATTTAATATATCTATAGCTTCTTTTAAATTTCCATGAATTGAACCAAAGCATACAGCTAAAATATCAAAGTCTTCCGCTCCATATTCCCATGGTTCTTCGACATCCTCTTTTAATAATTCAAACTTTTTAGCTCTCTTGTCTACCATTTTTACTCTATTGTCTGCGGATTCATCAATTCTACCTAATTCATTGTGCTCATCTGAATCAGCCATTACAAAATTTCCATTGGCATGTGCTGGAATAAGCCTTGGCGATATTCCATTTTCAGTTATCTCATATCTTTTGTATTCACCTTTTTTATAATCATCTGGATTTGCAAGATATCTATTTATCGTAATTTCATCTAGATTAAAAGGATCTAGAGTAGTGTCGACATCTGCTAAATATTGGTCTGATAAAATCATTGATATTAACTGATACTTTTCTGCAATATCAAAAGATTTAACTGTTTTATCAAATGCATCTTGTGCATTTCTTGGAGCCGTTATATATCTTGGAAATTCTCCATGTCCTGCATGCATCATAAAACGCAAATCAGATTGTTCAGTGTAAGTTGGTAGTCCTGTAGCTGGGGCTGGTCTCATTACATTTATTAAAACAATGGGTGTCTCTGTAACACCTTGAAGACTTATAGCCTCTTGCATAAGTGCAATTCCTCCACCAGATGAACCTGTCATTGCCCTAACACCTGTAAATGATGCGCCTAAAGCCATATTAAGTGCTGCAACTTCATCTTCAACCTGTTCAACTGCAATATCTAATTTTTCACTTGCTCTAAACATATAATCAAGCACTCCACTTGATGGTGTCATAGGATATCCACAATAAAATTTACAACCTGCAGCTACTGCACCTAAAGCCACAGCCTGATTTCCATTTATTAAGATATTGTCCCAATCAATTTTTTCAAGTTTATAAATACTATCTTCAAGTGAATAACCATAATCAAGAGCCTTTTTATTCATCTCTAAAATCTCATCTTTAAACTTCTCAGCAATTATATCTTTGGCAATATCTAAATTTAAACCAAAAAATTTCATTATAATGCCAAGCCCAATCGATGAAAGCAATTTAGGATTTCCTATCTGTTTTGATTTTTCATTCATAGGATATTTTTTAACTCTATTATCATCTTCATATCCTTCAATGCTTTCATCGATTATTGCTATGGATTTTTCCTTTTTAAGTCTGTCTATATGATAATCAATGCTTTCTTTATTAAGTGCAAATATCATATCCAATTCGTCTTTGTGACTTGTAATTTCATCTTCTGAAAATCTTATTTGAAAGAAATTATGTCCACCACGCACACGTGATTTGTAATCAGCATTGGTCCATAAATGATAACCTGATCTTTGTAAAACTTTATTTAAATTGGCTACAACTGTATCCATACCTTGACCAGCTGCGCCTGCAATCAAAATATTATAATCCATCATAACCTCCTAATTAATATTTACCCGATATTTTATTTTCAAATTATTAGTTAATTTTTAGACAAAAAAAAGAAGGCCTAAGCCTTCTTCTAAATTATTCGATTATATCGTCTTTTATTTCTTCATATGGTGGATTGCCATTTCTTCCTGGTACTTTTTTGAAAATACCTGTTACCATAAGTGCAATTGCACCATCTCCTGTTATATTACATGCTGTTCCAAATGAGTCTTGAAGCGCAAAAATTGAAAGCATAAGAGCTGTTCCCGATTCATCAAAACCTAAGACAGAAATTATAAGTCCAAGGGAAGCTACAACTGTTCCTCCAGGAACTCCCGGTGCAGCTATGGCAAAAATTCCAAGTAAACAAGCAAATGTAATCATAGTAGAAAGCGCTGGCAATTGTCCATAAAGGATTTTGCTTACTGTCATTACAAAAAATGTCTCTGTCAATACCGAACCACAAAGATGAGTATTAGAACAAATTGGAATTACAAAGTCTCTAATTTTTGGTCCCAATGTCTTAGCACGTCCTGCTTGACGTAATGATACTGGAAGTGTTGCTGCTGATGACATTGTTCCTAAAGCTGTAACATAAGCTGGTAGATAATGTTTTAAAACCTCAAAAGGATTTGTTTTAGAAAGTGCTCCACCTATAGCATATAGCAGTGCTAACCAAATATAATGTCCTATAATTACGATTATAATGATCTTTAAGAATATTGGTAATTCATGTAGGATTGCTCCTTCATATGCAAGTGTTGCAAAAGTTGTCGCTATGTAGATTGGAAGAAGTGTTATAACTATCTTTTCTACTATCCACATTACTATATTGTTTAATTCTTTAAGAAGATTCTCCCAAGTAGTACTTTTTGTAGATAATGTTGCAATACCTACAAGTATGGCAGTTATAAGTGCTGTCATTGTTGGAAATATTGGATCGATTGTAAGTTCAAATGGACTTTCTGGAAGTTTTCTTCCTGCTCCTACATTATTTGCAATATCTAAATGTGGAATTATTGTATAACCTGATACCATTGAAAATACCGCAGCTCCTACTGATGAGATATAGCAAATTAATAATGTTACACCAAGTACTTTGCCTATGTCTTCTTTTAATGACACAATTGCAGGTGTAATAAATCCCAAAATAATTAATGGAACCATGTAAGTGATAAAGCTTGATAAAATATTTCTTATTGGCACTATTATTGTCATAAATGTCTCATTTGAAACAAGACCTATTACAATACCAATTATGATACCCAATAAGAGTTTGAAAACCAAGCTTTGGGTAAATTTTTTCATTGTGCAAGTCTCCTTTCATGTATTCAGCTTAATTATATTAAAATATATATACTTCGTCAATAATTTAATGAAATACTTTAATATATAAACTAAGACCTCAAAGTGAGGCCTTAAATTTATTTACCAGTAAATTTTTCCCAATCTTTTTTAAAACCTTCAATACCTTTATCTGTTAAAGGATGAGAATAAAGTTTTTCAAAGATATTAGCTGGAATTGTAGCAATATCAGCTCCTGCTAATGCAGATAATTCCAAGTGTTTATTTGTTCTAATACTTGCTGCAATTATTTCAGTATCAAAACCATAATTAACCATGACATCTTTTAAATCTTCAATAAGTCTAATTCCATCTTCGCCCATATCATCTATTCTTCCAATAAATGGTGAAATATATGTTGCGCCAGCTTTTGCAGCAAGAAGTCCTTGTGCTACAGAAAAGATCAATGTGCAATTTGTCTTTATATTTTCTTTGCTCAATGTATTAATAGCCTTAAGACCATCTCTAGTCATTGGGATTTTAACAACTACATTGTCTGCCCATTTGGCAAGTTTTCTTGCTTCTTCTACCATGGATTCATAATCATAAGTTGTAACTTCAGCTGATACTGGTCCTTTTATTGTATTTGCAATATCTTTTATTACCTCTTCAAAATCTCTTCCTTCTTTGTTTATAAGTGATGGATTGGTTGTAACTCCATCTAATAAACCAAGATCATTTGCCTTTTTAATATCTTCTATATTTGCTGTATCGAGAAAAAACTTCATATTACCTCCTGTGATATCGTTTCTAGATCATTATACCTCTACTTTTTAAAATCTCATCGCATTTATCATTATAATGCTTAAAAAAATCAAGAAAATATTGCTTATTACAAATATCATATCGCCACTTATAAAAAATCCCATTTGATATAAAAGAATCTGAATCCCCAGTGCTATAAAACCTATTGAAAATAGATCTATGAGTTTAATAGATTTCATTTTCTTTGAAAGCACAAAAATCCACAAGGCAAATACTAAAATAGCAAATGTGATTTCTATCAAAAAATAATTTTTCTTATTTTTTCTATTTTTATTAAGTCTATCCAAAATATTTTCTTCTTTAAAATCTAAATCTTTGCCTTTTAATTCTCCTTCATTGAAAATAGTATTTTCAATATATGATCTTTTTAAAATCTTACTTCTGTTAAAAAGATCCTTATCTACCGGTATTAAAATAGTGTCTTTTAAATTAATAAGATGATTTCTAGTAAGCGAAAGATAATTTTTGGACGAATCGATATATCCTTTTATTCTTATTGGTATACCATTAATATAGTATTGACGATTTTTTGAATAAATCTTTTTTAAATTCTCACTTACAAGTACATTTTCAATCCTAATTGACGAAAAATCACTGTCTCTAAATTCTACATCAGACTCAATGCCTGAAAATTCATAAAATTCTTTATTTATATAGGCAACAGTAATTTTTCTATGATTAACATTGCTTTCATAATAAAAAGAATTGTCAAAATAGTATCCATCATCGCTTAACTTTGAAAAAACTTCTTTTATTTGATCATCTTTTAAATTGCCTACTAATCTTACAGGATTAATTTTTTTTATTTGATCTATTCCCTCATCGATTTTTTGATAATAGAATAAATTAGAAACTCCTCTATTAAATGAAAAAAGCATTATTGTAAATACTACTGCTAAGAGTATTTTTCTTAAAAACTTCATATCTTCCTCTCCAAACTAAAATCTTAGTCTATAATAAGATTTTAACAGATTCATAAAAAAAAGAAAGTGCTAAGTTGACCTCTAATAGTTTAGCTAAACTATTAGAAGCCAAATTTATTGCACTTTCTTTTATTGTATATCTTCTGTTAGATATGGCTTTCCACTTGCTGTTGGAGCTAATGTCTTTCCTCCAAAGAATATTAATATCAATAATGTTGCAATATATGGAATCATTGATATAAATTCTGATGGAATTTGTAAAGATGTCCCTCCAAAAAACACTGCAACAGCTTGTGCTAGACCAAAAAATACTGATCCTAAAAGCACCCCATGAGGTGTCCATTTACCAAAAATTACTGTAACAAGTGCTATAAATCCTTGACCTGCAACAAGTGTTGGAGAAAATGAACTTACTACTGCAATTGATAGACTAGCTCCACCAATTCCTGCCATAAATCCTGAAAATAGCACCGATAAATATCTAACTCTTACTACATTAATATTTAAAGTTTCACATGCTCTAGGATGCTCTCCTGCAGCTATTACTCTAAGTCCCCATTTAGTTTTGTATAAGAAAATATATACCAAAACTACAAATAATAGACTTAAATATACTGTTGCATATTGGCTAAATACATTTGATAAAAATGGATGTCCATTAAATACATTTTTAAAAAGTATTGGTATTTTTGCTTCTGAAGGAATTGTCTTTGTCTGAGTTGCTCCATCAAAGAATAATCTTCCCAAAAACAATGCAAGTCCTGGACCAAGATAGTTTATTGCAATACCAGAAATAGTCTGATCTCCTGCAAAAGTTATGGATATTATAGCATGGATTAGTGCAAAAAACATTCCTGCAAGGCCTCCTGCTATCAAAGCTATCCATGGATTTCCAACATAAAAGCCGACTGTAGCTGCAATTAATGCACCTATTGCCATCATTCCTTCAAGTCCAATATTTGTGACTCCACTTTTTTCGCTCATCATTCCACCAAGCCCTGTAAAAAGTATAGGAGTTGCATTAATGAAAGTATTTCCTATAATAAGTCCTAACATAGTTAAATTAAACATCTAAGCACCCCTTTTCTTTCTTACTTTGGCTCTTATAATCTTAAATACCAGTGGTATTGCTGTGAAAATTATTATAGTTCCCATTATTATATTAATAAGCTCTGTTGGTACTTGTAGTACTCTTTGAATATTGCTTCCACCATAATTTAATCCACCAAAGAACATTCCTGTAAAGATACAACCAAAGGGATTATTATTTGCCAAAAGTGAAACTGCAAGTCCATCAAAACCGAAATTTTCCATTGAACTCAAAAAATAAATTCCATAGGTGTATCCCATAACCTGACATGCTCCGCCAAGTGCACATACTGCTCCTGATATCGCCATTGATTGTGTAAGCTTTGCATTGGTGTTAATTCCACCATATTTTGCTGCTTCATCATTTAAGCCCACAGCTTTTAGTTGATAGCCTAAAGTTGTTTTTTCTAATATATAATACAAAACTATAGCAACTATAATTGCAAGTATTATTCCAAAATGAACACTTGCTCCAAAAAATGATCTTAAAAACTCTGGTGCATTTTCTGAAAGCTTTGGAAATGTAATTCTTGCACTTTCTTGAATTTCATAAGTTCCCATTGAGTTTGGCATCTTAAAAAGTGGTCTATTTACTATAAAATTAGTAAAATAAAAAGCTATCCAATTAAGCATTATAGTCGTTATTACTTCATGCATTCCAAATTTAGCTTTTATAAATCCTGCAAGCCCACCATATATTGCTCCGGCAAGTGCTGCAGCTACTAAAATCACCAAAACATGAAGTATAAGCGGTAGATGAAGAAGATAGCCCAAAACAAATCCTACAATTGAACCAATCATATATTGACCTTCAGCTCCAATATTAAAAAGACCTGTTTTAAATGCAAATGCGACACCAAGTCCTGTAAAAATTATTGGTGTAGCATTTACAATCATCCAACCTACATTTCTTGGTTTTCTAAATACTCCTTGAAATAATGATTTGTACGCTTCAATTGGATTGTATCCAGCAAGGGCCAAAACAACAGCTCCGACTAGAAAACCTATAAGTATTGATATTAAAATAAATACTAGTTTATTATTCGAATGAAAGAATTTTCGCTGTCTTATATTTTTTATTTCATTTCTTTCCATTATTTACCACCTGCCATAAGTCTTCCAATTTCAAATTCATCGGTCTGTTTTGGTCTTCTTTCACCAACAATTTTGCCATCATATATTACTGCTATTCTATCTGATAGATCCATTATTTCATCTAATTCAAATGATACTAGAAGTACTGCTTTGTTATTATTTCTTTGTTCTACTAAGTATCTATGAATAAATTCAATTGCTCCGACATCTAGTCCTCTTGTTGGTTGAGCTGCTATTAAAACATCTGGATCATTATAGATTTCTCTTGCAATTATGACCTTTTGTTGATTACCTCCTGAGAGATCTCTTGTATGTGCTTTGATATTTGTTGGCCTGATATCAAAATCTTCGACCAATTTTTTTGCATTTTGATCTATTTTTTCATTTTGTAAAATTCCATTTTTGCTAAATGGATCTTTTGAAACATTTTCTAAAATGAGATTATATGCTATAGAATAATCAAGCACTAAACCTCTTTTTTGTCTATCTTCAGGAATATTGTTCATTCCAAGATCGATTATCTCCCTAGGCGATTTATTAGTAATGTCATTATTATTTAAAATAACACTTCCGCTTTCTATTTTTCTCATTCCAGTAATTGCATCAATAAGCTCACTTTGACCATTGCCATCAACACCTGCAATACCAAGTATTTCACCTTTTCTAAGATTTAAATTCAATCCTTTAACAATATCTAGTCCTCTATTGTCTTTGACAACAAGATCCTTTATTTCTAAGAGAACATCCCCTGCTTCTTTGTCTTTTTTATTGACACTAAAGCTTACATCACGTCCAACCATTTTTTCTGCTAAGATATTTTCATCAACCTCATCGACCATTAATTTATCGATAAATTTTCCTCTTCTAATTATTGTACAAGTATCGGCCATGGCTTTAATCTCTGCTAATTTATGAGTGATGATAATAATTGACTTGTCAAGCTTTGTCAGATTTTCAACAATTTCAATAAATTCTTTGATCTCTTGAGGAGTAAGCACTGCTGTCGGCTCATCGAAAATTAAAATATCTGCTCCTCTGTAAAGAGCTTTTAAAATTTCAACTCTTTGTTGCATTCCTACGGAAATATCATCTATCTTTTTATCCGGATCAATTTTTAGTCCATATCTATTGGAAAGTTCTACGACCTTTTCTCTGGCTTTCTTTTTGTCGATAAAAGCATTCTTTGTGATCTCTTGACCAAGCATAATATTTTCAGTTACAGTAAATGGACCTACCAACATAAAATGTTGATGCACCATTCCAATTCCTGATTCTATCGCCTTTTTGGGTGTCATCCATTTGTTGGAATTTCCATTTATTACAACTTCACCTTCAGTCGGAGGAAACATTCCATATAAAATATTCATTAGTGTAGTTTTACCAGCCCCATTTTCTCCCAAAAGTGCGTGGACCTCACATTTATGAAGATCAAAATTCACATCGGTTAAGACTTGATTGTCACCAAATCTCTTTGTGATATTTTTTAATTGGATTACTGGCGTTTCATTAAAATATTTTTTCATAATCCTTCCCTACATATTTTAATATCTAAAAAAAGGTAAGAAAATGTCTCTTACCTTTTTTTCATTCCATTTTCTAATCTTTATAGCCCATTGAGTCGAATTCTTTTTCATTTTGTGGAACTTCGATTGTTCCATCTACGATTTCGTCTCTAATTTTATCAGCTTTATCTTTGATTTCTTGTGGAACCAAATTATTGTCTGCAAATTTAATGCTTAAAGCATCTCCATCTTTAAGTCCAAAAGGAATTGTCTTTCCACTTTCGAATTTATCGCCTTTTTCTGCAATTTCTTCACAGATTTCTTTAACAGCAGGTCCTACACCTTTAATTGTTGATAAAAGCATATTATCTGGTGCTTCTTCTTGTTGGTCACGGTCAACACCAATTACATATTTGCTATTTTCTTTAGCTGCTTCTATTACACCTGCTCCTGTTCCGCCTGATGCATGGAATATAATATCTGCACCTTTTTGATACATTTGATTAGCTATTGATTTGCCTTTACCTGCATCAGTATAACTATCTGCATATTGTGTTTGAACTTCGATATCTTCGCCGTTTTCTCTAGCAGCATATTTTACACCTGCTTTAAAGCCCCATTCGAATCTGTCAATAACTTCTGATTTCATTCCGCCAACAAAACCTATATTATTTGTTTCAGTTTGCATTCCTGCAACATATCCTGCTAAAAATGAGTTTTCATGATCAGCAAATGTAATTCCTGTCAAGTTTTTAACATTGTCTAAATTTGCACTATCAACGATTGCATATAATTGATCTGGATTTGCTTCAGCAGATTTTTTAGTATCTTCATATAAAGCATATCCTATAGTAAATATAATATCGGCATCATCATCCAAAGCCGCTTCTAGATTTTGTGGATAATCTGCTTCTTTGTGACTTTCAAGGTATCTAAAAGTGATTTTGCCTTCATCTTGAGCTTCTGTTAAGCCTTCAAAAGCTGATTGGTTAAATGATTTATCATTTACACCACCTTGATCTGTTACCATTGTAGCTTTAACTTTAGCTTCTGTTGCTGAAGCTTGATCTGCATCAGGATTTGATCCTTTGTCTGTACCAGATCCGCATGCAACAAGTACTGTTGAAAGTGTAGCAATTGACATTGCTGTTAGAAATTTTTTGATTTTCATTCTATCCCCCTATGAATTAGAAAAAATGTTCGCAGAATATGAACGCTTTCATACTCTTTGTTTAATTTTACAATATTTTTTACTTTTTGTCTAGTTATAAAGATTTCTCATAGCTTTTAAAATTTAGTAATAATATTATAAAGCTCAAGCCTATATTAGCTCAATGTAATTTATAACAGGCTCTTCATATGGATGAACACTTCTTATTATCTCATCACAGATATTTTTATCCTGTCTTTTTATTCTAAATTCTATTTTTACTTCATTCACTTCATTTATCTGATTTTTTTCACCTATAAAAGGATTTGAATTTTCAAGTGGCCTAAAATGTCCTTTTACAGAAGTTTTTGAATAGCAAGAATCGTAGTCTCCATATTTTAAGATTTCTTTTTCATTTAATTTTTCTATCAATTCTTTCTCATTTTCTTCAGGTATAAAAATTTCAACCTTTAAAAATTTCATAATATCCTCTCTTTCAAAATAGATCATTGACTTATAAAGGCTAAATTGATCATTTAAATCTCTTAATTTGACCTTGTATTTATTCGACCAGCTAGATACTGTTATAATTGGATCATTTTTATCGCCTTCAATTTGGGTAATTGTAACTGCATGGTTTTTCAAAATCGAAATATTTTTCGACTGCCAATTAAATAAGATTACAGGCAAATCTTTCTCTAATGCTTCAATTATAAATTCTGTTTTTTCTTTAAGTGAAGTCTTTTTCAAAAAAGTATCCACCAATATATGAGATTTTAATTTGTATTTTTTAAGCAATTTTCTAAGTTTAAACTTTAAAAATCCAGCAGTTGGAACCCCTGCAATTGTCGGTTTTATAAGATTGAAAAATTCGTATTGATATTTGTTAAATTCATCAACATCAAAGTCTTCGCCCCATCTAAAAAGATACAAAAATACATTGGTAAAAGCAGTGACTACGCAGGATCTGTCAGCATAGAATTTTTTAATACCCATCTTTAAAAGATTTTTTTGATAACCTCCATAGCCTACTCTTTTATCTAAAACTGGCACGAAATCTCCTAAACTATGGTTTTTGAGTCTTATCTTCAATTCTTACTTCTCTCTTCTTAAGCATATAATTAGTAAATTCTCCTAAAAGCACATAAATGACTGAGAATAATGGTACAAATAATATCATGCCTAAAACACCATATAAGCTTGCTCCTACTGTTATTGCAACTAGAGTCCACATAGAAGGAATTCCTATTTTATTTCCAACAATTAATGGATATGTTACATTGCTTTCTATTTGTTGAATTACCACTACAAATATGATAAATACAAGAGCTTGCATTGGATTTTCTATAAAAATCAATAATGCACCAATAGCCCCTCCTAAAAAAGGACCTAAAACTGGTATTAAATCAGTAAATCCAATTAAAACAGAAATCATAGCTGCATAAGGTAATCTTAAAACTAGCATACCTATAAAACACATAATTCCAAGTATTGTTGCAATGGTCATCTGTCCTTGTAAAAATCCTGAGAATGATTCATATGATACTGATGCAACATGATTTAGATAATCTGCAATTTTTTCTTTGAACAAAGAATAAAGCATTCTATTTGATTGGTATTTTAATTTATCTTTGCTTAATAAAACATAAATTGAAAATACTAAACCCAAAAGTATGTTTAGAAGTGAGCTAAATATAGTATTTAAAACTCCTCCAATCATAGAAAAAGACTGAGCTGATCCTTTTGTTACAAATCTAGCTGCAGTTTTCATAGCATTATTCCAATTTACATTGTCCATTTCATTTTCTAAAGTGTATCTAAGCCTATCAAATACAGAATATTCTCTCATCTTTTCTATCACCATTTCAAAAAATACAGGTATTCTACTAAATAGTGAATTCATAGATTCAATTAATTGTGGAATGATTATATATAGTAAGAATATGATGATTATAAATACCAGCAAATAACTTACAAGTATTGATATTGCATGTCTTATGCTCTTTCTTTTTTCCGATTTAATTACTTTTTTAAAAATCTTATCTTCTATAAAATTAAGCGGTAAATTAACTATAAAAGCTATGGCAAAACCAATTAAAAATGGCGTGAAAATGGAAATGGCCTTTGATAATACGCCAGAGACATCCTTTAAATTCCATAGTATAAAAAATAATATTATTGATATTGTATAAACCTTTAATTTCTGTCTATAATTTTTATCTAATTTCATTTATCCTCCAAATTTAAATTCTTTTCTTTTATTGTCTTATCTGTGTATTCTCCCATAAGTCTGTATACAATATTAAACAATGGAACAAAAAATAATATACCAACTATTCCAAACAAAGATCCTCCAAGACTTACAGCTAGTAATGTCCATATAGCCGGTAGCCCCATTGAGCGTCCTGCAATCTTTGGAAATATAAAATTTCCATCTAATTGTTGCAATACTAAAATAATAACAAGAAATATTATCGATTTTATCGGAGATGATATTACTATCATAACAAACCCAAAAGCCCCTCCAATAAATGGTCCTACTATAGGAATAATATTTGTAAAACCAACAGCTACAGATATAACAGAAGCATATGGAATTTTAAAAATACTTGTAATTACAAAGCATAAAACACCAATAATGAATGCATCAATAATTCTTCCTCCAATAAACTTTCTAAAGGAATCATTTGAAACTGAAAGAACATGCATTAATTTATCAGCATTTTTTTCATCTAAAAATGTGTAGATGATTTTTTTCATATGTCTTTGTAATTTTTCCTTTCCTGCAAGTGCATAAATGGAAAAAATAAATGCAAGTATGGTATTAAAAGTAGTAGAGAAGATAGTGCTTACTGTCTTTAATACCGATGAAATGGTCTCAATATTTCCAGTCTTTAAAAAACCATTAATAAATTCTATAACATCACTATATCCTACTGTATAGGAATGTCGATCAATTTTATAGCCTAATTCTTTTGTCATCTGATGTGATTTTAGCATATCAGACAAATACTTCATAAATGCAGGTAATTTTAAACGCATTGTCTGAACGGAAGTGATCACTTGTGGCATGACAAATAATATTATTATTGTAAGCGCACCAAGTACAATAATATAGCTTAAAATAATTGCAAATGCCCTTCTTAGCCTTTTATTTTTGACTTTTAAAAATAAAAATTCTTCGATTAGAACCATGGGCATATTTACCACATAGCTTATAACTAAGCCAAGCAAAAACGGCATGAGCATCCATAAAAATTTAACTATTGATTGCATTACACTTGAAAAATTCATAAAAAAGAAAAATATTAAAAGTGCAATAACAATTAATCTTATTATCATTCTTTCTAAATATTTGGTATTCTTGTTCATATTCACCCTCTTTTATTAAGTATTATAGCATAAATTAAAAGATTAAATATGGCATATTTTTAAATAAATAAGATTTTTATTTTATTAATTTTGTTTTTTTATTTATGTTTAAATATGATAGTAATAACATGAGATAAGTAAGCATTATTAAATTTACAAAAAAAGTAACTGGCATTACGCCAATCACTTTTATTTTTTTGCAAATTTTATTATAGGAACCTTATTTAACTATTTTTTTCTTCTTTTTGAAGTAAATAGTCCTGCAAATGATGCTAATAATCCTGCTTCAGCTGCAAAAATTGATCCTACACCAGTTTTTGGATTTGTTGAATTACTATTATTAGCTCTTTCAACATTAGCTTTCTTGCTTTCTCTATTGTTATTTTTTAGTGGTGTGTGTTTTCTTACCATTTTCAACAACAGGAATTTCTGGAGTCTTTGGCTCATCATTGTCATCGTCTGATGGATCTTCTGGATCTGTTTGTGTTCCAGTTTCTGTTGTTTCTGGTTTTTCAGGAACTTTGCAAGTATCGCCATTGTCTTTATAAACAACAACTTTATTATCGCCATCTACAATAAATGTCTTAGTTTCTTGATTCTTAATTATTGTATATGTCTTGCCGTCCTTTTCGATTGTTGAATCATTATTTAATTCAATTTCTGTTCCAACTTTACCCTTTCCTATCTTCTTGCTGATCTCATTACCATTTTGATCAACATAAACTATAGTAACTTCTTTTTCTACTTCTTCTTTTGGTGCTTCTTTTTCTTTGTATACAATAATTACTTTGCTTTCACCAGGTACTACTGTAATCTTGTCTTCGCCGTATACTTTTTCGTATTCTTTTCCATTTTCTGTAATTGTTTAAAGACCATATCAAATGTTCTTTAAAATTTTTTTGAATTTTCAATGATAAATACAAACATTTATATACAAAAACGAAAAAATAAGAATAATAAAATAGATAATAAAAAAGACATCGAATCTACTTCGATGTCAGAAATTTTTACTAGATATTTAATTTTAATACCAACCATTAGCATTCCAGAATGCAAGTGCATTATCCCATGAACCATATCTATTTGCTACATATTGATCAGCTACTCTCTCTTGATTTTCAGCAGAGTAATCTCCATTTAAATATGAGCTTGATAATTGGTAACGACCAATGTATTGACCATTTCTAGCAGAATATGATCCACCTGATTCTCTTTGTGCTATGATTTCTTTAGCGCTTGATGAGCTACCTACATATGATGAATTGTCATATGAGTTGTCATAAGAATTATCATATGAAGTATCGCTATATGAGTATGAATCATCATAGTAATTATCATTTGATGCATAAGAATTATCATAAGATTCATTAGCAGAAGCGCTATTAGTATTTGCTACTTCATTAGAAGGAAGATCTAAAAGTGTTCTGTATACATAGCCTTCTTTGTCTTCAAATTTAACTTTTACATAGTCATTATTAGCTGAATCTAAAACTTCAACTACATCTCCTTCTTGAAGAACATCTAAAATTTCTGAATCTATAGTATCTTTTGATCTAAGATTTGCAGGTGAAATTACTTTAACTTCATCAATTACATTAAACCAGATTGTTCCAACATAAGCATCTTTTCCATTAAAGTCAATTTCAAACCAACCATCTTTTTCACCTTTGATCTCATAAGGCGTTTTATCGTCGATTAAACCTATTATATTGTCTGATTCAGATGCTTCACTTCTTACATTAACGGCACTTGCTTTATTTTCATTTAATACAAGTTTTGAAGCCTCTGATTTATTGTTTATAGAAAACACTGTTGGCACTACCAAAGCAGCAACCAAAGCATATTTTTTGAATTTTGTCATAATTGTTACACTCCTTACAATTTTTACTTTTATATTCATTGAATTTTCAACATTCTAATTTTCGATCGTAATCATTTTGTAATAAAGGTTACAAAAAGATTACAACTGATCGATTACATTGATTATATTACTGTCTAAATATGTGGTAATTATGTGTTTTTTAGATATTATGAGCCAATGGGGATTTTTTTGTAAATTATAAAAATAAAAAAAGAAGGCCTCTTAAAAGCCTTCATATTATACTATTTATAGTAATAAACAATATCATAATGATATCCAATTCTTTGATTTATATTTACTTCTTTTTTTATATTCTTATTAAAAAAATGAAAATCAACGTCAAGTTTTATTTTATTATAGATGATTTTTTGTCTAAGTTCTGCTCTTTCTACTTCTTTGTCTTTATATTTTTCAGCTACAACAATTTTAATTTTTCTATCTTTCTTTTTAAGTTTTTCTTGATCAGCAAAATCTGAAAGGGATATTTCAATTTCTGGTTCTCCGGATACTGCTTGTTCGCTTTTTTTGTCATATGCATGTTTCATTTTATTAATTTTTATTGATACAAAATCTTTATTACTTGATAATTTATCTATGAAGTTTGTAGTGTCTTCTAAATATTCTTCTTTATAATATGTATCAAAGCTCTTAACTATTTCAGAATCATTTGCTTTAGCGCAGTCATATAAGCATATACTAGTCAAAAGTGAAAGCAAAAAAATTATCTTACGCATGATTTTCTCCTTTTATTTTATTAATAGCACAAACTTTTCTAAATGTCAATATAATGATTATCAATTTCAACGTTTGTTTTAAACTTTTCTTCTTTATGATACAATCACTAAAGGAGGTTATATGTCTGGTATTTGTTATATTGTAGGTGCTAGTCCTTTTGGATCATTATCATTTTCTCCAGATGAAGATGACCTTGTCATTGCAGCAGATGCTGGCTTTAAGTATTTAATTGACAAAAAAATTAAACCTGATGTGATTGTTGGAGACTTTGATACGCTAAATTTGCCTGATGATCTTAAAGGCATTAAGCTTAAAAAATTAAAAGATACAAGTGATCTCTATGAGGCATTGGATATAGCTTTTAAAAAGGGATTTAAAAAATGCTATGTCTACAAGGCTCTTGGTGGCAGAATTAGCCATACTCTTGCTAATATTTCTCATATGATGTATTTTTTTAAAAAAGGTGTTGATGTTCATCTCTTCAATGATGATATTGAAATATTCGGTATCGATTCTAATTATTGCTTTGAAGATTATAGTTTTAACTATATATCGATCTTCCCTTTTACTGAAAGTGCTAATATTAGCATCGAAAATTTAAAATATGAACTTAAAGATCATGAACTAAAAAAAGATATAGCTCTTGGTCTAAGCAATGAGTTTATCGGTCTTAGGGCTAAAATTTATGTCAATTCTGGTTCTTTAATAATTGTAAAAGAAAAAAGGGATGAAGCTATTTTAAAAATTATTGATGAGAGAAAATTTCTCCTTATAAATAAATATTTTAAAGATAAAAATGTAGATAAAGATTTGGATCTATGGATTTATCAAAAAAAAGATAGCATAAAAGCTTTAATTCTTTCAAAAAAAAGTGAAATTATATATACCATTGGAGATGGTAATTATAAAGAGGATTTGATTGAATATATTAAATATCATTATGAAAACAAAAAATTTTAATTCTTTTCTTTTAAAATAAAGAAAATACAAAAGCAGGCTTACGCCTGCTTGATTTATATTATCTTGTTTCCTGCTGCTTCATAGATTTCATACCATTCTTTTCTGGTAAGTTTTATATCAGCACCCTTTATAACTTCTAATAATCTATCGGTATTGGTAGTGCCTGCAATTGTTTGAATTCCTTGTGGCATTCTCGTTATCCATGCGCTTACAATTGAATTTTTTCCTACTTCATATTTTTTTGCAAGCTCTTCTAGTTTTTCATTTAATTTTTCATATTTAGGGCTATCTACAAAGGTATCTTCCATAAAGCCGTATTGATATGGACTCCAAGCTTGTATTCTAATATTATTTAAATTTGAATAATCTAAAATTTCTCCATCCATATCCCTTGCATTTTCATATGGTGTATTTGTAAGTATGGAATGGGTAATCATCGTGCAATGGGCTGGTGAAAATTGCAATTGGTTAAATCTTATTTTTTCATCTAGTCCATTTTTAAGTAATTTGACTTTCATACTATTAAAATTACTTACACCAAAATACTTTACAAGGCCTTCTTTTTTTAGTTGATTAAAAGCTTCGTTTACCTCAAAAACTTCCATTAAGGCATCTGGTCTGTGTAGCAATAAGACATCTAAATAGTCAGTGTTTAAAGCTTTAAGGCTCTCTTTAACCGAATTTAATATATGCTCTTTTGAAAAATCATAAATGCCTTTTGTAATGCCGCATTTGGACTGTATTATCATCTTTTCTCTAAGCGATGGATTTTCCTTTAGAAAATCTCCAAAGACCTCCTGCGCTTTGCCATCGGCATAAATATCTGCATGATCAAAATAATTTATTCCATTGTCCAGTGCTGTTTTAATATGTGTGTCAAATTCATTTTTACTAAGTTCAGTATAGCGCATACAGCCTGCTACTATAGTTGAAATTTTCTTATCTTTTAAATCTAAATACTTCATTTTACTCCTCAAATATTTTTAGTAGGTATCCATAACCTTCTTCTTCCATTTTCTCTTTTGGTATAAATTTAAGCGATGATCCATTAATACAATATCTAAGTCCTCCTTTATCAAATGGTCCATCGTTAAAGACATGTCCTAAATGGCTATCACCCCTTTTGCTTCTTACCTCAGTTCTTATCATTGAATGAGATGTATCCTCATATTCTGCAATCAATTTTTCATCAATTGGTTTTGTAAATGATGGCCATCCGCAGCCGGCATCATACTTATCTTTTGAACTAAATAATGGCTGTTTTGTGACTATATCAACATATATGCCTTCTTTATCCAATTTATCATATTCATGAGAAAAAGCTCTGTCTGTCGCACTATTTTGTGTGACATTGTATTGATCTCTAGTCAATTTTTCTCTTAATTCTTTCTCATCCATCTTTTTATATTTTTTATCGAATAATTCTTCCATATCCTCACCTTCTTAGTGTGTAATAAGTAAAGGTGCCATGCGCCTTTAAATTCTCTTTGTCATCAAAAATTTCCACTGAATAAACCGATATTGTCTTTCCTCTTTTTATCTTTTTGGCATATGCATAAAGAAATTCGCCTTCTAAAACAGGTTTTAAAAAATCAAAAGAACTATTTAAGGTAGTAGCACCATTGTTACCAAAGTTGGCACAAACTCCTGTTGCAGTATCTGCCAATGTAAAAAGAACGCCACCATGAATTGCATTTATTCCATTATAAAAGTAATCTCTTACTTTCATCTTAACTTCTGATTTTTCCTCGTTTCTATAGACAATATCCATTCCCATGCTATCTGTAAAATCCATACTAATCCCTTTCATTATATTTATACCCTAAAAAAGCGACTATCTTAACAGATAATCGCTATTAGCCAAGTGCCACATCAAGTATCATCATTATTATAAATCCAAATGAAAAACCAATTGTAGGAAGATTTGTATGACTTTCTCCCTCTTCGCTGGCTTCTGGTATTAGTTCTTCTACAACTACATACATCATAGCCCCTGCTGCAAAAGTTAAAAGATATGGCAATATACTTATCATTATATGGGATAGAAGTATTGTAATTACTCCTGCTATTGGTTCAACAATTCCCGATAATGTTCCATATACAAATGACTTATGCGCTGATACGCCTTCTGCCCTTAATGGCATAGAAATTATTGCTCCTTCTGGGAAATTTTGAATTGCTATTCCAAGTGATAAAACCATAGCTCCTGCAAGTGTAATTGTCGTATCGCCACTTAAAAATCCTGCAAATGTAACGCCTACTGCCATTCCTTCTGGAATATTGTGTAAAGTTACTGCAAGTACTAACATTGTTGTTCTTTGTAATTTTGATCTGGGGCCTTCTGGCGTGTCGCTATCAGCATGAAGATGTGGGATGATATTGTCTAATAATAGTAAAAATCCAACACCCACCATAAATCCTACAGCTGATGGCACCCAGGCCATTTTTCCCATTTTATCTTCTACCATCTCCATTGCAGGTAGTATCAATGACCAAATACTTGCTGCTACCATGACACCTGCAGCAAAACCTGCAAGTGTCTTTTGTGTTCTATCTTTTAAATTTTCTTTCATTAGATAGACACAGGCTGCACCAAGTGTTGTCCCTGCAAATGGAATTAAAAGTCCTATAATCGTATTTAAATCCATTTAAACTCCTATATATGCCAAATATCCATAGCATATTCTCTTATTGTTCTATCTGATGAGAAATATCCGCTCATTGAAAGATTTATAAGAGCTTTTTTAGCCCAAGTGTACTTGTCTCTATATGATTTATTTATAAATTCTTGAGTTTTTCTGTAGCTATCAAAATCCTTCAAAAGATAGTAGCTATCTCCTCTGTGACCATTTTGTGGATTTACAAGTTCATTGTAAATATCAAGGAACATATAGCTTCCATTGTCATCAATTTCTCCACTCATTAAAGTATCTACAGCTTCTTTTAAATCTGGATCATTGTAATAATAATCTTTAGGATTATAGCTTGATGAAATTTCATCTAACTCTTCGACTGTTGCACCAAATCTAAAATTATTTTCTTCTCCTGCAAGGTCGAATATTTCAATATTTGCTCCATCGAGTGTTCCAAGTGTTAAAGCTGCATTCATCATAAATTTCATATTACCAGTGCCTGATGCTTCTTTTCCAGCTGTAGAGATTTGTTCTGAAACATCAGCTGCTGGAAAGAGCTTTTCACCATAGCTTACTCTATAATTTTTTATGAAAATGACTTTTAATTTTTTATTGACATCACTATCATTATTTACAAGATTTGAAACTTCCTTAGAAAGCTTTATTATCCCCTTAGCTCTAAAATAACCAGGGGCAGCTTTTCCGCCGAGTATAAAAGTCGTCGGTGTAAAATCCATGTTAGGATTTTTCTTTAATTTATGATATAGATATATAATATGAAGTAAGTTTAAATGTTGTCTTTTGTATTCATGTATTCTTTTGATTTGAATATCAAAAATAGAATTAGGATCTATATCAACATTTTCATGTTTTTTGATGTACTTTGAAAGTTCAATCTTCTTTTGATGCTTAATTTCCATAAGCTCATCTAGTGTGTCTTTGTCATCTTGGTATTTTTTAAGTCCTTCAAGTAAAGTCAAATCATTTTTCCATTCTTCAGTTTCAAGTTTTTTAGTTATAAAATCTGAAAGTTCATGATTTGAAAGAATTAGCCATCTTCTTGGTGTTACACCATTGGTTTTATTATTAAATTTTTGTGGATAGATCTCATACCAATTTTTTAAAGTATCCTTCTTTAAAATATCAGTATGAAGAGCAGCAACTCCATTTACAGAAAATGAGATGTATATGGCTAGATATGCCATTTCTACAATTCCATCGTGGACTATTTCATAGGATTTAATCTTTTGATTGTCCATAGAATTTTTTAAAAATTCTTCCTTCATTCTTCTGTCAATTTCAAAGATTATGTCCTTACAACGAGGGCTTACCTCCATTACAATATCTACTGGCCATTTTTCCAATGCTTCTGATAAAATTGTATGATTGGTAAAAGCAAAACTCTCTTTTGCAATCTTTATTGCTTCATTCCAAGATAGAGAATTTTCATCCATTAAAATTCTCATAAGCTCTGGTATGGCAATTACTGGATGCGTGTCATTTAATTGGAATACATGATATTTTGAAAATTCTTTAAAACGACTATCTTCAGGATGCGCTTTTTTATATTTATCGACTATATCTTGCATAGATGCTGAACAGAAGAAGTATTGTTGTTTAAGTCTTAATACCTTACCTGCTCTTTGCATATCATTTGGATAAAGCACTCTTGTAATATCTTCTGCTCTATTTTTTTCTGAGACAGCATTGTCATATTCAAAATTATTGAATTTTGAAAAATCAAAATCGACAATTGCTTCCGATTGCCATAGTCTAAGTGTATTAATTCTGTCATTATTGTATCCTACAATTGGCATATCATATGGCACAGCTTTTACAGTTTGATTTCTAAATCTGACTATTTTACTGTCGCTATCAACTCTAATTGACCATCCATCGCCATCTTTTAGCCAACTGTCTCCTTCTTCTTTTTGGAAGCCATTTGAGAATTCTTGTTTGAAAATTCCTTCACTATATCTAACTCCATAGCCATGAAGATTTAAATCCTCGCTTGCTGCAGAATCCATAAAACATGCTGCAAGTCTTCCAAGTCCACCATTTCCTAAGGCTGCATCTTCCTCATTGTCTTCTAATTCATAAAGATCAAGTCCCATCTCATCTAAGGCTTCTTTTACTTCATTATAATAGCCCATATTCATAAGATTTGATGCAAGTGATCTGCCAACTAGAAACTCTGCTGAAAAATAGAATGCTTTTCTTTGATTTTGATTATCTTTTCTTGACTTAATCCATTTTTTATTTATCTCTTCCATTACAGTATCACAAAGTGCATTGTATTTTTCCCTATTTGTGGTATTTTCAATGTCTCTGGAATACTTTCTTATTATATTATCCTTATATCTTTCCTTAAACTTATTCTTATCCATAAACACTCCTATCAGTATCTTCCGTATAATTTAGCCATTTCTTTTATTTTTTTAGAAAGCTCATTTGAAAAATCTTCTTCTTTTGCTCTCCACTTCCAGTTTTCTCCAAGTGTTGAGGGTCTATTAATTCTAGACTCATTTCCAAGTTCTAAAAGATCTTGCATCTCAAACATAGAAAGATCACTTACTGAGGCCATAAGCCCTCTAATTGCACCCCACACATAACCTTCTTTATCATTTAATGAAAAATATTTTACAACTCTTTCAAGCTCATCTTCATCAATTTGATCAAACCAGCCTTTTAAGGTATCTGAATCATGAGTTGATGAATAGCAAGCAGAGTTTTTGGTGTAATTATATGGCAAGTACTCACTTTGCATATCCTCAGAAAATGCAAATTGCATGACTTTCATTCCTGGAAATCCTAAATAGTCTTTTAACTCTTCAACCTCTTTGGTTATAAATCCTAAATCCTCTACTATAAATTTAACATCTGGTAATTTTTCTTTTATAGTATCGAATAATTCATAGGCACATCCTTTAACCCATTTGCCATATTTGGCTGTATCATCTTCAGCAGGTATTTCATAATATGCTTCAAAACCTCTAAAATGGTCCAGTCTTATGATGTCAAAAAGTCTCATATTGACTTTTATTCTATTAATCCAAAATTTAAAATCGTCTTTTTTAAGTTTTTCCCAATCATAGACGGGATTTCCCCACAATTGTCCATCATCTGAAAATTCATCTGGTGGGCATCCTCCAACAAATTTTGGCTTTTTATTATCATCTAATTTTAAAATATCATAATTGGCCCAACTGTCTGCACTGTCCATTGCGACATATATTGGAATATCGCCAATGATTTGAATTTTATGCCTATTGGTATATTCTTTTAACTTATCCCATTGCTTGAAAAATTCGTACTGAATGAAGATATAAAAGTCAATTTCTTCTTTATGCTCTCTTTCAAATTCAGCCAAAGCTTTAGTATCACGATTTTTTAATTCTTCTGGAAAATCTGTCCAGCTTACATCTAGATTATCATTTTTTATGGCCATAAAGAATGCATAATCATCAATCCAAAACTTTTCTTTTTTTCTAAATTCTTCAATTTCTTCTTTCAAATTTTCATCTACATTAGTAAATGCCTTCTTTAATATTCTAAATCTCTTGTTGTATAGTTGAGCATAGTCTACATAATCATCATTTTCAGAAAATTCAACATTTTCTAAGTCTTCTTTTTCTAATAATCCATCCTCCATTAGCATATCCAAGTCGACAAAATATGGATTACCTGCAAATGATGAGAATGATTGGTATGGACTATCGCCATAGCTTGTCGGTCCCAATGGCAAAATTTGCCAATACTTTACTCCAGCTTCTGATAAAAAGTCCACAAAATCAAATGCTTTCTTGCCAAATGTTCCAATGCCATAGTTTGATGGCAATGAAAATATTGGCATTATGACGCCATTTCCTCTCTCAAAAATTGTTTTTTTCATTAGATACTTCCTTTTTTATTTCTAAAATTTCTTTTATTCTAATTACATCTATACTATTATACCATGAAATAAATTAGCTTCTTTAATTTTTTAAAAAAACATAATAATGATAAACTAGTTAATATAATTTGATAGAATATTAGTCTTGTAGTATTATTTATCTAGAAAAGCGAAGAGGGAAGAGGGAAATAATGATTAAATGTTATCTACTTTGTGGCGGGCCTTCTACAGAACATGATATTTCACTAAGATCTGCCAGAAATATTTCAGAAAATTTAGACAAAAATAAATATGATTTAAAAATAGTATATATAGACAAAAAAGGGCATTTTTCAAAGCCTTTTGAGTATGAATCAAATGAAGACGAGTTTAATTTAGTAAAAAAAACTCATGAAAATAAATTTGAATCAATTAAAAATTTTACAGATGATATAGATGATTTAGAAAATACTATAGTCATTCCTGCAATTCATGGAATCTATGGTGAAGATGGTAAAATTGAAGGTTTCTTAGATGTACTTGGTTTAAAATATATTGGCAATGGCGTTTTATCATCTGCAATTTGCATGGATAAAGAGACAACCAATGATATCCTAAAAGCTAAGGGATTTAAACAAGCCAATTATCTAAGTGTAAATAGGCTTACTGATAATGAAGAATTTTACGAAAAATGCGAAAAAGAATTGCATTTTCCAATAATTGTAAAGCCTTCTGCAAATGGTTCATCAATCGGTGTAAATCGTGCAAATGACAAAGATGAGCTTGAAAAATACATCAAAGAGGCACTTAAATATGACAAGAAAGCTTTATGCGAACAAGAGATTATGGGTCAAGAGATTGAAATTTCAGTAATGGGAAATGAAAATCCTAAGACTTCTCGCCCTGGCGCATACACTACAACAAGAGCTCTACTTGATTATGAAGCTAAGTATTTAGATCAAAAAACTGTAGAAAAAGTTCCATATGAGATGGATATTGATGTAGAAAAAAGAGCAAGAGAGATTGCAAAAAAGGCATATATGGCCACAAATTGCGAAGGATTTGCACGTGTTGACATCTTCTATGTTGCAAATGAAAATGAATTTTATGTTAATGAGATCAACACATTCCCAGGCCTTACACCTTCATCATTTTATGCAAGATTATGGGAAGTAACTGAGAATATGTCATTTAGTGAAGTGCTAGATAGACTTATAGAACTTGGATTTGAAAAATACGAGGTTAATAATGATTAAAAGAACTTTATCAGAAATTGCTAAAATGATCGATGCAAAAATTCCTGAAGATTTTAAAGATACACAAATTGAAGGAGTATCAATTGACTCTAGGACTATTGATAAGGGCAATTTATACATTCCCATTGTCGGCGAAAAATTTGACGGAAGAATTTTCATAAAAGAATGCGAGAAAAAAGGAGCAAGTGCCTTTATAATAGATGAAGATTATAATATCGCTAAAAATATAGAAATTCCTTATATTATAGTCAAAGATACAAAAAAAGCATTACAAGAATTAGCAAAGGCATATAGAGCACAACTAAATACTAAAATAATTGGAATTACTGGATCAAATGGCAAGACCACAACTAAGGATTTGATCTATTCGGTTGTTGAAGAAAAGTACAAGGTCAAAAAGACTTTAGGTAATTTAAACAATGAAATAGGTCTTCCAAAAACTATTCTAAGACTTGATGATGACACTGAAGTTGCCATAATTGAGATGGGAACTGAAGATTTCGGAGAGATTTCATTATTAACTGATATTGCAAAACCTGATATTGCAATAATTACAAATATTGGAGATAGTCATCTATTAAGGCTAAAATCAAAAGAAGGCATTGCACATGCAAAATTTGAGATCATTGAAGGATTAAAAAATGATGGTATTTTCATCTACAATGGCGATGATCCTACCTTAAAAAAGGTAATCAAAGAATATGATATTAAACAAAAAATAATCAAATATGGTGTAGAAGAAGACAATGATGTCATTATAAAGGAAATTAGCTCTTCATTAAATGGCAATATTTTTGAAATAGATGGTAAAAAATATCATGTGCCTCTTTTGGGTAATCATCAAAAATATAATGGCGCAGTGGCTGTCATTTTGGCAAATATATTAGATATTGATTATGACAAGATCAAAAAAGGTCTTATGGATGTAAAAGCTACCGAAAATAGAAATGAAATTATTGAATGTGAAGGATTTGATATTTTAAATGATGCATATAAGTCAAATCCCCAAAGTCTAAGCCAAGCAATAGATACTTTATCTCTTTTACAAGGATATAAAAGAAAGATTGCAGTACTTGGAGATATGCTAGATCTTGGTGATGGCGAGAGAATGCTTCATTTAAAAGCTGGAGAAAAATTAGATCCTAAAAAAATAAATTATATTGTATTAATTGGTGAATTATCAAAAGATATTTACAAGGGTGCTTTAAAAAATTTCCCAAAAAGCAGGGTATATCATTTCAAAAACAAAGATGATTTAATAGATGAAATGAAGTATATAATTATAAAATCTACTATTGTCCTCGTAAAAGGCTCTCGTGCAATGCATATGGAAGAAATAATCGAGGGAATTAGAGATTTAAAGGTTTCATAAGGAGGTTAATATGATTTATACAGTTACATTAAATCCCTCTGTAGACTTATTTGTCTATATGGAAAATTTAATGTATGGACGAAACAATCGCATAAAGACAGAAAAAACCGTGCCCGGTGGTAAGGCACTTAATGTTTCAAGAATACTATCTCAGCTTAGAATTCCAACAGTTGCAACAGGATATGCTGGAGGTTTTCAAGGAGAGTTTATAAAAGATTGGCTTCAAAAAGATGGCATAAT
Organism: Tissierellia bacterium; assembly: GCA_030527425.1. Classification (GTDB taxonomy): domain Bacteria; phylum Bacillota; class Clostridia; order Tissierellales; family Peptoniphilaceae; genus JAUNAV01. The sequence continues at coordinate 30,968 of JAUNAV010000004.1, forward strand.
GACAGATTTTGTCCAGATAAAAAATGAAAATAGAACAAATATCAAGATGATAATGGGCGATACTGAAACTACAATTAACTCAAGAGGACCTCAAATTTCTGAAAATGAAGTAAATGAATTGATCTACTACCTTTCAAGAGTTGGTGAGGGCGATACAGTTATTATGGGTGGTTCAGTACCTCCACTAAAAGAAAAGGACATCTATGCGAGAATGATATCAGTATGTAAGGCAAATAAAGCTAATTTCGTAATTGACATTCCTGCAGAATACTTATTAAATGCTGTAAAACAAGGTCCTCTTCTTGTTAAACCCAATGATGATGATCTTGAAATAATGTTTGATAAAAAGATGAGTACTACCAAAGATTTAGTAAAATATGGACTTAAAATCATTGACTTGGGCGCAAAAAATTCAATTGTTTCACTTGGAGAAAATGGTTCATTATTTTTCACTGAAGATAAAAAAGTCTATAGAGCATATTCCATTAAGGGCGATGTAAAAAATACAATTGCTTGTCGTGATGCCATGATTGGTGGATTTGTAGGAACATACATGAGAACTGGTGATCCTCTAGAAAGCTATAGAGTTTCTGTTGCTGCTGCAAGTGCTACAGCAATGGTTGAAGATCTTCCTACTGCTGAGTCTATTAATGATTTGATACCAAAGGTAAATATTGAAAAATTACAATAAATTAATCCCTAATAAATGCTTTTGACATTTATTAGGGATTTTTTAATCAAACATATATATTTCAACGATAAATCTATTCCAGTGATTGACTTCTTCTTTAAAAATCAATTTAGCAAAAAGTTCTTTGCCATATCTCATTAGATTTGACAATACTTCATTTTTTTCTTTTTTGACATAGCCAATTTTTCTTCCAAGTGTAGAAAATAAGGCGATGGCATTTTCATCATATTCATTTTGATCTTCAAGCTTTAATTTAATATAATCTCCTTTTTTGATGTTTCTTGCAATAAATTCAATATCAGAAATATAAGTCGTTCCTGCCACCTCAACCTCGCATAGATAGATTGCATTTTTTTCATTATTTTTTACATTCTCTAACCACTGTTTAGATATTTCTATATAATTTAAACTCTCTGTTTCATCCCACAATTGGTCTTTAAAGCCATCTGGTGGTAGTTGAAATTTATTTTTATCAAATGTTGCCATTAATCCTCCATTTAACTTAAAATATCATCTTTAAAAAATTCCCTAAATAATTTATAAGACTCATCATCGAGCTTATAATTATATTCTATTTCTTTCTCATCAGAAAATCCAAAATATGATCTTTCATTTACTTTAAATCCCAAAGCTCTTGCAATTTCTACTGCAAATTCCTTATATGCCACTCCCACTGCAGTTAAAATATCACCATCTTTTACTACAGGTTTTTCTACGAAATTATCAAAATCAATATATTTTATCTTTTCATTTACTTGTAAAAATAGACTATTAGTAAATTTCTTATTATGTAATAATCCTGCTTTAGCAAAAAATATAGGACCTGCACATATTGCAGCTTTCAATATCTTTTTATCTTTTAAAGAATGCAAAAAATCAATAAGTAAGCTATCATTTATTGATTTTCTAAAATCAGCACTTCCGCTTACAATAATCGCATAATAATCTTCTATTCTAAATTGATCAAAGGTTTTATCTACTTTTACATAAATACCTTCTTCTGTTTTTATATCCTCTTTGCTACTCGAAATGATCTCAGATTCAATATCATAATGATTTTTAAACATAGCCATAAGATTTGCTATTTCTTGTAATGAAAATTGATCATGTCCAATTATTGCTAATTTTTTCATATTTTCAACCTCAATCTTTTTAAAATATTATACCATATTTTCATTTTTACATATATTTTTGTATATAATAAATCTGCCTTTGACTAAATGACTTTATTCGATTATAATTAGACTAATACATATATTAAGGGGGTTTTATGCGCGAACTAGAAGAGTTGATTTTAAAAAAAGGAAAAGTTCTTGAGGGAAATATTTTAAAAGTGGATTCATTTTTAAACCAACAGGTGGATTGTGCGATGATGAAGCTTATTGGAAATGAGTTTGCAAATTATTTTAAAGATAAAAATATAACTAAGGTATTGACAGTGGAATCTTCAGGTATTGCGCCTGCGATGTTTACGGCTATGGATCTTGATTGCGACCTTGTGTTTGCAAGAAAGAAAAAGTCTCTTACAATCGAGGATAATATCTACAAATCCACTGTCTATTCATATACAAAACAAGAAATGAAAGAAATTATGGTCAGCAAGGATTTCATAAAAGAGAATGATAATATCCTACTTATCGATGATTTCTTGGCAAATGGACAAGCTGCAAAGGCAATGATTGCCCTTTGTAAACAAGCCGGTGCCAATGTCTGTGGTATTGGCATAGTAATTGAAAAATCATTCCAAAAAGGTAGAAAACTCTTAGATGAGATGGATATGGATGTATATTCACTCGCAAGAATTAAGAGTCTTTCTACTGAAGGTATAGAATTTGAGGATTAATATGGATTTTGAAAAACTACTTGAGATTCGTCATTCAACAAGACAATTTACTGATAAAAAGGTCAATGAAGATGATTTAAAAGAGGCTATTAGACTTGCCTTGACTGCGCCAACTTCAAAAAATGATCAGCCACAAAAATTAATAGTTGTACTTTCTGATAATAAGGCCAATCTTCTAAAAAAGTCTTTAGGACAAGATTATAATGCAAGTAATTTTCTAATTATTGCATATGATGAGAAAAATTCTAGAACTAGAGATTATAAAAATCTAAATGGTGGAATTCTTTCTACTTCTATCTTCGCAGGCTTTTTGACTTTGACTTTGCAATATAAAAACATCAATTCTATTTGGATTGGTGCAAGTGATCTTGAACAAATAAAAAAAGATTTTGATCTAAAGGATGTATCACCAATAGGTGTTTTGGCCATTGGTTATGAAGAAAAAGAAGAATTAAAACAAAAAAAGAGAAAATCCGTAGAAGAAATTACAGAATTTGTGTAATTTCTATTTACGAATTCTCTCTAAAATGTTACAATTAGTGAGAAAGTTTTAACTTTTGACTGTTTAACTCGGGAATCTCAAGGAGATTCCTTTTTTATATGTCTGAAAAGTCGTGATCAATCCAATTTTTAAATTCAAATTTTTGATCATAATCGAATTCAAATATTGAACAATTTCCAAGAGCTTTGTCGAATTTATAATTTTTATCGACTATATGCCTGTACAAATTCATCATTACAGCACCATGAGTTACGACAAGAATTTTCTCATAATCTGATTTAAAAATCTTATCAAAACCACTTTTTACTCTTTTTAACATGTCATAGACACTCTCTCCACCATATTCAACAAAGAATGTATCAAATTTTGATTTGTCATTTGGACACATAATATCCCTTTGCCCTTCAAGCCTTCCAAAATCCATCTCTTTTAATTCTTTCATCCTTGTATAGGCTACATCTGTTATAATCTCTAAAGTGTCTATTGCTCTTTCACTAGTGGATGTATATGCATGATCAAATACAATATTATTTTTTTCAAAATATTCTTTGGCTTTTAATGCCTGTTTTTTACCTGTTTTTGTAAGTGGAGAGTCACAGCTACCTTGCATCATATGATAGCGGTTAAAAAGTGTCTCTCCATGTCTTATAACATATATCTTTTTCATCTACTTATTCCAATCCAGATACATTTTTTTAAGTTCTTGAAGTACAAGACCTATATCGCCATACTTTACTTCTTCTAATTTCTTTTTGGCTCTCTTATTTGCTTCGTCAATATCATTATTAGTGACACTTAATGCAACATCTTTATTAAAATCATACATTGTGTACAAATCTTCTCTGAATTTATCATAAATTCTATTATCCATGTCATTTGTTATCCTTGGATGATTTTCTTTTATAATCTCACTGGCAAGTTTTATATAGCCATCATAATACAATGACGAATCTTTTTTGT
>JAUNAV010000004.1:35063-66854 GCA_030527425.1 Tissierellia bacterium
ATCTCACTGGCAAGTTTTATATAGCCATCATAATACAATGACGAATCTTTTTTGTAGGCCTCTTTAAAGGCATCTTCTATTTCTTTATCCTTTAATTCATATACATCTTTTTTTCTAAATCCCTTGTTAATAAATTCTTCTCTCTCATCATTGAATTTATCAGTTATTTCATTATTCTGACTCTTCTTCCATTTATAGACTTCATCAATTGAATCAAGTGGGAATTTTTCGCTTTTATTTGGATAATCTTTAGCTATTTCTTGAAATACAAAGTCTTTTATGTCCCAATAGCCTGTATTTTCAGAAAGTTCTTTTGCTTTATCATAGTAAGCTCTAATCTGTTGATCAGAAAGAGAATTTGCAAAATCCCATGAAAATTTTCCATACTCAACTATAGCTCTTCTATGAGCTTTGTAATCATCAGTGTAGGTCTCTTTTTTAGAAATGTCTTCTTTTTCATTCTTATTTTTACTATAAGAAGACTTTGATTCTCTTTCTTCATGCAATTTTTTACTATTTGAACTTGAGTTTACTTCAGTTTCTTTTTGTTTTATATGATCTTTTTGACTTACACTTTCAATTTTAATGCCACTTGATAACACTTCTACTTTCTCTTCATTATTATCTTTTGCACATGAACTAAGTGAAAGCGCAAGTAATAAAATAAGGAATTTTTTATTCATATTAACACCTCTGTTAATATATTTATACCCAAAAATGCCGTAAACTTAAAACGCTCGCTGTTTATAATAATTTTTATCATACACAAGCTTATTTAAATCACCTTGGCTTATCTTTTTATTGAAAAAAATATATTTTTTAATTTAAATAATATTTTAATGATATATTGTTTAATTATCATTTAATATTTAAATAATATATTTTATTTTTAAATTTTATCTATTAGTAGCTAATACCCCAACCAAATCATGTGCAGTGTATTTTTCTTCAAGATATTTTAAATCTTTATCATTAAGCTTAATATCTAAAGCCCCCCTTAGTCCATCTAAATGCGAAATTTTAGTAGCACCAACTATTGGAGAGTCTACTTTTTCTAAAAGCCAACTTAGTGAAATAGCTGTCATTGATGTATTATATTTTTTTGCCAATTCATCAACTCTTTTAATTATCTCTTGATCAGTCTCTTTTGTTTTATCATATTTTTTATTTGCATATTGATCCTCTTTTCTTCTCTTAGAATTAGAATTTAGCTTTGCAAGTCTCCCACTTGCAAGCGATGAATAAGGCGTTAGTGCAATATTTTCTTCTTTACAAAATGGAATCATCTCTCTTTCTTCTTCTCTGTGAATTAGATTATAATGGCCTTGCATCGAAATAAATTGCGCCAGGTTATTTTCTTTTGCATAAAAATTTGCTTTTTGAAGCTGGTAGGTAAAACAGTTAGATATTCCAATATATCTTATTTTTCCTGCATTTACCAATTCATCTAGGCTTCTCATTATTTCTTTATAATCGCTATTATAATCCCACATATGGTAAATATATAGGTCAATATAATCAAGACCTAAATTTTTAAGTGATGTATCTAAAGACTTATTTATATGCTCTTTTATGCTTATATTATTTTTTATATCCTCTTTACTTCTTGGAAGAAATTTTGTAGCTAATATATAATCATCTCTATTTAAAAGCTCCCTTAAAGCTTTCCCAACGATTTTTTCACTAGAACCATTTTGATATGCAATAGCTGTATCAAAAAAATTGATCCCTTTATCGATTGCAGCTTTTATAATCTTTTTTGACTCATCATAACCTAAAGTCCAAGTATGCATTCCTGTAGTGCTATCTCCAAAACCCATACATCCAAGAGCAAAACGAGAAACTTTTAAATCACTATTTGAAAGTTTTCTATATTCCATAGATCCTCCTTTAAAATTATAAATTAAATAACACGATGTCAATTATCAGTAAAAAAGAAATGCCCTAAGGCATATCTTTATCTTTGTACTCTACCTGAGGCATCTCCGCCTTTTAATTTTTCAACTTCGGCTTCTGATACCATGTTGAAATCTCCTGGAATTGTTTGTTTTAATGCACTTGCTGCAACTGCAAATTCCAGTGCATTTTTAAAATTATCGCCTCTTAAAAGTCCATGTATTAAACCTGCTGCAAAGGAGTCTCCTCCTCCAACTCTGTCTACTAATCGAATTTGATACTCTTTTGAATGATAGAAATCTTTGCCATCATATGCACATGCTGACCAACCATTGTCACTTGCTGAATGGCTTACTCTAAGAGATGAAACTACGAGCTTGAAGTCGTATTTTTCTTTCATTTGTTTAAACATATTTTTATATCCTTCAAGTTCAAGATCTCCGCTTACTACATCGGTATTACCTGGTTTAAATCCTAAAGTAAGCTCTGCATCTTCTTCATTTCCAATGCATACATCGACATATTGCATAAGATCAGTCATCACTTTTTGAGCTTGTTCTGGCGACCAAAGATTTGCTCTATAATTTAAGTCAACAGAAATCATTACATCTCTTTTTTTGGCTTCTTGGCATGCTATTTTTGTAAGTTTTGCAACATCTTCTCCCAATGCTGGAGTTATTCCAGAAAAATGGAACCAGCTGCAATCTTTAAAGATTTCATCCCAATTGTACTCATCAGCATTAGATAATGAAAAGGCAGAATTTGCTCTGTCATATACTACCTTTGATGGTCTCATTGATGCGCCTGTTTCAAGATAGTAAATTCCAAGTCTGTCTCCACCTCTTAGAATATAGTCTTCACTCACACCATATCTTCTTAAATGATTAACTGCTGCTTGTCCAATTGGATTTTCTGGAACCTTTGATACAAAATAAGACTTATGTCCATAATTTGAAAGTGAGACAGCGACATTTGCCTCTCCTCCACCATATACGACATCGAAAGAGTCTGCTTGAACAAATCTCTTATAATTTGGAGTAGATAATCTAAGCATTATCTCGCCAAGTGTAACTGTTTTTGCCATTTTTCCTCCTAATTTCTCGCTTGTTTAACTCTTTTAACAAATTCTCTTGCAGTATTTGTCATCTCTTCTGGAGTGCCCTTTGTTAAATTGCCTCCAACACCTACTGCCACACAGCCATATTTTATCCATTCTGATACATTATCAAGGCTGACACCACCTGTTGGCATAATATCAGCTTGTGGAAGTGGGCCTTTTAATGCCTTAATATATGAAGGACCAACTGCTGAACCAGGGAATATTTTTATAATACTTGCACCATATTCCATTGCAGTTACTACCTCAGTCATAGTAAAGCAACCTGGCATATAAGGGATATTATATCTATTACATAATTTTGCAGTTTCTTTGTTAAATGCAGGAGATACAATGTATTTTGCACCTACTAAAATCGCTGCTCTTGCAGTTTCGCTGTCCAAAACAGTTCCTGCACCAACCATTAATTCATCACCATATTTATCAACTAATGCTTTTATAACCTCATCTGCACCAGGTACAGTAAAAGTTACTTCGATGGCATTTACCCCACCTTCTTTTACGGCCTCAGCAATTTTTAATGCTTCATCCTTACCAGAAGCTCTGACAACTGCTACAACGCCTGAATCTGTAATTTTTTTAAGAACTTCAAATTTTTGCATATAGCCTCCTCTTTAATTATATTGTAAACTAAAGCGCTTACATTGTAAAGAATTTTCTAAATTTAAATTTGTATATTTATTTTACTTGTCTATATATTGATATTTAAACATTTTATGTTCTAGACTTTTTAATAATTTGATTTCTTATTCACTATTTTTTTAAAATTCGATATATTTATTTATTTCTTGACATTAATATTAAATGCTTGTATTATATTTTAAAAGCACTTTATCACTTTTTTTAGATGCGTAGATAAAGTAAAAGGAGTTAATAATGAAAGCTATAGCAGCAATAGCATATATCTTCATCGTCTACTCGATAGGTGATTATATATCTATAAAAACTAAATCAATAGTATCATCACTTTTTACTTGTTCGTTGATATTTCTCATAGGTTTTTGGATCGGAGTGCCCAATACTTTATTCGAAGATTCTGGTCTTTTACAGATAGGATCGATAATAATTCCAGCAATGATGGTTCATATGGGATCAATGATTAATATCAATCAATTAAAAGAGCAATGGAAGACTTTTTTACTAGCTGTAGGAGCAGTTTTTGGTATTGCTATACTACTGCTTTTGATTGGTCCATTTATAATAGGGCGAGAAGCTTCAATAGTTTCTGCACCTCCAATTGCAGGTGGATTAATTGCAGGCATTCAAATTGGTGAATTCGCAAAGGCTATTGACCGCGATGATCTTTCGCTCTTAGCAACCTTTCTAGTTGTAGTTCAAGGTTTTGTAGGCTATCCTCTTGCATCTTTCTTTTTAAAAAAGGAAGCTATGAGACTTAAAAGTTCAAATGATCTTTTGATAAAAGAAGAACATAAGAAAGATGAAATTAGAGAAATTGATAAAAAAGATGTTTTAGAAAATTTTCTTTTGGCAAAAACTTTTTTAATCGCTCTAATTGCTACAGCCTTCTCACAATTTTGTGTTGAAAGATTAGGATTAAAACTAGTGGATAAGAATATAGTCGCTTTGATTCTTGGAATTATTTTTTGCGAATCAGGTGTTATTGAATCAAATATTTTAAGGCGTGCTAATTCATTTGGATTTTTGATTGCAAGCATTATGGTTGTAATCTTTTCGAATTTAGCAACTGCCACACCTGATATAGTAATAAATTTGCTTCCAATCATAGTAGGTGCATTATTTATTGGCACAATAGGTATTTTACTGACTTCATTTGTGCTTTCTAAAATTCTTAAACTAAGTATTTATATGTCATTTGCTATTGGCGTTTCGGCATTATTTGGTTTTCCCGGAACCTTTATACTATCAAATGAAGTTAGCAAAGCTGTCGGTAAAAATCAAAAAGAAAGAGAATTAATACTAAATAAGATACTTCCAAAGATGCTAGTTGCTGGTTTTGCAACAGTTTCAATAGCATCTGTCGTACTTGCTGGTATCTTGGGACCAATGTTATAGGAGTTAATATGGATTATAAAAAAATTATAGAAGAAAATAAAGAATATGTTAGAAATTTAAGAAGAGAATTTCATAAATACCCTGAACTTTCTTTTGAAGAAGTTCAAACAACCAAAAAAATTGCAGAAGAATTGGATAGATTGGGTATTAGCTATGAAATTAATGATGTTAAAAACACTGGACTTGTCGCTAAAATTAAAGGAAATGGTAAAAAAGCAGTCATGCTTCGTGCAGATATCGATGCATTAAATGTAGATGAAAAAAATGATGTTGAATATAAATCAATGGTTAAAAACAAAATGCATGCATGTGGTCATGATGCTCATATTGCTATTTTATTAGGTGCTGCAAAAATATTAAATGAAAATAAGGAAAAATTAAATGGCGATGTCTATCTTGTTTTTCAGCCAGCAGAAGAGATTGCAGAAGGTGCCAAATACATGATTAATTTTTCTAATTGGTATGAAAAAATTGACAATGTGCTAGGAGGCCATGTTTGGAGTGGACTTGAGGCTGGAAAAATTTCTTGTGAAGCAGGTTATAGGATGGCTGCCGGCGATTATGTCAAAATTTCAGTAACTGGCAAGAGTGGGCATGGCTCAGAGCCTTCAGAGACTATCGATGCGACAGTAGTTGCTGCTGCAATTATAATGAATCTTCAAACAGTTGTTTCAAGAAGATATTCACCACTAGATGAGTTAGCTGTAACTATCGGAAAAATCACAAGTGGTGTAAGATTTAATGTCATAAGTGGATATGCCGAAATGGAAGGCACCGTTAGATATTTTAGTGATCATATTTCTGATACAATTGAACAGACCATTAAAGAGGTTTGTGAAAATACCGCAAAAGCTTATGGAGCAAGTTGTGAGGTTGATTATCAAAAACTTGTGCTTGCAACTAAAAATGAAGAAAAATCATCAGCCCTTGCCCAAAAAACTATAGAAGAAGTACTTGGTAAAGATCATATTGCACCGATGAAAAAGGTGACAGGTGGTGAAGACTTCTCTCAATATTTGCAGAAAAAAGATGGTGCGTTCTTATTTATAGGCACTGGTAATTCAAAAAAACAAACAGATTTTCCTCATCATAGTGAAAGATTTGATGTAGACGATGACGTTTTGTCTAGTGCAAGTATGGTTTATGCTAAATATGCAATAAACTTTTTGGATAAAGAATAAAATTTTATTATAAGTGCTTAATAATATCACTATTTACATTAAAAAAGATCAGAAAGCAATATGCTTTTTGATCTTTTTATTTTAGATTACCTGCTCATTTAATTTTAATTCTTCTTTTTCAATTTTTTGTGTAAACATATAATCGCAAACATCATTTTTTACTACAACTGTATCACAGAGCATATCTGCAAATGACTGTCTTTTTGACGAGAATGCTATTACGATATAGATTATAATAATCGTATTTTGTATATATCTACCAAATAATTCTCTAGTTATAACCTGTCCCCAAGTGAGTCTATCGCCATAGATTTGAACGACTCTAATATTTGTGATGACTTTTCCAAGGGTCTGTCCATTATTTAATTTAGTAAGAAGTATAAAATATAGAAAGAAGATTGTAGTATCTACAATGGTCTTTATTTCTATATTCAAAACTTTCATATCCCCTAAAAAAATCTCAACGGGTGCTCCAATTATTTTTTGAATACATGATATTATAAAAATATCTATCAAATATGCCAAGATCCTAATCCAGCAACCTGCAAAAGTAAATCTAGGCAATTTATTTTTGTCAAATTGTAGAGTATCAGTCATATTACTCACCATATAAATACATTGGCTCTGGTCTATCAGATTTATTTAACATATCATTTAAAATTTGTAGATCTGATTTATCCTTGTTTAAAAGATTTGTGGCTTTTTGAAATAATGAAGAGAAGTCATATGGATTTTTCTTTAATCTATAGACTGTTGGATCTTTGAGATCTAGCTCGTCTGATAGGTCTTTAACAGCCATATCCATATTTCCTATTTCATCAACAAGACCATTTTCTTTAGCTTGTGCTCCATCATAAATTCTACCATCAGCAATCTTTTTAACTTCAGATTCACTCATAGAGCGTCCATCTGCTACTACTTTTACAAATCTCTCATAAGCATTGTCAACAAGACTTTGAAGAATTTCTCTATCTTCTTTGCTCATCTCTTTTCCAGTTGATCCAATATCCTTAAATTTTCCACTTGTAATATTTTCTTGTTTTATTCCATATTTGTCATAGAGTCCTTTTAAATTTAGTGAACTCATAATAACTCCGATGGAACCTGTAAATGTTTCATTTGAAGCATAAATTCTATCGGTTGGTGCTGATATATAATAACCTCCACTGGCAGCCATTGATCCCATTACAGTGTAGATTGGCATTTGAGTCTCTTCTTTTAGTTTTAAGATCTTATCTTTCATTTGCTCAGAAGCATATACTCCACCACCTGGCGAATTTACTTTTAGAATTACAGCCTTTATTGTATTATCCTCTTTTGCCTTGTCTAATTGTTCCATAAAAAAGTCATAGTCAAAGCCTGATGCTTTAAAGTATGAGTTTGTAGATTGATCGGTGATTACTCCATCAACATCAACTACAAGGATCTTTTGTGTTGGATTTGTTCCTTGAATTACCTCTTTGTTTACACCAGAGAGATCTTTAAACTTCTCTCCTAGCATATCTTTATTGTCTTTATCTTTTCCTACGCTTGATATGAGTCCACCACTTACTAAAGATATAGCAAATAGGACTATGGCAATTATAACTGCTATCCATCTTTTTCCAGTACTTCTTTTGTCCATTTTTACTCCTTAGATAATTTCTGTTTCTATCTCTTCTTTTTCAAATCCTAGAGATTGATAAAGGTTAAATGCTGATTGATTTTCGAGCGAGACATAAAGATGAATATCATCATATCCCTTATCAAAAAGTACATTTTCAGCTAATTGAATAAGTGTAGAAGATACACCCATATTTCTATATTTCTTTTGAGTGAAATTGTATGTGATTGTAGCTTCATTTTTAAAATCACATAAGAAAATGCCACCAATCACTCTTTGTTTGAATATGGCAAGAAAACTTGCCTCAGGCAAGTACTTTCCATAAAGTCCCCTTTCGATATTTAAAATATCCATAACTAAATCATCGATTGTGTCATCTTCATAATCGACAGTATCTTTATAAGCTTCATACATAACCGAAGCGATGTCGACTTTATCTACCTCATTTGGATTAATGACTTTAAAATCGGGACTTTCATCGATTCGCACTAGTCTTTTTTTCATTTTTATTCTATCTGGCATATCTTCCTCCACTTCTTTTCACAAAAGAAAAACAACCATTATCCACAATAACAATAATATAATACTATTTTTTATCTTAAAATCAATCTATTAAGCCTGCAGCTTGAGGTAAAATCATAGAAATTTGTGGTATATAAGTTACTAATAATAATCCCATTAATATAGCTATATAATACTTAAGCATTACAGGTATCACCTCAGATAAAGTAGAATCTCCAACTCTTATTCCTACAAATAGTGTATTTCCAACAGGTGGAGTGATATTTCCAATACATAAATTATAGACTAAGATAAGTCCAAAATGCACAGGATGCATACCAAATTCTGTCACAATAGGTAAAAATAATGGTGTAAATATCAATATAGCTGGAGTAACATCCATAAATGTACCTGCAATTAATAAGATAATATTCATTATTAAAAGTAGGATGTATTTATTTTGTGTAAGCGATAAAAGCGCTGAGGATATTGCTTGAGGAATGCCTGTAAATGCCATCACCCAAGATAGGATATTCGAAACACCTATCAAAAACACTATCATGCCACTCATCTTAGTTGATTCAATTAATATTTCTTTTAAAGTTTTAAAATTGACATTTCTATAGCAAATTCCGAGTATAAGTGCATAAACTACTGCTATAGCTGAGCCTTCTGTTGCAGTAAATACGCCCTTAACTATTCCTCCTATTACTACAATTATAAGACCAAGTGAGGGGAGAGCTCTTATTGTTGCTACAAAAAGATTTTTCCATGAAAATTTTTCTTTATTTCCACTATAGCCTTTCCTTTTGGCAATTAAAATTGCAACTATTACACAGCCTAATGTCCACACAATTCCTGGTAAATATCCTGCTAAAAATAAAGCAGCAACCGATGTTCCTCCGCTTACAAGAGAATATGTTATTAATGCATTGCTTGGTGGAATTAAAAGGCCTGATGGCGCACTTGCGGCATTACTAGCTGCAGATATTGCCTTATCATATCCTCTTTCTTCTTCACCTAATTTCACCATCGAACCAACTGCTGCAGCTGATGCTGATGCTGAACCACTTATAGCTCCAAATAATGCATTTGCGCCGATATTTGTAACAAGAAGTGCCCCAGGTAATTTTCCAAGTATTGCCATTACAAAATCAACTAATCTTTTTGCAATGCCACCCTGATTCATCAAATTACCAGCTAGTATGAAAAAAGGTATAGCTGTAAGTGTAAATGAGCTCATTCCAACAAAGGTTCTTTGCGCTGCAGTAATTACTGAAATATTTAATGCAACAGTAGGAAGGATAGCGCATAAGGCAGATATTCCTATGGCATATGATATTGGAACGCCTAGTATTAAAAGTACTGCTAATACGGCTAGTATTATCGATAAAGCTTGAATCGCCATTAATTTTCACCTCCTAGATCTTCTGCTGCTTCTACTAATGAATTTTTTGAGCTAAAAGTTATTTTGTTATTTTTAATATCTATTATATTAAGTATTGAATATAGCATATTTATAATACCAACTAATGGCAAAATGATATAAAATAAACCTATTGGAACGTCAAGAGATGAAGTCATCTGTCCCATTGCAAGTTTTGTAATCGATATACCACCATAAACTAGAATAATTAGTGAGAATAAAAAGATTAAAACTTCTGTTATTAATGCTATTATTCTTTGAGTATTGGCATTAAATCTTTCTACAATAACTGGTATATTCATATGTCCTCTTTCGCCAGTAATTAAACTTGCTCCTAGAAGCGCCATCCACGCAAATAGATAACTTGTAAGCTCTTCTGTCCATGTAGCTGAGTGATTTAGTATATATCTTGTAAACACCTGCCAGCAAACCAAAAGTACCATGATTGAAAATGACAAGCCTCCAAGAAATGATATTATTTTATTTAAAACTTTTCTCATATTAACCCTCCTTTGCAGGGTATTTTTTATTATATTCTTCTATTTTTTCGTAGTATGGAATTAATTTTTTATTTTTATCTAATACCTTCTTTGTCAAAGGCGCTACAGTATCCTTAAAAGCTTGTTGATCAGGATAATTAAATTCTACTTTAAGATCATTTTGGGCTTTGTCTTTTGCATTTTCAACAGCCTTAACCCATTCTTTCATCTGAACTTCATTTAGTATTTCATATCCTTTTTCAAATACCTTTTTTTCTTCTTCACTCATATTGTCAATAAAGCTTGTATTTCCAATTAAAATATCTGGAACCATTTGATGCATGTCATATGAATAATATTTACAAACCTCACCATGTCCATTGTCGGTTAAGCTCATCTCGTTATTTTCTGCACCATCAATTATGCCAGATTGTAAAGCGGTATAAACTTCTCCAAATCCCATCGGTGATGCACTTGCTCCAAATAATTTCATCATTTCAACATTGGTTGGAGATTGTTGTACTCTAATCTTTAATCCCTTTAAATCTTCAGGTTTTTCTATTTTTACATCTTTAGTGTAGAAAGATCTACTGCCTGCATCAAGCCATGTGACTGCTCTAAAGCCTGCATCTGCAGTAGAATTGTAAATATCTGAAGTAATAGATTTATCATTCATCACATGATGATAGCTTTCAGTTGATGAAAAAAGATATGGTAAATTGAAAATTTCGTAGATATCATCGAAAGTTTCAAGTATGGCATTACTTGCAACGCAATAATTAATAGCGCCTGTTTGAGTAAGTTGGACCATATCTGTCTGCGATCCAAGTAATTCGCTTGGAAAAACTTGAACATCGTATTTGTCTCCTAAATTCTTTTCTATATATTCTTCGAAAGCCAAAAGACCCAAATGTGTCGGGTGATTTTGTGATTGATTGTGTCCTATTCTTATGATTTCTTTCTTTTCTTGTTTATTTGCACAAGATGAAAGGGCTATCATAATAAATAAAAGCATTATTCCAATTTTCTTTTTCATAACCATTCCTTTCTAAAACGTTTACTTTATTATATAACTTTTTTATTATTTTTTCAATAAAAAAACTCCTTTAAGATATCTTAAAGAAGTTAGATTATATGCTTTAATATCACGATTATGACTAAAAATACAATAAAGCATATTATATACAAAATAAATCTGAGTATGGATAGATTTATCATATGGGAATTTTTGAATTTTGAAAAGAAAAAGTAAAAAGACAAAGAGCCCATGATAATATCTATGTACAAAATTGGTGTAAGCCTTAGCTTTATAACTGTTATTAGAAAAATAATCAATGCATTTTTTAAAACATCAGCCAAAAGATATTCTCTTAAAAGCATAGATCTGTTGATCTCTATCTTCTTTTTTAAAAGATAATTTCTTAAAACTAAGATATTTATTATAGTGACTAAAATTATAAATCCAATAACTAAGGCTATAATAAAGAAGTATCCAATTTTATTTATCAACGAAATATTAAGCTGTCTTAAATTGAGATTTCTATCCATGAGCAAAAAGTATAGACATACATAGCCCATAATATAGATCAATAAGAGCGCTAACATTTCCTTTTTTTCAATTTTAGTTTTTTTCATTTCACACCTCTTAAGGTGATTTTATCATGAATATAAGATTAATTAAAGTTTAAAATATAATTTCTTTAAATAATCTTTAAATTCTTCTCCAATTTCACTATCTCTAAGTGCATACTCTACAACTGCTTGCATGTAACCGAATTTATTGCCTGTATCATATCTTTTACCTTCAAATATAAAAGCATACATATCCAAATCTTTTGCATAATCTCTCATGGCATCTGTCAGCTGTATTTCATTATTTTTTCCAGGTTTTGTATTTTCAAGATAGGAAAATATCTCTGGTTTTAGGACATGCCTTCCTAAAATAGCTATATCACTTTTTGCACTTTCTATGCTAGGCTTTTCTTCCATGTCTATTACTTTGTAAAGATCATCGGATAACTTTTTGCCTTCTACAATTCCATATTTATCTACATCTTTTCTTCCAACTTTCTTACATCCAATAATTGAAGCATTTGTCTGATTGAACTTATCTATTACCTGCTTTATAGCACTTGTTCTTTTATTAAAAACAAGCTCATCACCTAACATCATCGCAAATGGTTCATCTTGTACAAAGTTTTTTGCCTTTAAAATTGCATGGCCGAGACCTTTCATTTCTTTTTGTCTTATATAGCTTATCTCACATAGTTTTGATATCTTCTTCATCTTTTCTAAAAGTTCTATATTGCCATTTTCTTTTAAATTGTCAAATAGTTCTATATTATCATCAAAGTGATCTTCAATTGAATGCTTATTTCTACCAGTTATCAAAAGCACTTGTTCAATCCCACTTTCTGAAAGCTCTTCTATTAACAACTGAAGCGTAGGAGTATCTACAATTGGTAACATCTCCTTTGGGGATGATTTTGTATATGGCAAAAATCTTGTGCCGAAACCTGCAACTGGTATTACTGCTTTTCTAACTTTCATCATTTCTCCTTATCATCTTTGCTATTAACAACACTACTAAAAATGCCAAAATTACGCATAGAAAATAAATTAGTAGATCATATTTATCTACAAGATCCTTATCATTATTTTTATCATCTATGTCCAAATCGACATCTTTTTCTACCTTTTTTTCATTTCTTTTATTTACTTCTTTTTCTTTTACATCAACCTTAGATTCACTACTTGAAGATTTTTGATTTGAAATTCTCTTTTGCTTTAATTTATCGAGTTCATCTTGTCTTCTTTTCTTATCTTCTTTTTCATAGCCATTAGCTCTTTCTAAGAAAGGTTCAATTTCTTCAACCGTATTATTGATATCAGATTGGAAAGAAGGATTATTTATTAAATTTTCACAATCATCAATGTATTTTTGTAAATTTTCTCTTAATTCATCATTTAAAAAGTTTTTGTCAATCTTTAAAAGTTTTTCATATACATCTTTTAACTTGTCTCTATCGGGTATGGGGATCTTTTTTATTTCAGGCTGTGCTTCAATATATCTTTCATCTATCAAACTTTCTTCATTCATATCCTCATAAAAGCCTTCTTCATTAAGCTCATATCTTTTTCTAACTGTTTGAACAATTCCTGCAGGTATTGGATATTGACTGATTTCTACACTTTCTACATCAGCTTCTTCTAGAATTGTTTCATATCCATCATATCTAGAATAACGTGAAACTCTCATGTAGACATCTTTTTTTAGCTCAGGCTTGGTATTTGAAAACTCACCTGCCCAATAAATTTTTCCATCCTCTTCGTCTTTATATGCAGCAACACCTAAGCTTACAACATCAGGATCTAAAATTAGATCTTTATGAGACTGCGAATGCATCCAGCTTTTAACCCCACCATGACCATACATGACATCGGCTGCTGTCGATTGGCCATATGCTATATTTTCTGCATACATCCTATTATCCATTGTAGAAAATAGCCAACCATTGATTCGCTCATGAGAAAATCTAAGCGATATCTCTCTTGCTCTTTTTTGAGCTGCAAGTGCCATTTCAGGATCCCATTCTAAAGCATTTAAACCATGTTTTTGTCTTTCTTCATTCGTGTATTCATATGCCTTGTAGGCTTCATCATATAAAAAATCAGCTTTGGCAGTATTTGAAGTACAGAATATAAAGGCAAAAACCATTATTAACAAAAATATATGTCTATAATTATTATCCATTATATCAATCTTTCTAGTGTATTTACTTTCATTATAACATAGTTGTAATTTTTAAATTTTAAAAATTTATGTATAAATACCTCCAGGTAAAATAACATTGAGGTATAATACATTAAAGGTGATAATATGATAGTTGAATATAAAGAATTAAGTAACTTTTCTGATAGTACAGATGTAAAAATAAGTGATTTGAAGCCAAATCAGACGGTTATAATTAAATTAGATACAAAAATTGGTAATAATGCTTTTAATTCTGCAGCCAAATTTGATGCAGATGAAGATGGAAATTTAATCTTAAATGAAACTAAGGCATATGATGGTTATTATGAAGGAATTATAAAAGAAGGGCTACTTATGACTCTTTCAGGTATACAAAATCCTATTTTCTCATGGGGTGATGCTAAAAGGCCTTGTGAATTCATGATGACTATTGAAACACAAGATCATTTTCAAAATAGATATGATCCGAAAGCTCAAAATCCCATTGCCTTAAGCAAAAATAATCAAAAATTAGAAGAAGATGACGAATTAAAAATTATAAAATTTAAAAAGAGCTATGACCATGGATTAAATTATGAAAAAATAGATAAAAATCGAGCACATCTTCATGTCTTTACAGAAGATTTTAATAATCCAATAATTTTGATTTTCTCTTCTGCTCAAAAGAAGTATGAACTAGATAAAGCTGCTTTTTTTGCAAAAAATGGATATACAGCAGTTTGTTGCCAATATTTTGCAGCTGAATACTTAAATCCTAATCCTTCACAAATTCCTGTTGAAATTTTTGAAGACATAAAAGATGCTCTATCCGAAAAATACAATATAGAAAAAATTGATCTTTTTGGAAATACAGAAGGCGCAGGATTATGCGTATTAATTGCAGCTAAATATCCTGAATTTATAGAAAAATTGGTCTTATTTTCTCCTCACTACTATGTATTTCAAGGTATTGATAAGAAAGCTCATTCGCTATATACAATTGATGATAAGGATGTGCCATTTATTCCATTTAAAATCGGATTTTTTGACCAATTGTCTTTGACTAAAAAAATGCTTTTAAAGCAACCTGTCTCTTTGACCCAAACCTATGATAGATGTATTCAAAGAGCAAAAAATAGAATACAGGCGCAGCTTCCATATAAAGATGTAAAAAATCCAATTTTAATAGTATATGGACAAGAAGATAAATTAAATGATGTAGAAAGATGGACTGAAAATATCAAACAAGATAGAAATGATCTTAAAACAGAAGTTATTTCTAAACAAAATTGTGGTCATTATATAAATGCTCCATACAATGTCCAATATCCAAAGGGCGGTTTAAGCACCACTTTTGGTGGCGACATTGCATCAAATGCAAAGAATTCATCTAGTTTATATGAAGAAATTCTTGAATTTTTAAATAAATAATAAAAAAGGACCTTTATTGATAAAAATCAGTAAAGGTCTGTTTATTATTGTAATTGTAACAATTCTGCCATTACATAGCCCTCTATTCCATTAAAGCTAACATAGGCCCAATTATTTTCAACACTTTCTACATATAAACTATCGCCAGGAGTAAGTTGTGTTAGAATATCACTTTGTGTATTTGCCTGACCTCTCATATTGGTTACATCACCAACAGTTGCATAATTTCCAACGAGTGGATTTTCTTCATTTTGTTCTTCTTGCTCAGTTGAGTTTACATCTGAAGAAATATTTTCTTCTATTAAAACTGCATTTGCTAAATTTTCACTACTTTTTTCATTTTTTACGCTTTTGTAATTAATCTCAGGGCCATTTTCTTCAGGATGTCTTTTTGAGACATATTCTTCATTTTTTGAGCATGAAGAAAGAAAAATAATTGCCATCAAAGAAAAAATTAAATATCTCTTTTTCATACTACACCTCAATTTGTAACTACAATGCCTATAAGTTTTGAGCCAACTTTTTTTATGGCTTCAGTTGAATTATAAAGCTGTCTTTGAGTACTCTTGTTCTTTTGGGTAACAATTATAAAACCATCTGTATAGGTTGCAATTAGATTTGCATCGCAATAATCTTTATTAGCTGGTGTATCTATTAAAACATAGTCATAATGGGACTTTATAGCCTGTATAAAATGCTTTAAATGAGAACTATCTAGCACTTCTACAGGTTCTTTTATTATTTCACCAGTTAAGATCAAATCCAAATTCTTTTGAAACATATCAACTATTATTTCATTTTCGTAGGGTGCTCTTTTTAATAAAATATTTGAAAGCCCCTTTACCGATTCATTTTGTGAAACTTCAGAAATTTTTGGATCCCTATAATTTGCATCTATTATAACTACTTTTCGACCATTTTGAGCTAGATCTCTTGCAAGTGATACAATTACATCACTTTTTGATACATTCATATCCGTAGCAGAAAATCCTATTGCAACATTTTTTCTGCCTATTACATGTTCAAAATTTACTCTAAGCGATTTTATTTCTTCTTTTACCATGTCAATATTAGTTTTCTTCGATGTCATTTAAATCACCTGCCTCAAATCTAGGAATATCTGCCAAAATATTGTATTTATCCGTAAGTTGATCAATAGAATGGATCTTTTGATCAGATACATCAGTAAAATAATTAAATAATAAAGCAATTATAAGTCCTATCAACATTGATATATAAATTATTCTTGCATTTGAAACTTTGCTTGTATTTTGATAAGAATAATCTATTACCCTCGCATTGTTTTTATATAGGTCATTTAATTTTTTTACTCCAAGATCTGCTATTTCATCTGAAATATCACTTGCTCTTAACTCAATAGTATCGACTGTAGTTATCCTTACAGTTTGGGAATTTTCAACTGCTTTTATACTAACTAATTTATCAAGCTCTTTAATGCTCATATTAAGAGATAAATTTTCGATAACTTGTTTTTTTAATGAATTGGTATTTACTGTCTCTGCAAATGTCTTTGCGCTATCGCCTTTCATTTGTTCTACACTTTCAGCATATATTTTTGCCTCTGCTTTGTAGCTATCTGGTTTTAAAAATTTTGCATATAAAAAACCCAAAACACCTAAAATCAGAACAAAAATGACTATTGTGTATAAATTTTTTCTTAATGATCTTATAGTATTCATTATCGCTCCTTATCTCGTAGATTCAGCCTTCTCCCAAGTCGGCTTACTTTTTCCCGTAAACTCATTGTATGCTCCTTTTAATTGAGCCAATAGAGTCATTGAATAATACATTGGAAAATAAAATATTTTATTTTCTAATTTGAATATTTTGCCACAAATCGCCAATAGATAAAATACTATTTGACAAATAAAGCAAAATAGATAGAATCCCTGTTTTAACAAGAATATATTTGTGACAAATATCATTATATGAAAAAATGCCTGCAAAAATCTAAGTGTCTTATGCCCGAAATGAAAGAATGCGAATGATTTATACTCAAAAAAGTTAAGTCTTCTAAGATTTGTAAAAATATTTGTAAGAATTCTTCTTTGCATTCTAACTTTTCTTTTAAACTCATCTGCTGCATTTTCTCCCGCTTTTTCATAGGCAATTGCATCGGGATTAAACAAGGCTCTTTTATGATTAAGTCCTGCAGCTAATGGCATTTCATAATCATGACTAGAAATTAGATTATAATGCCTATAATCTTTTTTCCTACATGCATAAATCGCTCCATTTCCTGCTGCAATTGATGATATATTACTTTCTACTTTCCTTTCAAAAAGATCAAGATTCCAATAGCTATTTTCTGCATTTGCCGATACATATTCTTTATCATTGATGTAGACTAATCGTCCACATACATATTCTATATTCTCATCTGTAAAATAGCTTATTAATTCTGTTATTGCATCCTCTTTAAACATGCTATTGGCATCAGAGAAAACTATTATATCTCCATTTGAAAAATCGACTGCTTCATTTTGTGCATTGGTCTTTCCCTTTCTTGATGTGACATTTAGAATTTTAATATCATAATCTTTGTGTTTTTCTATAAAGTCTTCAACTATTTCTTGA
Source organism: Tissierellia bacterium (assembly GCA_030527425.1). GTDB lineage: Bacteria > Bacillota > Clostridia > Tissierellales > Peptoniphilaceae > JAUNAV01. The sequence goes on from JAUNAV010000004.1 coordinate 53,063, forward strand.
GTCTTGTCACTACTTCCATCATTTGCAACTATGATTTCAAGATCCGGATAATCCATTGTTAGCATATTTGAAAGCTTTTTTTCAATGACCTTTTCTTCATTATATGCAGAAATAATTACCGATACCTTTTTGTCTTTTGAGTAATTTTTAATATTTTGTTTTTTTGATATTTTATCTATTATCCACAGCGTTAAAGGATATCCAAACATTGCATATACCAATAATGCTACATTAATCCAAAATAGTATCTTCATATTAGTCTCTTAAGAAAATGTCCTTTGTATATAATTTGTCTTTTAAGCTTTCAAGCTCCTTATCAAACCTATTTGCTATTATTATATCAGACTTCTTAAAAACTTCGAAATCATCTACAACTTTTAACCCCATGTAATTGTCTTGTTTTATTGTAGGTTCATAGACAATTATTTCAACATTTTCTTTTTTTAATTTCTCTATGATGTCAAAAACTGCTGATTTTCTAAAATTGTCGCTACCGGCTTTCATTGTAAGTCTGTAAACTCCTACAATTTTGGGATTTTTTTGTAAAATTTCTTTAGTTATAAATTCTTTTCTCGTGTCATTTGCACTTACTACTGCCTTTATTATATCATTTGGCACTTGTTTGAAATTACTTAATAGCTGTTTTGTATCCTTCGGTAGACAATATCCTCCATAACCAAATGATGGATTATTGTACATATCCCCAATTCTACTATCTGCACAAACACCTTCTATAATATCTTTTGTATCTAAATTAAATGTTGAAGCATATGAGTCTAATTCATTAAAGTATGAAACTCTAAGTGCAAGATAAGTATTTGCAAAAAGTTTTACAGCTTCAGCCTCTGTTGAATGCATAAATAACACCTTAGGCTCATTTAAAATGACATCCTCATACATCTTTGCTACATTTTTAGCTCTTTGATTTTTATCGCCTATTATTATCCTAGATGGATACAATGAATCATAGAGCGCCCTTCCTTCTCTTAAAAATTCAGGTGAGAAAATTATATTTTTATTATCATATTTTTTTCTCATTTGCTCCGTAAAACCTATTGGAATAGTCGATTTTATTATGATAGTAGCATCTGTTTTTGAAATGCTAATATCATCTAGAACATCTTCTACTATGCTTGTATCAAAAAAGTCTTTGTTTTCATCATAATTTGTAGGCACAGCTATTATAATTACATCACTGTCCTTATAGTCCTCTTTAGCCTCTTTTTTTACGATAAAATCAAGTTTTTTATTTGAAAGATATTCTTCTATTTCCTTATCTTTAAGTGGAGATATTTTATTATTTATCATCTGTCTTTTATTATCATCAAGTTCAATTCCAACAACTTCATTTTTAATTGCTAAAAGAATTGAATTTGATAGACCGACATATCCCATGCCAACTACTGTGATTTTCAAAAAAGCCTCCTATTTAATAATTACAAAATATAATAACACTATTATAGAAAGTATTATTCTGTAGATTCCAAAAGGTATGAAATCATGATTTTTTACATAATTTAAGAATTTCTTTATTACTATATACGCTACTACAAAACTTAGAATTGATCCTAATAGAATAAGGAAATTTTGATACATACTTAAATTTGATGCATCCTTTACAAGTTTTAATAAAGTAGCGCCAAGCATTGTTGGAATTGCAAGAAAAAATGAAAAATCTGCAGCTATTTTTCTATTGGTTCCAAGTATCATCGCACCCATTATTGTTGCAGCTGATCTGCTTGTTCCTGGAATCATTGCAAAACATTGAAAAATTCCAATTAAAAATGCTGTTTTAAATCCAACTTCTGCCATAGATTGATATTTAAAACTTGTTTTATTCCTATTATTTTTCTCAATCAAAATGATTATTATTCCCCAAACCAAGAGCATAATTGCTACAACAATTGGTGAGAAAAGATGCTCATCTATGAAATCATCAAATAAAAATCCTAAAACACCAGCAGGTATTACACCTATTATGACCTTAAGCCATAGGTTGATTGTCTCTTTGTCATAGTGCTTTATTAAGAAAAATAATTTTGATTGCCAATTTAAGCTATTGTAATTTGAAGGGATTTTGCTTTTTTCTACTTTTGAAATTCCCAAAGGATTTAGTCTATTAAAATAGACCACCACAACTGAAAGTATTGCCCCTAATTGTATGATTACAGAAAAATTATTTGAAAATTCTTTTGGGCTTAGTGAGACAAATTCATTTGCAAGTATCAAATGTCCTGTTGATGATACTGGCAAAAACTCTGTCACACCTTCAACTATGGAAAGAATTATTACTTTTAAAATTTCCATTCTTACTCCTTAAACTCTTCTAAAAAGCTATGTTTTTCGCCATCTTTTTTATATCCAAGAACCATATCTACATTTACATTATATGCCGATCTAAAAATTGATTTGTCGACATCTTTAATTTCTTCTCCTAATTTTTCAATCAATTCTTTTACATATTTTCTAGTATATGCTTCTTGTTTTTTAGTTACTGAACAGGCACAATTAAGTGCATTAATGCCACAATAATCACGCCATTTTATTATATCTTTTTCCCTTATATGAAAAAGTGGTCTGATTAGATACATATCATCAAAATTTTGTGCTTTAAGCTTAGGCTTCATAGTCTTATAATTTCCTGCAAATAGCATATTTATCATAGTTGTCTCTATTACATCATTGAAATGATGACCAAGAGCAATTTTATTGCAGCCTAATTCTTTTGCCTTAGCATATAAGAATCCTCTTCTCATTCTAGCACACATATAACAAGGATAATCTCCCGATATTTTTTCACTTACTGCAAAAATTTCAGAATCAAAAATATGTGCCTTTATATTTAAATAATCGAGCGTATCTTCTAGAGTAGCTCTAAATTCTTTTTCGTAGCCAGGATCCATCACCATATATTCTACATCGAAATTATGTATGGAATGTCTGTGCAATTGTTCAATTAATTTGGCACAAAGAAGCGAATCCTTGCCTCCAGAGATGCATACAGCTATCTTGTCATTTTCTTTAATTAGTTCAAATTCTTTAACCGCTTTTATAAATGGCGACCACAATGTCTTTCTATATTTTTTTATAATTGATCTTTCTATATCTAGAAGTTTCATTTTAATTCTACCACCTCCGTGGGTTTATATCGTGGACATACTCGTAATTTTATTTTTTCTTTTAAATCAAAACCACAATTTAAAAGGGCATTTTCAACCGTATATTGTGAAAGTTCTGGAGTATTATTGGTGTTTGATAGATGAGCTAGAAATACATACTCATCTTCACCTGTTAAAATATCTGATAGATAATCTGCTGCCTGATCATTTGACAAATGCCCAAACTTTGACATAATCCTCTTTTTTGTATTAAATGGATATGGACCCATTTTTAATGCATTTAGATCATGATTTGCCTCAAAATAATAGATATCTGATCCCTTTATCTCATAGAGCATTCTATCGTCAATAAAACCAGTATCTGTAAGACATGTAATCTTTTTATTATTCAAGTAGAAAACATAACCTACAGGCTCTTTTGCATCGTGGTAGATGTCGATGGGTAAGATATCCATATTCTTAAAATTTATGAAATTATTTGATTTAAAAATCTTTATATTCTTCTCATCAATTCTTCCTGCATATGGGATAAATCCCTTCCATGTTCCTGCATTTGCAAATATTGGAATATCATATCTTCTAGATAAAATACCAGCGCCTTTTACATGGTCTGTATGCTCATGAGTTAAAAAAATTGCATCAATGTCAGAAGGGCTTTCTCCAATATCTGATATTAAATCTTCAATTCTTTTTCCTGAAAATCCACAATCTACAAGCACATGTACGCCCTGATGTTCAATATATACGCAATTACCTGAGGAACCTGAAGAAAGTGATACAAATTTTGTCATAATTCTCCTTAAACTTTTCTTTTCATTTTATGATTATCTTTAAATGCTTTTAACAATAAGAAAATTGAAATAAGAATTAATACCATAAGCACTATGGCTATTAATGGATGATACTTTGCAAGATTTAATTTCGTTGCAATTCGAACCAAAACTCCCAAGAAAACTATTAAGACACTTGAAAAATATATTCTCTTATCGGTATTTTGGCTTGCAATATTTATCCATATAAAAATAATAACAAGTGCTAAAATATTTATAATAGCTTCAATTATTGTTGTTTCAAGCACCGAAAAATCACTTAAAAAAGCTATAAATTGGGCCATAGAAAGATAAGAAATCCATGGATAATAAAAAGTAAACATAAAAAATGTCTCTGGCATCATCTTTTTAATCTCTCTATCGGCCTTTGTTATATTAAAAAGCATCAAAAAACAGACTACTGATTCAATAAAGACGCATAAAAAAGCTAGTAGATTATGATTTGTATGAAATGAAAACATGTAGAATACATCACATAGACTTATCCACACCATATAATCTATAGCTTTATTTTTTATATATCTGTCCACCTTTTTCCATTTTATTATTCCAAAGTATTTTAAAAAGAATACTCCTTCAAATAATAAGAATGTGAACATTACAAAATAGCTTAAAGAAGCAGGATAGATGGCTGTTGCATAATAGCTCATTGCATTTGTAGTCTTTAAGCCAAATATCCCAATACTTAAAGCTTGTATATTTAAAAATAATGATAATAGATATAGAAATAATGCCCAATAGGCTTTAGTTCTTTTCTCCATTTCTTCCTCCGCACTTTAAAAAGCCAATCATAAAGGCTATAGCACATGTTAAAATAAACAAACTTACATTTACAAAGTTTATAAATAAAGCTCCACATGTGATAAAAATAGCAGTTAGAATGGCACAAATAGGTGCAAATACTCCTCTAACCCATGATCTGATTTCGCCTTTTTTGTAGAAATCTATGACCTTTATATACAATAATATATATGTTAAATAACCAAATACTATGGCTATTTCAGATACATCGCTATTGTTTAATAGTTGATACTTACTTGTAATGTAGTGTAGAAACATCCACACACTACAAATTATAAAGTAAATAATTGAACTTTTTATAGAGATTTGGTATTTAGGATTGATATGGGCTACTTTTTTTGAAAAAAATATATTTTTTTCACTTAAAGCTTGTGGCATTCTAATACCACCTAATGAAAGTCCATTTACTACTCCTACAATAGCAATAAATACAAATATTGTAAGAACTACTCCAGCTTTTTCTCCAAATAAATTTACAAAAATATAATTTAAATATCCATCAGAAAGCTCCATTATCGCTGTTGGCTCTAATATATTTGTAACACCTAAAAAGAATAAAAGATATGATATCAATATAATTATCGGTGCACATATCAATGCAATTGGCATAGTCTTAGTAGGATTTTTTACCTCACCTGTAATAGATGTTGCAATAGGCCAACCATCGTATGAAAATGCAATTGGTGCAAGTGCTGTAAGCCAAGAAAGTTTCATATCAAATTTGGTTGCATCTGCTAAATTATAATCTACTTTTGAGAAAAACCCTAAAATTGCTATTAAAAACAAAGGTATGAGTTTAATTATTGTAGTTACATTTTGAATGCCTCCACCAAGTTTTCTTGAAATTGTATTTAAAAATATCAAAATTGTCATTATAGCATAGGCTATAAGTATTTGAACTTCAAAGCTTGCATCTATTCCTAAAATAATAGTAAGATATATTGCGCTTGCATAGCTTACTACCACATTTATAGATGGATAGTATATAAATGTTTGAAAAAATCCAAATCCTCCTGCAGCCTTCTCTGAAACAAATTCGTCAAAATATCCTACAAAACCTCCATTTGTGGTGCTTCTAAATGCAAACTCTGACAATGTCAAAGATCCAAAAATAATTGCAAGAGCACCGAGAGAAAGAAGTAGAAGTCCTTTTTTGACATCTCCTCCAGTTGCTGTTAATACATCATCTGCTTTAAAAAATATTCCCGAGCCTATTACTATTCCAACTATCATTGATATGGTCGTAAAAAGCCCATAAGTCTGTCTTTTTTGCATAATTACCTCCATAATTATCTAATTATACCATAAAATAGCTAATTGTTAAAAATATTACATAAAAAAAGGTATCAAGTTAAATTATCTTGATACCCTGATGATTTTATTCTTTTTCGCTTTTATTAATAGACTTAGAAATCTTTTCTTCTAATTTTTCTAATCTATCATTAATTTCTTTATGAGATTTTTTCAAATCATGATATAAAACTATCCATATGATTATAATCAAAGAGAATAAAACTAGATTATACTCAAATTCATTAAAATACATTAAAGCTCCTCTACAAGATCTTCTAATTTTTCAATTCTTTTTATAGTCTCTTTGTTTTTATTTTTTATATGTCCTCTAAAGGCTCCAAAAAAAGCTATTAGAGGAGTAAGCTTAACTAAAGCCCAATATATTTTTATCATAAAGACTCCTTTTTATATCTTTGTTAATACTAGATTCTCTTTTAGATCATTTCTTTTTTGATCTGATCTTCTCTTCTAATTCATCTAATCTTTTATCAATTTTTCTATCACCTTTTTTTATAGCCCTTATCAAAATAAAAGCGATAAAAATAATAAATAGAGTTTCAACTAAAATATAGCTTAAATTTCCATTTTGCATACTATTTATCCTTTAAAAGTGATTCTAATTCATCAATTCTTTCTAAAACTCTTTTATCTCTATCTTTAATATAAGACTTTATGATGGCGCATAAAGCTATAAATGGTGTAGATTTTAAAATTATGTCCCAAATTTCATTCATGGTGTTGGCCTCGTTGTATAAAAATACCATACTCTTTTTTTAACAAGATTTTTGTAATCTGGATCAGTGTGATAATAATCAGTTTCTCTTACATATGTTGGATCGTCCAATCCGTTAGCTTGATAATATTCTATATAGAGAGTCTTATACATACCTTCTCCTACATCCAAAGCTTTATCGACTACCAAAGTAACAGCCCCTAAAATTTTATTATTAAATACCATCAATAAACAATAGACGATATAGTTAATACAAAAAATTTCTTAGCAAATTTCCTTTCTACTCCTTTCTTTTTCTATATCGTTATCATCCTTTCTATATTATTATTATTTACCCTATTATTCAAGCATTTAACGCTTTTATTCTAATTAACCATTTTATTTATCACTTATTAAATTATATAAATTATTAAACTAAAAAAGCCACCCCGAAGGGTGTGCTTTAGTCGTTTGAATAATTGTCAAAATATCCTTGTATTAAAATTACTGGAGTTCCTTTATCTCCAGAACCACTTGTAAGATCTGCTAATGATCCTAAAAGATCTGTAATTCTTCTTGGAGTTGTGCCTAAGGTTTCGTTAGTTCCTTTAAGATCTTTCTTCTTCTCTTTGATCTTTTTAATCATCATTTCATTTAGTTTTTCATCTGATAAGTCTTTTAATTCATTATCAGCTACATATTTTATCTTGATTTCATTTGGAGTGCCTACAAGGCCTTTAGTATGGAAAGGAGATACTACAGGGTCTGCAAGTTCCCAAATTTTTCCTACTGGATCTTTAAAAGCTCCATCTCCATATACCATAACCTCAAGATTTTTTCCATATTTTTCATTAAATCTTTGTTGTAGATCTTCTACAAAGCCTTGACCATCTCTTGGAAAGAGCTTAACTCTATTTTCATCTGAAAGATTTGATCCTAAAAGACCATAGTCACTATTATAGCCTGATCCATCAACTGACTCTGTCATGATTTCATCAAGACCATATACAGCTTTTGCTCCTTTATCCTTTAATTGTTCTTTTATAAATTCTCTTGTATGAATGCTTGCTACAATCACACTATCTGTATATTTCAGTGCATTTGTGGCATCATTTGTCAAATGAATTTCGCTATTTGGTGCGATCTCTTTGTATAATTTTATATAGTCAATTCCTGTAAATTCGTGTTTGTATTCACCAAAAAGTTCTCTAAACTCATCTTCTTCTAAAACATCTGTATATGGATTTACATTTGATCCATAAAGCTTTCTTTCATCCATTATATGATTTCCAACTTCATCTTGTGGGAAAGATAAAAGAATATGAAGTTTTTTTCCAGTTTTGGCAAATGCACGAAGCATTACAGAAAATCTATTTCTGCTTAAAATTGGAAATACTACAGCTATCTCATCGGATTCAAATTTATTTGAAACATCCTTAGCGATTTGTTCAATTGTGGCATAATTGTTTTGGCTTCTTGCAAGGAGGGATTCTGTTATGCAGACTACATCCTTGTCGTTAATTTTTATATTATTCTCATCTACTGCTTTTACTACGCTATCATAGACGATGTCAGCTAGATTATCTCCAGCTTTAACAATTGGTGTTCTAATACCTGTTGAAATTGTACCGGTGTATCTTTTCATTTAAGACTCCTTTCGATACTATTATAAACTAAAGATCAAAAAAGTAAATTAAATATTTTTATAAATTTAATCACCTAATTGTTAAATTTACATATATTTTTTACTTATTTCATCTCCAGTCCATTATCTTGTTCATATTTCTTGTCTATACCAAAAAGATAAGTAAATACAAATCCTCCAATATAAGCTGAGATAAGACCTATAACATAGCCCATCCATTTATTATCTACGATTAAAGGAATTAGAGCAATTCCACTAGGACCAATGGCGCTTGCTCCTATTTTTCCTATTTGAGCAATGACTGCTCCTCCAATACCTCCACCTATACATGCTGTTATAAATGTCTTTCCCATAGGAAGACTTACTGCATATATGAGTGGCTCTCCAATGCCTAAAATTCCAACAGGAAGTGCACCTTTTACAATTTCCATTAATTTTTTATTTTTTCTACATTTAATTAAGATTGCTATCGCAGCGCCTACTTGACCTGCACCTGCCATTGCTAAAAGTGGCAATAGATAGGTTGCTCCTTGATTTTCTATCATGGCAACATGAATCGGCGTTAATATTTGATGAAGCCCAAACATAACCATTGGCAAGAAAAATGCACCTAGTATAAATCCAGCAAATGCACCACCTATTTCTAAGACTTTATCGATTATTCCTATTAATCCTGTTGATATTAAACCTGCAAATGGCATTATGATAAATAAAGTCAAAATACCAGTTACTAAAAGAGTTATTGTAGGTGTTAGTATAACATCTAGTGAATCGGGAACTACTTTTCTAAGATTTTTTTCAATAATAGACATTATAAATACTGCAATTAAAACGCCTATTACTCCACCTTGCCCTGCCACTAATGGTTCATGAGTGAAAATATTTATTATTGGATCTTCGGGATTCATTGCTGAAAGGTAGATTATTGCTCCGACAATTCCACCAAGTCCCTGTGTAGCTTTAAACACTTTAGCTGCATTTATACCAATATAGACATTAAGATATCCATACATTGCAGTTTGAATTACTTTTAAAACTGAGATTATCTGAATCCAATTTTCGGATTGAAGACTTCCTGCAGTTTGAAGATTTGACAAGATCGATGCAATTCCTCCAATAATTCCTGCACCTACAAAAGCTGGAATTAATGGTACGAAAATTGATGCAACGATTGCTGTAAATCGCTTAAATGCAGTCTTTTTTTGCTTTTGTTTTACCTTTTCTTTGTTTTTTCTAGTTATATCATCGATATTTTCATGCTTTAATTGACTAGATGTAATTTGAGAAATAAGTCCTGCTATTTTTGCACTTTTTCCTGGGCCCATGACTATTTGAAGCTCTTCGCCTTCAACAAGGCCAAGTACTCCTTCAATTTTTTCAATAGATCTTTTATCTACTAATGAATTATCTTTTGTTTTAATTCTAACTCTAGTCATGCAATTTATAACTTCTATTATATTTTCAGAGCCACCCATGTAATCTACAATAAGATTTGCAATTTTTTGATTATCCATTGTTTATAACCCTTCTAACATATCCATCATTTTGATCGAGCCTTTTCTTTGCTTCTTTTACATCAATATCTAAAATTAAGGCTACAATGCTAACTTTAACATTGCCATTTGCCTCATCCAATGTGACCTTTGCTGTAAGATCATCGCATCCAGTTATATCTTTAACTATTCTTACAGATCTATCTTTTAATTTTCTATTTGTTGCAATTAAATCGACCATATAATTATCATAGACCTTACCCATTCTAACCATTGCAGCAGTAGATATCATATTTAAGACCAATTTTTGACAAGTTCCAGCCTTCATCCTTGTGGAACCAGTAATTACCTCAGCTCCAACATTTATTTCTATTGGACAATCTGCAAATTGTGAAATTGCAGAATTCTCATTCATCGAAATAGAAATTGTAGGAGATCCCATGTTTTTAGCATATTGAAGTCCGCTAACTACATATGGTGTTTGTCCACTTGCAGCAATTCCAATTAATACATCGCCTTTTTTGTAATCTCTATCATTTAAATCCTCTTTTACCTTTTCTATATCATCTTCGGCATTTTCAACAGCCTTTCTTAAAGCAATATCGCCTCCTGCAATAATAGCACAAAAAAGATTTTCATCAACTCCATAAGTTGGAACAAGTTCACTTGCATCCAAAACCCCAAGTCTTCCACTTGTGCCTGCTCCAATGTAGAATACTCTATTTCCCTTTTTTAGCGCATCTACAACTATATTTACTGCTTTTGTAATATCTTCAATAGAATTTGAAATGGCCATTGCAACTTTTTTATCTTCATTATTAATGACTCTTAATATTTCAGTGGTGGTCATTTCGTCTAAATTTTCGCTATTTATATTTCTTTTTTCTGTCTCTTTCATAAAATTTAAAACTTCTTTCATCTACTATTAAATCCAATAAATCTAAGTATTTATCTTCTACTTCGGCTACTACATTTATCTGATTTTGTGCTTTTAAATCAGAAAGAATTATCTGAAGTTCTCCTTCATAACGCTTATTCAAATAATTATCCATTGTTATAGATCCTTTTTTTCTGTAGACAGTATTAAAAGGATTGACATTATTAAATAAGCTTCTAGATCCTTCACATCTTATTACATTTTTTGCATGATCTCTTCTATTTTTAAATGTATAAGATGAAATTAGTTTATCCTGATCAAATACTTTAATTGGAATTGGAATTAAACCTTCTTTAAAGATTTTAAAAAGATCATAATCATAAAAATCAGGATCTGATATAAATACATAGTCCATTTCTTCTTTTAATAGAAAAATTAAGACTTGAACAAATGTATTTTTATATCTAAAATCTTCAATGGTGACAAGGCCTTTAAACATAGGCTTTCTAAAACATTTATCTCCAGAAGAAAAAGCTCCTATTTTTATTTTATATTTTCTTAAGATCTCATTTTGTTTTCTAAAATAACTATAGCTAAGTCCAGTGTCAACTCTTGGATAAAAATTATGAATTGCCACAATATTTTTAAAATTGGCCTTGTATTTTTTCAATTCCAACAAATCATTTTCTCTTATAGTTGAAGCATTTAGAGAAATCTTTCTATCCTTAGAAAAATTAGCCATGTCTTTGTAGCTTATACCATAGTCCATTCTAAAAATTAGATCTTTAAACTGATCATCCAAAAAATCTATTATTGAATTATTGTCTACATCAAGTACTATATCCATATTAAATTTCCTTGAAAGATCAATAATTTCAAAGAGTCTTTTCTTGTCATTTATCTCTGGAATATGACTGGATGTAAAAATGGATTTAAATCCTATCTCTTTCATCTTTAAAAAAACTTTATATAAATCTCTTTGATCATCTGGATAAATCGAAAAACCTATCATATTTCACCTCAATAATATTATAACAAAATATCGCACATGTGAAAACATTTAACTATCTTTAATACTTTCTAAAACGAGTGATACTAAAGATGATTATTACAAGAGAAATTATAGCTAAAATAGTCAATTCCATTTGACTTAATCCATGGATTAGATATCTAATTACAAAAAATACTAAGGTCATTAGCACTAAGATATTTATAAATAATCTATTTTTTAAATTAGAATTTTTCTTTTGTATATCTATTTCTTTAAGAAGCTTTAAAAATACAAATATCAAGGCTATTATAGACACATAAATTGTAAAAGAATTTACAAAAAAATGATTTTTATCAATTGCAAGCACGAAAGCTGATACAATTGCTATATATATCATTAAAATCATAATATTTAATCTTTTCATATTATCACCTCTAATATTAAAATACCCATTAAAAATAAAGAAACTCGTCGGATTTTAAGATTTTACATAGATTTTACATTTAGTTTTCTAAAAATTATAAGTATAATGAGCTTAAGGAGTTTTAAATGAAATTAGAAGTTATTGTCTCTACGATGAATAAAAAAAGCATTGATTTTTACAAAGATATAAATATAAAAACCGATGCGATAATAATAAATCAAAATGGAAAAAATGAATATGAAGAAAAAATAATCGATGATTATAAGATAAGAATGTTTTCTACAGATACAAAAGGCGTTGGAAAAAGCAGAAACTTAGGAATTTTAAATGCAAATGCTGATATCTTGCTAATATGCGATGATGATGAGGTTTTAGATGATGATTATGATAAAAAAATTCTAAATGCATTTGAAAAAAATCCTGATGTAGACTTTTTTGTATTTAAAACAAGAATTTATCAAGGAGGTAAAACAATAGAAAAAGTAAAAGAAGAAAAATATCTATCTCTTTACAATTGCCTAAGATATGGAGCTGTACATTATGCTTTTAGAAGAGATAGAATTTTAAAAAAGAATATATTTTTTACGACATATTTTGGAGCAGGCACAGAAATTGGAAGCGGAGAAGATTCAATATTTATAACCGATGCTATAAAAAAAGGCCTTAAGGTAAAGACCAATAAAAGTTTAATAGCTGAAGTTTATAATGATGATTCTACTTGGTTTAAAGGATATGATGAAAAATTTTTCTACGATAAAGGCAAATTGTGGAAGGCACTTTTCCCAAAAACAACTCGCCTTTTTATAGAACAGTTCATCCTAAGGCATCCTGAATTTTTTGATCAGATTGATAAGAAGAAGGCTAGAAAATTATTGGTAAAAGGAGCCAAGGACTTTGTAAAATAGTCCCTTGGCTTTTTATTTGTCGATATATTTAATAAATTTTGCTGGTACTCCTGCTACTATAGTATTTTCTTTTACATCTTTAACCACCACAGCACCTGCTGCAACTATTGCATTATCGCCAATATTTACACCTTGGCAGATTACTGCATTTGAACCAATCCGAACATTTTTTCCTATATTAATAGGCCTTGGTATGGTATTTGCTCTTTTTTTAGGATTTTTATTGTGATTTAATGTACTTAAAACTACATTATGTCCTAAAAAAGAACCATCTCCAATTTTTATCCCACCTTGATCTTGAATTTTACAGCCTGCATTCAAAAATACATTTTCTCCAAATTCAATATTTTTTCCACAGTCAGTATAAATTGGTGGAAATAGTCTAAAACTATCTGGAACTTCTCTTTTTGTAAGATCTCTCATAAGCTTAACAATTTCTTGTTGGCTGTGATATTCACAATTTATCTTCATAGTTATTTTTCTAGCTTCATCTGCTAATTTGTGCATATACTCAGAAATCTCACTATTTGCATCAATTTCTTTTGCACTATTTACATATTCTAAAAATTCTTTAAGTGTCATAGTCTCTCCTTTTAATTTATTATACCAGTAAATTTTAGATAAAATAAAACTGATCCTTTAAGACCAGTTTTTTGAACTGACCCCCAAAAGTTAGACCAAAAAACTAACTAAAGGAGGTCA
>JAUNAV010000041.1 GCA_030527425.1 Tissierellia bacterium
TACATTTCTTGCAAAAGGAGCTTTAATGACTGGAAAAATAAAAATAAACTATTCAATTAATGAAAAAAATATAGATACAACCCATTTTCATAATGATTATGAAATAATTTTTGTAAAAAAAGGTTCAAGTAATTTTTATGTCGGAGGTAAAAATTATTCTGCTCATGAAAATTCTCTTATACTTTTAAGTAATTTAGAAAAACATTCAATGTCAATTACTTCAACACCATATGAAAAATATGTAATACTAGTAGACAGATTATATATTCCAGACCAAATATCATCAGAGATATATTCTAAGATTTTCCAAAAAAGGCCTGTTGATTTTCCGTATGTATTCTATTTTAATAAGAAGGTTATAAAAAGAATAAAAGAAATTTTAAATGCACTAATGGATGAACAAGAAGATGATATATTAACTAAAGAATATTCAAATGTTCTTTTAGGAGAATTAATGATTCTAATTTATAGATCCAACTTAAATTATTTTAATAGAAAGATAAGTGATTTTGACGATATTATATTAAATATTCAAACATTCATAGCAAAAAATTATTCTCAAGAAATAAGTCTAGAACTAATGGAAAAAAAATTTTATATATCAAAATTTCAAATTTCTAGAAGCTTTAAGGATGTAACAGGCTATAATTTTAAAACTTATTTGATTTTAGTACGTCTTTCTGCAGCTAAAGATTTATTAGTCCACACAACAAAAGCCGTGCATGAAATTACTTATGAAGTTGGTTATTCTTCTGAGAATTTATTTATTAGGATGTTTAAACAATATGAAGGCATGACTCCTTCTAAGTATAGAAAAAATTTTAAAAGTTTTAATTAAAAACCTGAAGACATTTCATCTTCAGGTTCATCTTAAATACCATCTTCAAAAAGATCCTCTTCATCTTCTTTTTGTTCTGGATTTTCAAATTTTACTATTCCCTCTTTTGCAGAATTCATGGCATTTTCTACAGAATTATCAAGATCTTCTGTACTAAATGCCAATTCATAGGCCAATTGGAAATTTAATCCTGCACATACTGTTACATTATTTTTAGATTGTGAAAGCATAACTGACTTATTAAATGGAGTACCTCCAGCTAAATCAGTTGCTATTACTAATTGATCATATTCTTCTAAAGTTTGATCAATTAATTTTTTTAATTCATCTTCATAAGTTGGTGTGCTGTCTTCTGTAAAATCTAATACTCTTACATTTTCACTTCCACCTGTAATTAATTCTAATCCAGAATATACCCCTGATGCATAATTTCCATGCGCTGTTAAAATTACTCCTATCATATACTCTCCTTTTTAAATGTTTGAAATTGTTCTTTAATGACTATTTCTTATAACATTATACTTTTAATCGAGAATATGTAAATAAATATAATTTTAATATATGGCTACAGGTCCTTTTGGTCCATCTATTATTTGAATCTCTGTATCAAATATTCTAGTTAGTATATGAGATTTCATAATTTCATTTGATTTTCCAAATTCAATTACCTTTCCATCTTTCATTGCACAAATATAATCAGAATACATAGATGCAAAATTAATATCATGAAGTACTAAAATAATTGTTCTTTTAAACTCAACTGCTGCTTTTTTTAGCAATTTTAACATTTGTACACTTCTAGCAACATCAAGATTATTTAAGGGTTCATCCAATAGAACATATTTTGTTTCTTGACATAATACCATTGCAACATATGCCCTTTGTCTTTGTCCACCCGATAATTGATCAAGATATCTATTTTCTAAATCTCTTAAGTCAAAAAAATCAATATACCTATCTATTGTTTCTTCATCTTTTTTATTTAATCGTCCTTTTGAATAAGGAAATCTACCAAAGCCAACTAATTGCCTTACAGTCAGTCTTGTAACAAAATGATTCTCTTGCCTTAATATAGATATTATTTTTGCGATTTCTTCCGATTTTTTATAATCAATATTTAAATTTGCAATTGTTATTTCGCCTTTATCTTTTTCAAGAAGTCTTCCAATCATCATTAAAAAAGTGGATTTGCCTGCCCCATTAGGCCCAACAAGGGAGGTTATTGCCTCATCTGGTATCTTAATGTCTATAGGTCCAATATTAACTTCATCTGTATATGATTTTTCAAGTTCCTTTGTAATTATCATATCATTTCCTTTCTAAATATCATAAATATAAATGCAATCGCTCCAAAAAACTCAATTATTATAGATACTACTCCCTGCGCTGAAAAAATATGATTCATTATAAAATATGCCACTGTAAGTATCATAAATCCTAAAACTATTGACATTGCTAAAAGATATTTGTGATCATAAGTATTTGCTATTTGATATGTTAAGGTTGCAACTAAAAAACCAAAAAAGGACAATGGCCCAATTAATGCAGTTGATATTGCCATGAGAATTGATACAGAAACTAAAAATTTAATACTCTCTTTTTTATGGTCATTTCCTAAATTTATGCTTATATCATGTCCTAGAGAAATTACATTTAAACTTTTATATTTTTTAAAAATATATATACTTACAATTATCACCAATGGTATTACTATCGGAAAATATTCTCTATCTGCATTGTTAACTGAGCTAAATAGTCTAGCTTGAAGAATATCAAACTCTGATGGGGATAAAATTCTTCTCATAAAAGAGGAAGCAGACCTCAATCCACCTCCTAAAATCATACCTACAAGTAACATAAAATGCATATCATTTTTCGTATCTTTTAATATCCAACTATATAATATCAAAGTAAGTAAAACCATTAAGATAACTTGTATTAAAAAAGCGTGTAATCCTTTAAAAGCTATTAAAGTGCTAACTCCAAAGAAAAATAATGTCGATGTTTGAATAGTGGAATAAAGTGCTTCAAAACCCAAAAGTGATGGTGTAATTATTCTATTTGATGAAACAGTTTGAAATACTATTGTTGATATACTCTGACACACTGCTGCTATAGCCATTGCAATTACTGCTGTAAGTCTTCTTCTTATAATTGGATAAAAAGAAGGAGAATCTATTTTAACAGGATTTTTATAAACTATTAAACCAATGGTTGCAATTATAGATAAGCTCAAAAACAAAAACAATAGTATTATATATACTTTTTTGTCTTTTTTGCTTCTAAAGGAATCAGTTTTTCTTAATCTAAATTCATTCATTTTCTTCTCCTTTGTAATATCAAGTATAAAAACACTGCCGAACCAACTAATCCCAAAATGAGAGATACTGGTACTTCAAATGGTTTTATAATACTTCTTGATAAAATATCACAAATCAAGATAATTGCCATGGAAAATAGCATAACCCAAACTATATTTTCTCTTGTATTATCCCCTTTATACATTGAAACAATATTAGGTACTATTAAGCCTAAAAATGGTAAATTCCCAATTACAGATGATACAATACCTACTGCAAATGAAATTATAGTTGTTGCAATAAGAACAATTTTTTCATAGTCAATTCCTAAATTTGTAGCCATATCTTTTCCAAGTCCGACAACTGTGAGTCTATCAGCAAGAATGTAAATAATAAATACTACTATTAATATCAAAAATAAATACTCATATCTTCCTCTTTGTACTGGTGCAAATGATCCTTGAAACCAAATTTCTAAGGATTGTGTCATGCTAAATAACAATCCAACAAAAGTTGAAACTGCTGAAATTATAGCCCCCAACATTATTCCGATTATGGGAACCATTAAAGAGGACTTTAATTTTAGCTTTCTTAAAAATAAGAAAAATATCATTGTTCCAATAAATGAAAATAAAATTGCAAAACTCATTCTTGTAAGTAAAGAGGGGGCATTAAAAAATATATATGAAAAAATTAATCCTAAACCTGCCCATTCAATTGTTCCTGTAGTTGTTGGTTCTACAAATTTATTTTGTGTCATTAGCTGCATTACAAGTCCTGATAAGCTCATTGCTATTGAAGTAAGTAGAAGGGCGATGGTTCTTGGGATACGTGTAATAAAAAACATATCCCAACCACCTTCTTTAGTAATATCATAAGCTCCTGTAAATAAACTGATAATAGAAAGTAAAACTACTAAGAAAGACAAAATAAAAAATTGTATTTTATTTTTATGTAGAAGAGGGAAAATACCCTCTTTTTTAGTTTTAAACATTTATTTTCCCATCGTATTTGCTATATTTTCGAATAGCTCAATATAAGTTTGAATTGATTCATTAGTGTATGTGTCTGATGGAGCATATATTATATTATTATTTTTAACTGCATCCACATTTGATAATGCTTCACTTTCTTCTATGACTTCTTTAGCAGGCTTTGCTGAGTCATCTTTTGCTACAGCTGCATCCCTGTCTAGAACCATTATCCATTTTGGATTACTTTCAGCAATTGCTTCAACTGAAACATCATCTCCTTTATGATCTGAAGTACTATCATCTACATCTAATGCAGGCTTCCAACCAAAAATTCCATACATAGGACCCCAAACTCTTCCATAGGTTGGAGCTGAATATCCAATCTCTCCTCCATTTACAATTAAAGACATTACTGTATCTTCACTATTGTATGCTTTTTTTGCATCTTCAATAGATTTATCAAAATCATCTACTAATTTTTTAGCTTCATCTTCTTTATCAAAAATTTTTCCTAAATTTAAAGTAGATGTTTTTAACCCATCGACAAGTGCTTTTGCTGGATCTTCGCTTTCTTCTGAAACATCCCAGCTTAAATCTATAACTTGTGCATTTGGAACTAAATCTCTTATCTCGTCGGCATATGATTGAAATCTTTGACCAACAATTACTAAGTCAGGGTCTGCTTCTACGATTTTTTCTAAATCTGGTTCTCTATGATTTCCAATATCTAAAACTTCATCATTTGAAACATATGGATTATCCTTCGGCATAATTGCTTTAGGTACAGCTTTTAACTCTATTTGCCAATCAGAAAGGGTTTCAAAAGTTCTATTATCCAAAGCAACTACCTTTTCGGGATTTCTTTTTACCTCAACTTCTCCAGTAATGTCAGTAATTGTTACAGTTTCATTTTTTTGAGAAGTATTATTTGATGTTGAATTTGAAGTGTTGCTTGTATTTTCTTTTGAAACCATTGCAGTTTCAATTTTTTGACTTGCTGAATCTGTATTTTCTGCTGTATTAGTATTTTGACTTGAACAAGCATTTAAGCTAAAAAGCATTAAAGATACCATTAAAGTTGTTTTTAATTTCATATTACTCTCCTAAAATGTATTTTGAGCGCGCTATTAATATTGATTATCAATTCCAGTTTATAATATCATAATATTTATTTATAATCAACTATATTTTTTTCTTATTCTTATAAAAAATAATAAATAAAACGGGTATTTTGAGAGAGATTATCATTATTTACTTACTTTTTTATATTAATTTGCCAATTTAATTAATTTTTTAAATAAAAAAGAGGCTAAGCCTCTTCTCTTCTATTGATCAATTTGTGCTTGTTTAATTGCAACTTTTTCGCTAATTTTAATAAATGGTAAATACAATAAACGCCTATTACTATAATTATAATTTGAACAATCACAGCTCTTATATCCCCTCTTGTTGCTAAAAATGCATTTAGCAAAGGTGGTGTAGTCCATGGCACGATTACGACAACATGATTCATAAAACCAATGGCTGTTGCAAAATATGCTATTACTATCCCTATTACAGGTGTTAGTACAAATGGTATTATCATTGCAATATTAAATACAATTGGAAAACCAAATATAACTGGTTCATTGATATTAAATAGTCCAGGTGTAATTGCAAGCTTTGAAAGATTATTATACTGTTTATTTTTTCTAAAGAAAATAAATACTGCAATTAGTAGACAAAATGTTGAACCTGTTCCTCCAATCATTCCAAAAGTGGGTACAAATGTCTGATTTATTATATATGGAATTTCTTTTCCCTGTGAAAAAGCATTTATATTCTCATTCATATTTACAAGCAATAAAGGTTCAAGGATACTTCCATTTACAACTGTTTGATGGATGCCAAATGTAAATAATAAATTCCCAAAACTATATATAAGAATAGTTCCTATCAATGAAGTATTTATTTTTCTAAGTGGCTCTTGAATCAGAGTTGAAATTAAATTTATCAAGTCCTTTCCAAAAAATAGATTAAGAAGCATTGAGCAAAATGCTAAGAGAGAAAGGCAAAAAATAACTGGAATCATATTGTTAAATGAATTATTAACTGCAGGGGGTACATTTCCTCCTATATTAATTTTTAATTTTTTGATTTTTGAAAATTTAATAAATAACTCACATCCAATAAGCCCCATAATTATTCCTGCAAACATTCCGGTTGTCCCCAAATTATTAAAAGTCAAAACCCCAGTTGTAATTACTGCATCTTGACTTTCTTTTGGTATTATATCTACAGTTTGTGGCATCATAATTATAAGTGAGGCAATTGATACTAAAGAGGCGAGTATTGGATTTTCAAATTCTTTATTTTTTGCTAAACAAAAACCTATCATTGCACAAACTAGAAGTCCAGATATATTTAGAGTCGCATTATTTATAGAAAAGCCCCATAATTGTATTTTTTCTAGCGTCTCTCCTTTAAAAAGGAAAGGAAAAACTACTGAATTTAATAATACTCCTACTCCTGCTAAAATAAATAATGGCATCATAAGCGCAAAAGCATCTCTTAAAGATCTTAAATGGATTTCTTGTCCTATTTTTACAGCAAAACTTGTAAATCTATCAGTAAAGTTTCTATCTTTAGTCATCTAAACCATCCTTTGCATTAGATTCGAATACTTTCTTAAAAAATTTAAAGCTCTTTTTAGGAATCCTTCTTAAATCTTTTAAATCATGATTGCCCCTATTTACATATACTGCGCCATATCTTTTTTCCATATTTCCTGATGAAGACAGAATATCTATTAGCCCCCATGCCAAGTATCCTATATTCTCGACACCATCTATTTCCATTGCTTTTATCATATTTTTAATATGTTCTCTATGATAATCTATTCTTTCATCGTCTTCAATAAATTCATTTTCCGGTAATTTCTCTTTTAATCCTATACCATTTTCTGTAATAAATAATGGAATTTTAGTGTAATTATATATTCTATTCATAGCTATTCTAAGGCCTATTGGATCTATTTCCCAATTCCATGAAGATCTATTTAAGTATTTATTATCCACTATCATTTCTGAATTAAAAATATTAAAATTATCAATATTTCCATTATTTTTAATAGTTGTAGATTGATAATATGAAAATGATAGAAAATCACTTTCTATACTATTAATTATATCTAATTCATCTTCATCAATTTCTAAATCAATTCCATTATTCCTTAAGTATTGGTTAAAAAAGCGTGGATAACCTTTCATATTAAATACATCTAAAAATAATTTATTTGTAAAATCATCATATTTCTCTGCCATTAAAATATCTTTTGGATTTGAAGAATTAGCATATACACTTGAATAAGCAAGCATTCCTCCAATCTTTAGATCCTCATAATTTCTATGAATATATTTTGCAATTTCTCCATGAGCTACTAAAGTATTATGCATTATCTGATATAAATTTTTTAGATTATTTTCTTTACTACTACCAGAAATTTTAAAAGCTAAATCAGTTGCATATAAATTGTGTTCATTAAATGTCATCCAGTATTTTACATCTTCATTAAATTCATCAACTAAAAATCTTCCAAATTCTACAAATTTATCCTTTACAAATTTTGATGAAAATCCATCGTATTTTTCTGCAAGATATAAAGGCATATCAAAATGGTAAAGGCAAATCATTGGTTCAATATTCCTAATTTTTAAAGCTTTTATTAGATTTTTATAAAACTCTATACCCTCTTCATTTATTTCTCCATAACCTTTAGGAAAAATCCTTGACCATGAGATCTGAAATCTGTAGCAATTTACTCCCATTTCTTTCATCAAATCAAAATCTTCTTCGTATCTATGGTATTCATCTATTGCAACCATCCAATCAGAAGTATTTTCTGTTGCTTTATATGTGCTATATACTGATTTACCTTTTCCATAGCTTTCCTGAGCTCCTTCAGTTTGCATACTTGAGGTAGAATTACCCCAAAAAAATTTATTATTCATATTTACCTCTTTTCTAATAGCTAACGTTTTCTATATTATAATACATATTCTATATAATTTCTAATCACTAAATTTCCTTAAGCTATAGTAAAAAAGCAAGCGGAAAATCCGCTTGCCTTATATCCTAGCTGTAGCCTCTTTTAGCCATTTTCTTTCTTCTTCAGTTAAGCTATCTGCTATGGTATCATATACGAGCTTATGGTAATTGTTTAAGTCTTCTATGTCTTCTTTTGAAAGCAAACTTACATAAATTGCATCTTTGTCCCATGGTACAAATGTTAGTACATCAAAATGCATGAAGGTTCCGTATTCATTTTTGTTTCCTTCTCTTACAAGCATTTCATTTTCTAGTCTTATACCATAGTTATTTTCATAATAAAAACCTGGTTCATTGGTTATTATCATGCCTTCTTGAAGAATTTCATCTTCTCCTTTTCTTCTTTGCCAGCGAATACCTGCTGGGCCTTCATGAATATTACCTAAATATCCAACACCATGTCCTGTTCCATGATTATAATTTTTCTCCTCTTTCCAAATAGGACTTCTTGCTAATATATCAAGATTGACACCGGTGCAACCTTTTAAGAATTTTGCTCTTTGAAGATTTAGATTACATTTTAAAACCATTGTGTAATCTTCTTTCATTTGTTGTGAAATTTCTCCTAGTGCAGTAGTTCTTGTAATATCTGTGGAGCCTTCAATATAATTTGCTCCTGTATCTGTCAAGAAAAGATTACCTTCTTTTAGTGTTTTATTAGTCTCCTTGGAAGATTCATAATGAACTATGGCTCCATTTTCTGCAAATCCACATATGGGTGCAAAACTTGCTGAAATATAATCTCCTTGTTCCTTTCTAAATTCAACTAATTTATCAGATGCTTTTAGTTCATCTATTTGTTCGATCTTTCCATCCTTTACAGCTTTTTTAAGCCAATATATAAATTTAGTATGAGCAATGCCATCTTTAATATGTGCCTTGTGAATATTTTCAAGCTCTACCTTATTTTTGATTGCTTTCATCAAAACTGTCGGATTTCTCTTATCTACAATTAGACAATCATCTGAAATATTTTTATAAAGAGCATAATTGAGCCTTTGAGAATCTATCATTACATTTTTGTTATGATAGTTTTTTATGTCTTCATAAATATCATTGTATGGATGAATGCTTACATTTAATTCATTTAATCTATTTAGTATATTTTGATCAAATTTATTTTTGTCGACATAAAAGTCTACTTTATCTTTTGTTATAGTTATATAACTTAACAAAAGCGGGAAGAATTCTACATCATCACCTCTAAGGTTTAAAAGCCATCCGCAATCATCAATACTTGTGATTATATGAAGATCACAATTTTCCTTTTTCATTTCTTCTCTTACTCGTCTAATTTTATCTTCTGCACTTTCTCCACTTTGTTTAATATCAAGCATAAAAGCTTTATTTGTAGAAAGAGCTGGTCTATCTTTCCATATTTTATCTATTAAGTCTAAATCATAAATTATGGATCCATTTTTATTTTTTACAATTTTTTCATATTCAATTCCATCGCCATATGTTATAGTTCTACCATCAAAACCAAGAGTTTCGCCTTCTTTTAATTCTTCTTTAATGAATTCAAATACTGTTGGTACATTTTCTTCACCCATCTTATAAAGTTTTACTTCTGATGGAGCTAACTCCTTTTCTGCTTGAAGAAAATATCTTCCGTCTGTCCACAAGCCTGCTTTATCTTTTGTTATAATTGCAGTACCTGCAGATCCTGTAAAACCTGTAATAAATACTCTCTCTTTAAAATGTTCTCCAACATATTCACTATTATGGTAATCTGCTGTTGCCACTACATAAATATCTATATTATTTTCACTCATAAGCTCTCTTAAAGCTTTAATTCTATCATTTACATTCATCATTAACTCCTCATATCTCTAAATTTGTCTGTAGCATCGACTAAACTGTGTACATTTTCTTCTTCTGAACTTGAATGTCCACTCATTGGCGAAATTCTTAAATCTACTTTCTTTAATTTTTTACTTAAAAGATAGGCTTGTTCTACTGGACAGTCCATGTCATAACGACCATGTACTATGGTTGTTGGAATATCTTCTATTATATTTGTATTGTTTAAAATGAAATTATCGTCATCCCAAAACATGTTGTTTACCCAAAAATGGCATTCAATTGTAGCCATACTTGCTGCAAAATCATAATCTAAAAATTGTTCACTTGCTCCTTTATCATAATCGATTTGTACAATAGAACCTTCCCACTCACTCCATCTTTTGGCAGCTTCATTTCTTATTTCAATGTCTTTAGATGTAAGCATTTTATAATATTGGCCTATTAAATCATCCCTTTTGTCATCAGCAACTAAGTTTTCAAACTTTTCAAAGCTTTCTGGATATATCTTACTTGCTCCACCTTTTTTATATATCCAGTTTATATCTTCTCTTCTTCCTAAAAATATTCCTCTAAGAATTAAAGCTTCAACTCTTTGTGGATGTTTTATTGCGTAACAAAGACTTAAAGTTGAACCCCAACTACCTCCAAATACGAGCCATTTTTCGATATTTAATTTTTTTCTTATCTTTTCCATATCCTCGATTATATGCCAGGTGTCATTGTCTTTTAGTTCAACTTTTGGCTTGCTTCTACCTGATCCTCTTTGATCGAAAATAATTATTCTATAAAATTTTGGATCAAAATATCTTCTTGAATTTTCATCGCATCCACATCCTGGTCCACCATGCAAAAACACTACTGGAAAACCCTCTGGATTACCACTTTCTTCATAATAAATTTCGTGAGTATCATCGACTTTAATATAATCACTAAAATTTTTATCAATCGGTGGATATAAAGTCTTAAATTGCATAAAGCCTCCTTTTAAAAAGGGGCTGTTGCAAAAGTCCCAATATAGAAAAAAGACGAGGAAACTAAACA
>JAUNAV010000005.1 GCA_030527425.1 Tissierellia bacterium
ATAGTAAAAAGAAAAAAAGAACACTAATTACTATGTGTTCATTATACAAGGAGTTTATATGAAAGAATTTTTACCAATTATTTTAGGAACTGACCATAATAGCTACACGGTAGCTAGAATTATACATGAAACTTATGGAATAAAAAGTGCAGTTGTAGGATCAGCGATTTTAGTGCCATTTTATAAATCAAAAATTGCAGACTTCTACATACAACAAGGTTTTTCAACAAATGATAAAATTTTTGTTGAGACATTAAATGAAGTTTATAAAAAGAATAGTGACTATGACAATTATATTGTTTTTGTACCAACAGAAGAGTATTTGAATACTCTTTATAGAAATTGTGATAGTTTGGATTTTGATTTAATAATACCTTATCCAAATAGAAAACTTGCAAGCACTATAATGATAAAAGAAAATGCATATAGATTGCTTGAGCAATTATCTGTAAAATATCCTAAAACTCAAATTGTAAATAGAGATAATTATAGTAATTTGTCATTAGACGGGGAATTATTTTTAAAAGCCAGCGATTATGAACTATTTAATGATTACGAATTTAAAAATAAGAAAAAGGGATATTATTGTAAAGACAAAAATGAAGCCATTTCTTATTTAAAAGATATTTATAGTTCAGATTTTAATGGTGAGATGGTAGTACAAACTTATATACCAGGTGGCGATGGTTCAGAATATACTATAAATGGATATAGATCAAAAAATGGGGTATTCTCCATAGGCCAAGCAAGAAATGTATTATCTGATCATAGAGATATGTGGATTGGAAATCATATTGTACAAAGTGATAGTCATATTGAACAATTATTTGAAATTGGAAAAAAAGTTATTACAGGACTTGATTATTATGGGCTTTTTAATATGGATTTTAAGATGAATGAAAAGACAGGTGAAATCTATGTATTTGAAATTAACACGAGACAAGGACGTACATTTTTATATTCATATTTAGGCGGAGTCAATGTAATCAAAGCTGCAATAGATGATAGAGTGTTTAATATAGATGATGAGTTTTATCCTACAAAGAAATTCAATTTGATTATGCAAAGCAAAGAAGCGGTAGAAGAAAATCTAAAAGGGGAATTGAAAGAATACTTTGAAGATCCTGAAAGATTAAATAATACTCATAATCCAATAGTCTATGAAAAAGATATGTCAATAGCTAGAAAGATAAAAATTGATATGTATTTAAAAAGAAGTGATAAAGATGTTTTTAGAAAATAGAGGTGAAGATGTTACTAGATAAAAATAATGAAAAACAGGTAGAAAAATACAATGAATTTGTTAGAAATAGCAAATATGCAAAATTAGCTCAGGATATGAATTGGGCATATGTAAAAAGCGGTTGGGATAGTCATTTTTTCTACATTGAAGAAAATGATGAAATAAAAGCCTGCTTATCTGTATTGTCAATAATGGATAATAGGGTTAATAAAAGACTATTTTATGCAAATAGAGGCCCTGTTTGTGATCTTAATGACATTGAAACTGTAAAGAGATTAATACAAGAGGCAAAAGAATATGCAAAAGAACATGATGGCTTTTTACTAAGAATTGATCCTGAAGTTGAATATGATGAAAAATTAGATAAATTGTACAAAGAAAATGGATTGGAATTTAAAAGAGATCCTGAAATATCTTCTCAGCCTTTGTTATCTACAGCTTTGGATATTAAAGGAAGAAGTATAGATGAAATTTTTAAAAATTTCTCAAAAAATACAAGAAAGCATATTAGACATTCATATAGAGAAAATCTTGTTACAAGAGTTGGAGATAGAAGTGATCTACCCAAATTCTATGAAATGATTTGTGCTATGAGTCAAAGGCAGGATATCAATCATAGGCCATATGAATATTTTGAAAGATTATATGATGCATATGAGGATAATATGAGATTATCATTTACAGAATTAGATGGTAAAGCTCTTTGTGCATCGATGTTAATTGGATATGGCAATAAATGTTTTGCAATATATGGTGGAAGTGATAATTCAATAGGGAATCTTGGACAAAATTATCAACTTAATTATGAAGAAATTAAATACACCGTAGAAAATGGCTATGAGCAATATGATATGGGTGGAATATTTTCAACCGATGAAAATGACGGACTTTATGCTTTTAAAAGAAAATTTACTGAAGATACAGTTAAACACTGGATTGGAGAAATTGATGTAGTTATAGATAATAAAAAGTATGAACAATTTATAACTTATAAAAAACCACATTTTTCAAATAACCAATAAAAGATTCAAAATTTATGCTGACCTCTAAAAGTTTGATGCAAATCAGGCTAAAGGAGGTCAGTTTTTAATTATAAAATATAAAACATAGAATTTAAAATGCATATAATAAAAGATTTTAAAGAAATACTAGTTATGAAAAGTTTATATAAATATTATGTTACAAAAATAAAAGCGTTAAGCAAATGGATAAAGATTAAAGTGTAGAGAAAATGCTAAAAAAATGATGCTTAGATCGAAAAAATAATAAAAACCAGAGATAATGTCATTATTAGCTCTGGTATTAGCCTATTTTGGAGATAGGCTTAAATTTTTGTTGTCTTTTCTAATTGTTATTCTCATTTTTCTTTATGCAATCAGGGCAAATTCCCGTAAATTCTAGATTATGATTTAAAATTTTAAAACCTGTTGATTTAGATAAATCCTCTTCAAGAACATCTAATGGACAATCATCTATGACTATCTTTTTATTGCATTTCATACAACGAAGTATATGCTTGTGGTGATCTTTATTCATTTGATAAAAAGCAATAGCATTGATATCTGTATTTTTAAGTATTATATTTTTTTGCTCAAGAAGATTTATGGTTCTATATATAGTTGAAAGATCAACATTTTTATGCTCTTTTTTTAATAAAGTGTAGATTTCTTCAACGCAAAGCGGCACATCTGAATTAATTAATACATTTAATACTAATTTTCTAATTTTAGTTGATCGGATATTTTTTTCTTTTAATAGTTTATCTAAATTCATTTAAACACCTCTTATATAGCATATCTCATAATTTAAATTTGACAAGTTAAAAATAAAAGATAAAATAATATATGCAAATCATTTGCAAAAGGAGGATTTATGAAAAAGAAAATATTAGCTTTATTAATGGCAGCTTCATTTGGATTGGTATCATGTGGACAGGCGACTACTAATGAAAGTTCAAATGTGTCAAATGATAATAGTTCAAATACAAATGCTCAAAGTGAGAAAAAGGTGGTTTATACTTCATTTTATCCAATATATGATTTAACAAAGCAAATTGCAGGAGATAAGTTTGAAGTTAAAGCTTTATCTAATTTAACAACAGAAGCCCATGACTGGGAACCTTCCGCTAAAGATATTGCAAAATTGGATGAAAGTGAATTATTAATTACAAATGGTGCAGGAATGGAATCTTGGGTCGATGCAGTAAAAGATTCTTCTAAGGTAGAAATTCTTGATACAACAGAAAATGTTGATAAAATAGCTAGAGATAATGAAGAAGCAGATCACGACCATGAAGATGCAGACCATGATCATGAAGAAGGCGAGCATCATCACCATCATCATGGTAAATATGATCCACATACTTGGCTAGCACCTGAAAATGGAAAATTGCAAGCTAAGGCAATTTGCGATAAACTTTCAGAAATTGATCCCGATAACAAGTCTTATTATGAAGATAATTATAAGGTTGTAGAAAAAGATCTCGATAGTATAATATCAGAGTATAAAGATAAATTTGAAAATGCTAAAAATGATAAATTTGTAGTTCCTCATGAGGCATTTGGTTATTTATGTAGAGAATTTAATCTTGAACAAATACCTTTAACAGGTCTACTATCTACATCAGAGCCGGATTTAAAAGCAATGAATGATGTTATAGAAGAAGTTAAAAACAATGATATAAATACTATTTTCTATGAAGAAGGAGGATCAGATAAATCAGCTAAGACTATTGCTGATGAAATAGGTGGAAAAGTTGATACTCTTAATACTATGGAATTTGTTTCTGATAAACAATTGGAAGATGAAGTTCATTATCAAGATATATTAAGAGATAATCTTTCTCACATATATGAATCTTTAAAATAATGAAAGTTTTAGAAATAAAAAAATTAAACTTTAGATATAAAAAAGAATATATTTTAAAAAATTTAAGTCTAACTGTTAAAAAGGGGGATTTTCTAGCTATCTGTGGTCAAAATGGTAGTGGAAAATCTACCCTTTTAAAATTAGTATTAAATCAATTGAAAAAAGACAGTGGAGAAATTAATCTATTTGAAAAAAAAATAGAAAAATTTCATGATTACAAAAATATAGGATATGTTCCTCAGGTCAATGAAAATTATAGACTATCTTTTCCTATAACCAATTTGGAATTTGTAAGGCTTAATCTATACAGTGATTTTGGATTTTTTAAATTTCCAAAACATAAGCATACTTCTATGGCAATAGATGCATTAAGTATGATGAATATGAGCGAATACAAATCTAAGGCGTTTAATCAGCTATCCGGTGGACAACAGCAAAGAGTTATGATAGCAAGGGCTTTAGTTAATGGACCTGAATTACTCATTTTAGATGAGCCTACAGTTGGCGTTGATAAAGAAAGTAAAGAAAATTTCTTTAAATTGTTAATGCATATAAATAATGATCACAATATTACAATAATAATGGTAACTCATGAATTTGATGCGCTTAATAACTACGATATTAAAAAAGTTTATTTAAAAGAGGGAAGAATATGTTGACACATGCATTTATGCAAAGAGCATTTATAGTTGGAATTATGCTATCTATAATAATACCAATGATTGGTGTCGTTATGGTAAATAGAAAAACTTCTATGATTGGCGATGCTCTAAGTCATACTGCGCTTGCAGGCGTTGGATTTGGACTTATATTAGGACTAAATCCACTATATGGATCACTTGTTATTTGCATATTGGCAGCATTTGCAATAGAATTTATTAGAAAGAAATTTCCTCAATATGGAGATATGGCTACAGCTATAATTATGAGTACCGGTTTAGGACTTGCAGCTATTTTATCGGACTTTGCGCCTGGAGGCTCTTCCTTTGAGTCATATTTATTTGGTTCAATATCTACTGTATCACAAGCAGATGTATATATGATTTCTCTTGTATTCATATCAGTTATGATATTATCCTTGTTTTTCTATCAAGGATTATTGTTTATATCAATAGATCCATTTATGAGTAAACTTGCTGGGGTAAAAGTAGTATTAATCAATTCTATTTTTACATTTTTGGCAGCAATCACAGTTGCCACAAGTGCAAAAATTGTTGGTGCTTTAATGGTTTCAAGTCTTATAGTATTGCCTGTAACTAGCTCTTTGATTGTATCAAGAAGTTATAAGATGACTTATATTTTTTCTGTAATTTTCGGCATAATTTTTGTTTCTTGTGGAATTAGCATAAGTTATTATTTCGGTTTAAAACCAGGTGGTGCGATAGTTTTAATAGCTGTAGTAGGTCTTATTATTATCTCTATATTAAAATACTTGATTTCAAAAATAATAAGAATTAGAACAAGAAGATAGATTCAAAATTTATCTTCTTTTTTGTTGCTTCAAAAGCTATAAAATGTTAGAATTAACATGATATGGAGGGCTTATGAAAGAGAATTTTAAAAGAACTTTAATGATTACAATAGGTTCAATATTACTTGCTGTAGGCAGTTATTACTTTCTAGTTAATAATGATATCGCAGCAGGTGGAGTAACCGGTATAGCAATGGTTTTTGCTTCTATTTTCCCCATTTTAACTACAGGAGAGTGGTCATTA
This sequence comes from Tissierellia bacterium, assembly GCA_030527425.1. Taxonomy (GTDB): domain Bacteria; phylum Bacillota; class Clostridia; order Tissierellales; family Peptoniphilaceae; genus JAUNAV01. The sequence goes on from JAUNAV010000005.1 coordinate 5,827, forward strand.
ATTCTTAATATTTTATTATTTATAATGGCTTTTTGGCTTGTAGGAAAAAGATTTGGGATTAATTCAATTTATTCATCAGGAATAGTTTCTATAGTGCTTATAATTTTAGAAAGAATATCACCAGGAATTATTTTATCTGATGATATGATTTTAAATGTTATAATGGGTGCTGTGATCCAATCTATAGGTATGGGTTTGGTATTTTATTATGAAGGTTCAACTGGAGGTACGGATATTCTTGCAGTGATTGTAAATAAATACACCCGTATACCAATTGGTAAATCATTACTTATAATTGATGTACTGGTAATTTTACTTGCAGGTTTTGAATTTGGACTTCAAAAGGCCTTATATGCCACGTTAACTGTTTTAATAACAAGTGCAGGAGTTGATTATCTAATTCAAGGTTTAGGCCGTAAAGTATCGATGTTTATAATATCAGATAAAATAGAAGAAATTACTAAAATAATTCTTACTGATTATGATCGAGGTGTTACGATTCTTGAAGCTGAAGGTGGATATTCGAAGAAACAAAAAAGAATTTTGATGACAATATTAACCAATAGACAGTATTTAGATCTAAAAAAGGAAATTGAAGCAATTGATCAAAAGGCATTTATCTTTACAAATTCAGTTTCTGAAATAGTAGGTGAAGGTTTCACTTATGAAAAAATTCAACAGGATGAAGTATAGAAAAAAAACAATATAATAATATTAGGGAGGATAAATGTCAATATTAAAAAGTAATGAAGAATATGTAATTAAAAGACTAGATAAAAAAAACGCATATTTACAAACAAAGCTTGGTGAGGCCAGGATTTCAAAAAAGTTTATAAAACCAAAAAGACAAGGGGATAAAGTAAAAGCCTTTTGTTATTATAGTAAAAATAATGTCTTAAAGGCTACAGTAAAAAATCTTAATGTCGATCAAATTTATTCTTTAGAGTTGGTAGATATTAATAAATATGGCGCTTTTTTTGATATAGGTCTTGAATTTGATCTTTTAGTACCAAAAGAAGAAATGACCTATAAAGTTTTTAAAGAAATGACTTATCCGATTGTTCTTAAATTATCTAAGGATAATAAATTATATGGTAGTATGAAAATTAGAAACTATCTGTCGACAGATCATAATTATAAAGAAAATGATGAAGTTACAGGTAGAATATATTCTATAAATAAATCAATCGGTGCCTTTGTAGCTGTTGATAATAAGTATGATTCACTTCTAAGAATAAAAGAATTAAAGGGGGCTCATACTGAAGGTGAGAAGCTACAAGCTAGAGTTAAATCTGTAAAAGAAGACGGAAAAATTGAATTATCCTTAAGGCAAAGGTCTTATTTGGAAATTGATGATGATAGTAAACTAATTTATCAAATTCTCAAAGAACATGGAGGAAAAATGTCTATTGGAGACAAATCAGATCCAGTAAAGATTTTTAACAATTTTAGACTATCTAAATCACAATTTAAGAAAGCTTGTGGCAGATTATATAAAAAGGGCAAAATTAAAATTGGAAATTACAATATTGAAATAAATGAAAGGTAGGAAAATGTCAGAAGATAAAATATTAGCTGAAGTAAATGGATATAAAGTAACTCAATCAGAAGTTGAAAAATACATTAGGTTGATTGGACAAATGCAATTAAATAATGAACAAGGGTATAAACAAGTTGCAAAAGAATTAGTAAATAGAAGATTATTATTGGAAGAAGCTAAAAAAGAAGAACTTGATCAAGCCCCTGCTTTCAAACAAATGCTTAAAAAGCAAGAAGATGAGCTATTAACTTCATATAAAATGCAAAAATTGTTTGAAGGTATAGAAGTTTCTGATCAAGAAGCTAAAGAATATTATCAACAACATAAAGAATTATTCAAAGCTAAAGCTACATTTCACGCAAAACATATACTTGTAAAAGAAGAAGATAAGGCTAAAGAGATAAAACAAAAAATTGACGATGGATCATCATTTGAAGATTTAGCAAAAGAGTATTCATTAGATGGAGCTGCTAAAAATGGAGGGGATTTAGGAGAATTTCCTGAAGGTACTATGGTAAATGAGTTTGAAGAGGCTTTAAAGAAGATGAATGAGGGAGAAATCTCAAATCCAGTTAAGACTCAATTTGGTTATCACTTAATTAAATTAGTTTCTAAAAAAGATGCTTCAATTTATGAATATGATGAAATTAAAGACAGCTTAAAAAATCAATTGATAGCAATGAAAAGGCAAGAAATTTATTTGAACAAAACAAAAGAGTTAGAAAAGGATGCTCAAATAAAAACTTATTTTTAGGTAGGTATTATGGATAGAAAAGGACGCATAGAGGATTTATCTGATTTTATTAAAACTTATTTTGATGAAATTTCAGATTATATAAATAAATATCAAAACAAAAACGTCCTGGCAGTTTTTATAACTAGGTTTGCAAGAGAAATGGGTCTATATGTTACAAAAAATAAAGATTTTTGTTTCATAAGATCTGGTGAAAAACCGAAGATATTATTAAACCTTAATATTTCAAGTTTTGATAAAAAATCTCCTAAATTTAATACATTAATTGATAAAGACGAGAGTAAAAAGAAATATAGTTTCTATCATATAAATGAAATTTCAGAAATCTTAGTTATTTTAGCGATAATAAGCTATTGTTCTAATGATTTTGAAATATTAATATCATTTAGCAATGAGCCTTCGATTAATTTCGATAATTTCGATTTTTCAATTGTAAAAAGTAAGAATATAATAAATTTAGATCTTGATACAGATGAATTTATAGCTGATTCATCTGCTGCAGGACATATTGTAAATGTTTATATTCCATTTGAAAGAATTTTTGCAAAGGAAAATAGCATTGATTTCAGGCTATCTGTGACCAGATTATTAGGAGGCCATTCAGGCTCTGATATAGATAAGATGAGGCAAAATTCTATAAAGCTTATTTTACAAATTTTAAGAAGACTTAAGTCGCATGTGGATCTGGATATAATTGATATTAATGGAGGTTTAAAGCTAAATACAATTCCTAATCAATCTTATATAGACATTAGTGTAAAGAAAGAATACAAAAATGATATAATTGAGGCTTTTAGGATTGTCAGTGAAGAACAAAATCAGAGAACACTAAAAACTGAACCTGATGTTAATTTTGAAATAAATTGTTTAAATAGAAGTTCTGATAAAGTAATTAATATAGATGATTTTGATATGATAAATTCATTTATTGAACTTACTCCATCAGGTGTTTATTCTACAGATGATATCACTAAAGAAATAGAAAGTTCTATTAATCTTTCAAGGATATCTACTTACAGAAATTTTGCTAAAATTTCAATGTTTATTAGATCATTTAGCAATGAGAAATTAAATGAAATATTTGAAAAAATACAAATTGCATCAACTATTGCAAAAGGTAATGTAGAAAAGATTATAGAATATCCTATGTGGAAGAAAGATTCTGAAAATAGATTGGCTCAGATAATTATTGATAATTATTTAAAAATATATGATAAATCTATTAATATCAAAACTGCGCAAGAAGCCCTTATATGCGGAATATTCAAACAAAAAATTAAAAACAGCTCAATTGTATCCATGGGTTTAAAATATGAAAAAAATGAAAAAGAGTATAGCATGGATATCGAAGATATAATTAAACAATTTAGTTTACTAAAATTGATATTAAACAATCAACAAATGGGTATAATTTAAATAAGGAGTAAATATGACAAAACATAATGCAAAGTTTGGACTTAACGAATCCAAAGCTATAATTTCAATAAACCTCGCTGATCAAGAAGTAGAGTGTGCACTTATTGATATTTTTTCGATTGATGATATTAAATATGCTGCTCTAATTGGTTTTGAGACTAATGAATTATATATTTTTGAGTTAAAAGAGGATGATTTAGATAAGGATAATATACTATTAGAATTTATTGAAGATGAAGATCAGATGAATTTAGTTTATGATCAATTTGAAGATTATTGGTCAGATGAAATGATCGATGAAGTCATGGATTCTTATTATGATGAATTAGAAGATGAAGAATAATTTACCTTATTATCCAATATCTGAATATTATAGAAAACACTTTGGTTCAAAAGTATATAAATTGCCCATAAAATTAGATTTAACATGTCCCAATAGAGATGGAACTTTATCTGATAAAGGATGTATTTTTTGTGGCGAAAGCGGTGGAAGTTTTGAAAATAGGCCATCTTCTCTTACAATAAAAAGACAACTGGAGTTAAACAAAGCCCATATTGAAAAAAAGTATAAGGCAAATAAGTTCATAGCTTATTTTCAAAATTTTTCAAATACGTATATGTCCTTGAAAACTTTTAAAGAAATTATAAATGCGTGCAATTTAGATTATATTGTCGGCATAGATATATCAACTAGAAGTGATTGTATAAGTGAAGATAAATTAATATTTCTAAAGAAGTTTAAAGAAGAAAATAAAAAGGATATTACAATTGAATTAGGGCTTCAAACTGCGAATTATCATACACAGAAAATTCTTAATAGAAAAGAAGACTTAGCGACTTTTATTCGGGCATCAAATTTAATTAAGAAATATAATTTGAAGATATGCACTCATGTCATACTTTCTCTACCATGGGATGATCTCATTGATGTTAAACAAACAGCTAGAATAATAAAAGCATTAGATATTGATTTTGTAAAGATTCATTCGCTATATATAACAAAGGATACTGAGCTTTCTAATATGTATCAAAATTCCAAGCTTAAGATGATTTCGCAAGAAGAATTTGTAATTAGAGTAAGTGAATTTTTAAAGAGAATTGATAAAAATTGTGCAGTCGAAAGATTATTAGCTAGAGCTCCAAAAGAGGAAAGTGTATTTTGCAATTGGGATAAATCCTGGTGGGTTATTCGAGATCATATTATAGATTATATGAATGAGAATAATATCAAACAAGGTATAATAGATATAAAAAGAGACTTTGAAAAAATAGGAGGATAAAGATGATTAAATTAGTATTAGGACCTTCAGGTAGCGGGAAAACAAAATGGTTAATAGATCAAGCTAATGAAGAAAGAAAAAATGGAAATAAAAATATAGTTTTTGTAGATAGTGACGATAAGCATATTTTTACTCTAGATTATAGTGTTAGATTGATTAATGCAAGCGACTATCTAGTTAATACTGTAGAAGGTTTTTTAGGCTTCATTGGTGGCATACTCGCTCGTGATTATGATATAGGAAAAATTTATATTGATGGAATTTATGATATCGTTGATATAAATAAAGAAAATATTCATAAATTATCTGAAGGACTAAAAGAATTGTCTAAAAAATGTGAAGCTGATATTTATCTTGGATTAGATTGGCACAAAGAAGATGTTCCAAGTGATTTAAGTGAAGAGATTCACGAATTAAAAATAGAAGGTTAAAAAGTGGCCGTCTCTTATGTGAGACGGCTTTTTAGGATATATATGTTAAGTGATAATGAAAAATTAAAACAATTTAATAAATTTAGAAAAGAATCTATTGAAATGCTAAAGGATCTAAAAATTACAAAGAATGAATTTTTAGATAAAAATTATGAATACATACAAAAAATTAATCTCAAGCCCTTCTCAAAAATAGATTCTCTTGATAAAGCCATCTATAATTATCAATACTATAATATACTAGCAAAAAGATCTAATAATATGGCACTAAAGACAAGAGATAAACATAAAAAAATGTATAAGAGATTGATAAATCAAAGGGAAAATTATTATTGTCTAAAAGATGAAGCAACTATTTCAATTCTTGATATCATTAAATATAAAGAGATAGAGAGCTATTTTATCAATGTAAAGAGTAAAAGGCTGACAGGTAAGATTTTTGAAATAAATGCATTTGGATTAGACAAGGTGATATTACATTCTAAAAATCCCAGAATATTAAAAAAACTTAAAGAGAATAATGTATTTGATGATAAAAAAAGGGATTCTTTAATTGATTCATATGTAAATAGAGCTTATTAAGGAGTTATATGTTAAAAATTGAGGTTACTTTAAATGATGCAAATCAAAGATTTGATAGATATTTAAAAAAATTATTTGAAAATGCCCCTTTAAGTGCTATCTATAAAAATCTTCGAAAGAAGAATTTTAAGATAAATGATAAAAGGGCAAAAAAAGATGACTTTGTCAATAAAGGGGATATAATTACAATGTATATCTCAAAAGACAATTATGAAAAATGGACTAAAGATAAAAAAACACATATATTTGAAGAAAAATTAAATGTCGTTTATGAAGATGAAAATTTAATCATAATGGACAAGCCAAAAGGAATATTATCTCATAGCGCTTCAAAGAGCGATTATGGAAATAATATGCTTGATTATATGCTCTCTTACCTTTATAGAACTAAGGCAGTAAATCCTAAAGATAAAACTTTTACTCCAGCGCTTGTAAATAGACTTGATAGAAATACACAAGGTTTATTAATTGGAGCAAAAAATCATGAAAGTTTGATTTGTTTGAACAAAGCTATAAAAAATAGACTTATAGACAAATACTATCTTACAATTACAAAAGGGAAAATATCTAAAGAATACAGGTCTAATTTAAAGATTTCAAAAAATGAAAATAGAAATAAAGTAAAAGCAGACGATGATGGATTAGATATTGTGACAGAATTTAAACCATTAGAGTATAAAAATGGTTACTCATTAGTTCAATGTAAGCTTATAACGGGTAAGACCCATCAAATTAGATATTCATTAAAAAATAATAATACACCTATAATTGGTGATAGAAAATATGGCGATAAGCACTTAAATGAAATGCTTTATAGAAAATTTAAACTCAAAAACCAATTGCTTTTGGCTTATAAATTAAAGTTTAATCATATAAAAGGGCTTGAATATTTGGAAAATAAGACTTTTACTTCTAATCAATTAGAAGATTTTAATAAATTAAAGGATATGGTTTTTAATGAAAAATAATGAATTTGTTGCTGTAAGAAAAATAAAGTTATTAGACTTTGTAAAAGAAAATAATATTAAAAATTCAATTGCTGCAAAAGTAGACAATGAACTTGTAAGTTTAAATACTATTGTTAAAAAAGATCAAAAATTTGAAATTATTGATAAGTATTCAAAGTGGGGACGAAAAATTTATGCAAATACTCTAAGTTTAGTATTTATTCTTGCTGTTAAAGAAGTCTTTGATAATATTAGAGTAAATATTGAATATACAATAGGACAAGGTCTATATGCAACTATTGATAATGCACATATTGACCATAATTCAATTGAAAAAATAGATGAAAAAATAAAAGAATTGATTAAAAGAAATATAACCATAGAAAAAGAGGTAGTTTCTTATAAAGTCGCAAGAAGTTTATTTAAAGCTGAAGGATATGAAGAAAAAATAGAACTTATTGACAGCTTAAATAAAAAAGAAGTGGAGATTTATATTGTCGATGGCAAGGTGTTTACTTTTGATAATATACTTGCCCCCAATACTTCTTTTATTGATAAATTTGAGTTGATAAATTATTATCCAGGAGTTATTATACAATATCCAGGAAGTGATGGTAAAATTTCAAAATTTGTTGAGCAAGCAAAAATTGCAAAGACATTTTCAGTTTCTAGAAAATGGACAGAAACAATGAATATTAATTTTGCGGGCAAATTAAATGAATATGTATTAAATGATCAAATTGATTATTTGGTTAAAGTCAATGAAGCATATTACAACAATCAATTAGCTAATTGCGCAAGTAAAATTGCTAGTCAAGATGATTTAAATATAATATTAATAGCAGGACCTTCCTCTTCAGGAAAGACTACAACTGCGTCAAAATTAGCTATTCAATTAGGTGTTTTCGGAAAAAAAGCTTTAGTGATATCAACCGATGATTACTTTCTTGATCGAGATAAAACGCCTATTAAAGAAAATGGTGTTAAGGACTATGAAAATATAAATGCAATTGATCTAGAGAAATTAAATAAAGACCTTCTGTGTCTTCTCGAAGGAGAAAGAATTACTCTACCAAAATATGATTTTATCTCTGGTAAAAGCAAAAGAGAAGGAGAAACAATAAAATTAGATGGAAGACATCCTATAATTATTGAAGGCATACATAGCCTTAATCCAAAACTTTCATCACAAATACCAGAAAAACACAAATTTAAAATATATGTTTCAGCACTAACACAGATTAATATAGACTCACATAATAGAATCAGTACTTCAAATTCAAGGCTTATTAGAAGAATTGTAAGAGATAATAATTTCAGGGGCAATTCCTGTGAAGAGACCTTAAAAATGTGGCCTGATGTAAGAGAAGGAGAAAATAAATATATTTTCCCTTATCAAGAAAATGCTGATTTTTATATGGATACTTCTTTAGTTTATGAATTTAATGCCTTAAAAAAAGATGCTATGGAGAATTTAAAAAATATTAAAAAAGATTCGCCATATTATCTTAAAGCAAAGGAATTAATTGATCTATTAAATAATTTTGTAGAAATGAAAAACAACTTTGTTATACCAACAGACTCAATACTTAGAGAATTTTTAGGAGGAAAATAATGGAATATGTCATTGGTGTGGATATAGGTGGAACAAAAATAAATGCTGCTTTTATAAATGAAGAGGGAGAAATAATTAATAAAGTAAAAGTTAAAACAAATGCTGATAAAGGTAAAGATGAGGTTTTAAATAATATAAAAACAGCCATTAATAAACTACCTTTAGATAAAGCTAAAGCAATAGGAATAGGAACACCCGGGTTTATTGATTCAGAAAATGGTATTGTGACATTTGCTGGAAATATTAATGGATGGACAGGACTTAATCTCAAAAAAGAAATAGAAAAATTTGTTTCAATACCAGTATATGTAGAAAATGATGCTAATATAGCACTATTATGTGAAAAATGGATTGGAGCTTGCAAAGAATTTAAAAATGTAGTAATGATAACTCTAGGTACAGGACTAGGAGGAGCAGTGCTTATAAATGATAATACCATGCTATATGGAAGCCATTTTCAAGGGGCGGAATTAGGTCATATGATTATGTATCCTGGTGGAAGAGAATGCACTTGTGGCCAAAAAGGATGTGCTGAAAGCTATTGTGCCGGAAGAGCCATTACAAGACATTATTTTGAACTTACTGGCTATAATTTATCTGGAGATGAAATTTTTTCTAGAGTTGACTTTGATCAAGCAGCCAAGAAAGTTTTGGATGATTATGTTTATGATCTAGCTAATTATCTTTCCACATTGAGAAATATTTTTGATCCTGATGTAATAGTAATTGGCGGAGGAGTTATAAACTCAAGAGAAATTTGGTGGGATCTGATGATTGAAAATTATAAAAAAATATGTAATAAGCCAGATGAGGTTAAAATAGTATCTGCTAGATATCTTAACGATTCGGGAGTGATTGGGGCAGCAAAAGTTGCCTTTGATAGGAGTAAAGATGAATAAAAGAATATTAATTGTTGATGATGAAGAACATATAAGACAATTTACAAGAATAAATCTTGAATATGCTGGATTTGATATTATAGAGGCTCCAACTGGAGAAGATGCAATAGAATTATGTGAACAAAAAAATCCAGCGGTGGTTATTTTGGATATTATGTTACCTGGTATTGATGGATTTGAGGTTTGTAAAATTCTTAGAGAAAAATATCCAAAGCTTGGAATTATAATGGTAACAGCAAAAAGTCAAGATGTTGATAAAATTTTAGGATTACAACAAGGAACAGACGATTATATTATAAAACCATTCAATCCTCAAGAGCTAGTTTTAAGAATACAATCTTTAATTAGAAGAATAAATATAGATGAAATAGAAGAAGAAAGCAGCGAAAATAAAATAATTGATGGTATATTTAAACTTGATTTGTACTCTAGATCTTTCTATAAAAATAATAAAGAAATAGATGTTACTCCTACTGAATTTACTATTTTAAAAAATTTTATAGAAAGAAAAGGCAAGGCATTGACTAGAGAAGAAATTATGAAAGCTACATGGGGAGAAGAATACAGCGCAGATACAAAAATAGTCGATGTTAATATAAGAAGAATTCGTGCGAAAATAGAGGAAAATCCAGCAAAGCCAGAATATTTAGAGACTGTTTGGGGTACAGGCTATAGATGGAGTTAATAAAAAAAATTAAAGAAAAAAAACAAAGTCTACATGGCATTAGAAATAATGTCATAACACAAGTTATGATTTTTGTAATTTCTATTGTTGTAGGTTTTGAATTTTTTTCATATTATATAATCAGAGATTATAATGAGTCTTCTGTAGTTGGAATAATGCTTAATCAGGCTAAATATAATCAAGAATTGTATATAAATTATTTGTCAAGTTATTCATTAGATGAAGTGATAGTAGGAGATAAAGATCAATTTTATAGAAATAATAATGCCCAAGTCCAGATATTAGATAATACAGGCATATTACTTTTCGATTCACTTGCAGGAAATAAAATTGGCGAACAAATTGAATCAGATGATGTTAAACAAGCTAAAAAAGGTGGATACGCTTTTCATAAAGATAAAAATAATGAAACGGGTGAAGTTGAAATATCATTATCTTATGCACTTAGTGATGGACAAAATCAAGTTGGAATTTTGCGCCTTACCTCGAGTCTAGATAATGTAAATAATAAAATCAAAGATCAAATGACTTTGTATGTGGCATTTGGTTTTATTGTAATATTAATTGCATTTATTCTATCTACAATATCATCTGAAAAACTTGTAAAGCCAATAAAAAATCTTACTGAAACATGTAAAAAATTAGCAAAAGGAAATTTTAATGAAAAATCAGAAATAGAAAGTGAAGATGAGATAGGAGAACTGGCTAAAACATTAAATTTCATGAGCGATAATATACTTAAAAAAGAAGATTTAAAAAATGAATTTATTTCATCTGTCTCTCATGAACTAAGAACCCCGCTTACATCTATAAAAGGTTGGGCTATAACTTTACAATCAAGGCCAGTTCAAGAAGATAAAGAGATGCTTTCACAAGGATTATCTGTAATTGAAAAAGAGAGCGATAGATTATCTTTGATGGTTGAAGATTTATTGGATTTCTCTCGCTTATCATCTTCTTCTATGACCTATGACAAAAAGAATTTAAATATTGTACAGGTTGTAGAAGAAGTATATAATCAGCTGATACCAAGAGCTAATAATTCAAAGATTGAATTCAAATATGAAACAGTGTATAGAAGAATTGATGTATTTGCTGATGAAAATAGAATGAAAGAAGTTTTTATAAATATCATTGACAATGCAATTAAATTTACAAATGAATCCGGACTAGTAAAAATATTTGTTGATCAAAATGACGAAGATGCAGTTATTAAAGTGGTTGACACTGGAGAGGGAATTAAAGAAGACGAAATTGATTTAGTTACCAGTAAATTTTACAAAGGCTCTTCATCAAAGTCACAAACAGGTCTAGGCCTATCAATTTGTGAGGAGATTTTAAAAGCTCATGAAGGAAATCTAGAAATAGAAAGTCAATATCAAAAAGGTACTACTGTAACTATTAATATTCCTAAGGTGGTGGAAGATGAAAAAAATTAGTTTAGTTTTTATAACTATAGTGTTTTTTTTATTAAGCTCATGCTCATCAAGAATTCAAGATGTTGCGACTTTAATAGATAAACCAAAACCTTCAGAAAATTTTTTAAAAGGTAGTTGGGAAATTGATGATATTGAATTTACTACTGATGATGTAAAAGATAGCAATTATAAAATAGGGGATAAATTATATATTTCCAATGACATAGTTGCAATAGAAGATGATTACACCTTAAATCCTAAATTCAGTGCTAAGTTTGTAAATCTTAAAGATTATTTAATATCTAGAGATTTTGAAAATCTTGAAAAATTTGCAAATAATGATATAAATGTTAAGATTCTAAATGCACAAGAAGGTCAATTATATTCTAAAGATTTCATACAATTAGATGAAAATCTTATTGCTTTTATACAAAATTCAGTTATATACTATTTGACTAAAACATCAGACAAAGTAGATGAATCTGTAATTGAAGAGTATAGACAATTACAAAAAAATATTAGAAATTATGGATCCGATTCCAAAAATTATAAGAAAGATCTTACTGTATTTTTAGGCGTAAGAGAGAGATTAGAGGATGAAAATCAAGTAGATAAAGAGTATGAATATTTCACATATGCTATTAGATTTGAACCAGACTCTAGGGTTAGAATTCATAAAATAAAGAATATATTATTTCCTAAAAAACAAGAGTTTTGGAAATTAAGAGTGCCTAAAGACGAAGATACTGGTTATTATAATAAAATTATTTCTTATCCTACACGTTTAGAAAAAGAATTTTCTAAAAATCCTGATAAAGAAAAAAAATATACTTATAGGGATGATAGTCTGGATTTAAGAATAAACTATATTGAAGAAAATTATATTTCATATGATTATACTATTATTGATAGTGATTTTTCTGTAATGAAGTATGCAATGATAAAGCATGATGAATTAGATACAGGAAAAAAATTAAATGTAAATGAAATAACCGGAGCAGACACGCTTGGCGATTTTGAAGATAGAGTGTTTGAACAAGCCAAAAAAGATAATGGTGATATAAAAAAAGAAGATGTCGATGTTGATTCAACCAATATCGGTATTATAAGAAATCAAGGACTATGGCAACTTGTAACATCGTATCAGGCAAGTATTGATGATAAAATACAGCAAAGAGCCTTTCCTATAGATTTTACAATAGAGGGAAAGAGATTAAATAATAAAAAAAATGCTGTTAGTTGGGATCAAATAAAAAATAAAAACGCGCAGGCTAAAGATTATTTTGAAAGTTATAATAATCAATATATAATAATTCAAGATGCTGATGAGATATTATTTTATGAATTAAACAATGGAGTTATTGGAAACTCTCCAATTGCTAGTATTCAAATAAAATATAGAACTCAAATAATAATGTGTGAATGGGCAGGCGGTGATTATGCAAAAAAATGGGAAGATGCATTTTTAAAAAATGATGCAGTTCATGAATATTAAAAAGTCCCTATGAATTTATGATTATAAATTTTTCATAAATTCATAGGGATCTTTTTTTGAAAGAATTAATTCTTCTTTTTGATTTTTGGTAAGCGATTTAATTTTTCTCTCCAAAGACAAAGCTTCATTTTTACTTTTTAAAATAAAAAAAGTTTCTAATCTAAGTGGCAGTCTAGATCTAGTATATTTACTGCCTTTACCCAATTTATGCGTTTCAATCCTTTTTTCAAGATTATTTGTCCATCCTGTATACAAAGAATTATCACGACAACGTAGAATATAGACATAATTCATTTGAAAACCTCGTTAATACAATCAGAGATTATATCATAACTAAATCCTCGATATGTTAAATATCTATAAGCCTTTTGTTTCATTTGAAATGATAGATCTCCTCTGATCTTTTTTTTAAGTAAGTATAGACAGTTTTCATACTCAATTTTCTCGTCAACCTCATTTAATAAAGTATCAACAAGATAACTATCAAGTCCCTTTGATTTTAGATTAAAAGCTATTTTCTTTTTGCTCATTCTATTAAAAGTCATTTTGTCATTAATATAATCTTCAATATACTTTTTATCATCTAAAAGATTATATTTATTTAAAAATTTAATTACTTCGTCTATTATATTTTGATTGTATTTTTCTTTTTTAAGTTTATTAATAATCTCAAAAGTAGTTCTTGGGCAATAATTTAAATAGTCCAAGGCTTTCTTTTTAGCCATATTATAATCATTGTTATCTACTATGATTTTATAGGCATCAAAATTGATTTCATCATTCTTTTTAATTCTCAATTTATCATAAGTGTTAAAATCAATTTTGAATACCTCATTTTCAAATTCTACATTAAATAAATCATTTTTATTATCATAAGATAAATCTTTGATAATCATACAAATGCCTGCCAGATAATTGGAGCTACCATAGCAATAACGACAATTATAGCGAATAGTTTTAAAATTAATTTTCTAGTCTTTCTCATAATTCACCTCAAGTCTATTCTACTACAAAAAATAAATTTTAAAAGAATAATTTTGAAATTTTTTAAATAGATAGTATACTATATAAGTAATGTTAATAAAAAAACTCTTGACAAATAAATTACTGAGTGTATAATATTAAGAGTCAGGTCATGGTGGATATGGCCCAGTTGGTTAAGGCGCCTGGTTGTGGCCCAGGAGATCGAGGGTTCGAATCCCTCTATTCACCCCATGCGGGATTGGCGGAATTGGCAGACGCGCTAGACTTAGGATCTAGTGAGATTTTCTCGTGAAGGTTCAAGTCCTTTATCCCGCACCAAATCAAGGAAGATTCTATCTTCCTTTTTTTTTATACTCATTTTGTAGTTTGTATAATATAAGGAATGTATTATAATAATAAAAAGGGCAGAAAAAAAAGGAGATAAATCTCCTTGGAGCCGAAAACAGGACTTGAACCCGCAACCTACTGATTACGATTCAGTTGCTCTACCAATTGAGCTATTTCGGCATTTGTCTATAAGTATACTACTTTGACTTAAAAAGGTCAATACTGGTATAAGGAGGTTTTGATGGATTTTTTAAGAAATTTAACTCAAACTAATATATTTTCAACTGGAAATATAGCCTTTTTTGCCTTAGTTGCAATTATTTTATTGGTTATTATTTTTATTTTTTTTAGGATTCTAAGAAAAAGTGGTCTATTATTGTTAATGTTAACTTTTTTAATAGATAATTACCTAAAGATATTTCAATCAGAAATTTATCAGACAGATAATAGAATTAAGATTGCGATTATATGTTTATATATACTCTCTATAATCTTATTCTTATTTAAAATACAAAGATTATTTAAGAGAAAAGAGAAGATTTCTAATCCAAAGTTAAAAAAGATATCACAAAATAATAGAATTAGAAAGTTTAGAAAATTTACTGGTTGTACATTTTTTATAATTATGTTAATTATAAATATTATCGACTTTAATAATCTAATACCTTCTAATATTAAATCAACTTTAACATCTTTATCTTTCTTATATATGGCTTTTAGAACTTTGTTAAATACATATCGTTATATAAATGATAATGATCATATAAAAATGCCATTTGATTTTAAAGATGAAAAGAGAGCAAAAATAAATAGAAATAAAAATAGAATAAGAAAACAAAGCGTCAATTTAAATGATAGAAAAGAACAAAATAAAGTTTCTAAGACTATGTCAAATGAGGATAAAAAGTTTGATCCAAAAAAATTTAGCTTTTATAAGAAAACTAGTCCAAAAGAAGAAAAGATAACTAAAGAAATAACATGTCAAGACTTTTTGTATTTGGTTACTAGAGGTTTTGATGATCCTATTAATACAACAACAATTTCTATAACAAATCTTCAGACAGGTGAAAATTTTTCATATACAAGTAAAAAATGTATAGCACATATTGAGGATGACAAAGAATATAAAGTAGACTTAGAATTTGAAAATATAAATGATTACGATTATGGAAGATTTGTAGATATTCTTAGAATTTATTCTGAAAATAAAAAGCAATATAAGTTTCAACTGGATTTAATGCCATACGAGTCTGATTATTCTAAAGTTGTTTTATATGATCCATCAGAGATATTTGATATTAAAGAAGAAGACACTGCATTATATCAAGGGAGAAATCTAAGTATGAATTTTCCGAAATATAAGATTAATTTTATTCAAGGAAAATAATTATCATAGGCTTAATTATTTTGATTAAAAATATAATAAATATTGTATCTCTATCTTGTATTAAAGTGAAAAGATGATATAATTAGGTAAAGGAGTATGAAATGAAAAGTGATATTGAGATAGCAAGAGAAGCAAATATTGAAAATATCGAACATGTACTTAAAAAATTAAATATTTCCGATTATGAACTTTATGGTAAATACAAAGCTAAATTGGATCTATCTTATTCAAAATCTAAAAGAAAAAATTCAAAATTAATTTTAGTAACAAGTATTAATCCAACTCCATTTGGAGAGGGTAAAACAACAATGAATATCTCAATTTCTATGGCATTAAATAAAATTGGCAAAAATGCTATATCAGTACTTAGAGAACCTTCGTTGGGACCTTCTTTTGGATTAAAAGGCGGTGCTTGTGGAGGGGGATATTCGCAAGTTATACCTATGGATGAAATCAACTTACATTTTACTGGAGATTTTCATGCCATAACCAGTTCAGTAAATTTGGTAAGTGCGATGATTGATAATCATATTCACCAGGGTAATCAATTGGGGATTGATCCTTCTAGAATAGTGTGGAAACGAGTATTGGATCTAAATGACAGGGCTTTAAGAGAAATCGTTGTTGGTTTAGGTGATAGGAAAAATGGTGTTACTCGTCAAGATGGTTTTGACATAACTGTTGCAAGCGAGATGATGGCAGTTTTTTGTCTTTCTAGAAGTTTAGAAGATTTTAGAGAAAAAATTGAAAGAATGATAGTAGCCTTTGATTATGATTCAAATCCTATTTATCTTAAAGATTTAAAAACAGTAGGATCAGTAATGGCTCTTATGAAAGATGCATTAAAACCAAATCTCGTTCAAACATTAGAAAATACACCTGCTATAATTCATGGAGGGCCATTTGCCAATATAGCTCATGGTTGTAATTCAATAATTGCAACATCTACAGCTCTTAATATTTGTGATTATGCAGTTACAGAAGCTGGCTTTGGGGCAGATCTAGGAGCTGAAAAATTCTTTGACATTAAATGCAGAAAAGCTGGTTTAAATCCAGATTGTGCAGTAGTTGTCGCATCTATTAGAGCACTAAAATATCATGGCGGAGCAAGCTTACTTGATATTAAAAAGCAAGATTTGAAGTCTCTAGAAAAGGGATTTGAGAATTTAAAAACTCATATAGAAAATGTAAAAAAATATGGTGTAAATGTAATTGTCGCAATTAATAGATTTGATACTGACACCGAAGAAGAGATAAAACTATTGGAAAAATTGATTGAATCTACTGAAACTAAAGTTTGTTTATGTGAAGGCTTCAAAAAAGGTTCATTAGGCGCCATAGATCTTGCCAATGAGATTGTTAAATTATGTGAGAATAAATCAGAATTTAAGCTTCTATATGATGATCATTTAAGTATTAAAGAGAAGATTCAAAAAGTCTGTACAGATATTTATAGGGCTAAAGCTGTGAAATATAGTAAAAAAGCTTTAGAAGATATAGAAACAATCGAAAAATTAAATAAATCAGATCTTCCAATTTGCATTGCAAAAACTCAATACTCACTTTCAGATGATGCAAATAATTTAAATCCTACATCTGATTATGATATTAATATTAAAGGATTAAAGCTAAATAATGGTGCAGGTTTTATTGTGTGTATAGCTGGCAATATTCTTACAATGCCTGGTTTACCAAAAGTACCAGCAGCAAATAATATTGATTTAGACCAAGACGGAAATATAGTGGGTTTATTTTAGGAGGCAATATGGAAAAATCGAAATTAAAGAATTCACAAGTTGATGAGCTTTTTGAAGCAGTGCTTATGCTTAAAAATACTGAAGAATGCTATAAGTTTTTTGAAGATGTATGTACAGCTAGAGAATTATATTCAATAGCACAGAGATTAGAAGTAGCTAAATTATTAAAAATTAGAAAAACTTATAATGAAATTGAAGAGCAAACAGGGGCTTCAACGGCTACTATCTCGAGAGTAAATAGATCACTTCATTACGGTGCAGATGGATATGAATTGGTATTAGATAAACTCATTGAAAGAGATCTAGAAGAAGAAAGAAATGATAATTAAATCAGCCGAAAGGCTGATTTTTAAATTATATTAATTATTTTGATATTTTTTAAAGGTCATTTTCTATGATATAATACTTTAAGAAAGGAAGTGTATAATGGATCTTTCTAATTTAAATGATAGACAAAAAGAGGCTGTTTTAGAAGATATTGGACCAATTTTGGTACTTGCAGGAGCAGGAAGTGGAAAAACAAGAGTACTCACTACTAAAATAGCCCATTTAATCAAAGATAAGAATATATATGAAGGAAATCTGGTAGCTATTACCTTTACAAATAAAGCTGCAAATGAAATGAAGATGAGAGTTTCTAATCTATTAGATAAGGATGTATCAGATCTTTGGATTGGAACATTTCATTCTATTTGTGTAAGGATACTTAGAAGAAGTATTGATAAATTAGGTTATGACAGATCTTTTAGTATTTATGATACAAGTGATCAGAGATCTTTAGTAAAAGAGATCATTAATGACTTAGGATATAAAAATGATATAAATCCTAAAGAAGCATTAAATATAATATCTTCATGTAAAAATGCTCAGATTGATCCAGAAAGTTTTTTAAAGATTAATACTTTTTATACAAAACAAGAAGAATATTATAAGATATATAAGAAATATGAAGAGAAGAAGTTTGAATACAATGCTTTAGATTTTGATGATTTAATAGAAAAAACACTTGAATTATTTGCTTATAGTAAGGAAGTTAGAGAATATTATCAGAAAAAATTTGAGTATGTATTTGTAGATGAATACCAAGATACTAATAAAAGCCAATATGAATTAGTAAAATTTTTCTCAGGATTTCATAAGAATATATGCGTAGTAGGGGATGCCGACCAGTCAATCTACAGTTTTAGAGGTGCGGATATAAATAATATTTTAGATTTTGAAAAAGATTTTAAAGATGCTAAAATAATAAAGCTTGAACAAAACTACAGATCTACTCAGAATATCCTTGATGTAGCCAATAGGTTAATAAAAAATAATGAAGAGAGAAAAGAAAAAAATCTTTGGACAAAAAATCTAGAAGGTGAAAAAGTAATATATAATGAATCCAACAATGAAAATGAGGAAGCTAATTTTGTAGCAGAGGAAATTAAAACTTTAAGACGAGAAGGCTATAAATTTAATGATATTGCTATATTATATAGGACAAATGCCCAGTCAAGAAGCTTTGAAGAGATCTTTATGAAAAATGGCTTTAATTATAGACTTGTTGGTGGCTTAAAATTCTATGATAGAAAAGAAATAAAAGATATAATAAGCTATTTGAAAGTTTTAGTAAATGAAAAAGACAATATAGCATTTAAAAGAATTATCAATGAACCAAAAAGAGGTATTGGAAATAAAACAATAGATAAATTAGAAGAGCTTTCTAATTCAATGAATTTATCTATGATGGAAGTTGCATCGGATAGGCAATTAAGATCTGGCTTAAGTTCGAGGATTAACAATGCTTTAGATGAATTTTATGATCAATTTAAAAATCTTATAGAAAATAAAAAAGAGTATGAAATTGTTGAATTTATTAAAGAAGTTTTAGATAAGTCAGGATATATAGATAGTCTTTCTGAAAGTTATCTTGTAGAAAATAGGGCTAGGTTGGAAAATATAGATCAATTTATTTCAGCTGCAGCAGAATACCAACAACAAAATCCTTCCGATAATATAATTGATTATTTAGAGTCATTGTCTTTGTTATCCGATGTAGATAAGACGGAAGATGATAATAACTCTATTAGTTTAATGACCATTCATGCTGCTAAGGGACTTGAATTTCCAATATGTTTTGTTGTAGGTATGGATGATTATCTATTTCCTTCAAAAAGAAGTCTTGATGAAGGTAATATTGAAGAAGAAAGACGACTATTTTACGTAGCAATGACCCGCGCTGAAGAAAAATTATATTTAACAAGCGCAAAAAATAGAAGAAGCTATGGAAAGCCAATTTATTACAGACGATCTAGATTTATTGAAGAGATTATAGATGATTTGAAATTTATCGAACAAAAAACACCAGCTTATACTAAAAGACAATCAAAAGAGATAATTGAAAATTATATGACAGATAGCATTAGACGCATCCATCTTAATAAAGAAAATAAAATTAAAAGAGCTAAGAATGAGGAGTTTAAAGTTGGAGATAAAATTCATCATAAAAAATGGGGTGAAGGTCTAATAGTTCAAATAAAAGAACAAGATGAAGGTAATGATTTAACCGTAAGTTTTAATGGAAAGGGATTAAAACATTTAAATCAAAATTATGCACCGATCAAGAAGGTATAGTATGGATAAAAAACAAGAAATTGATAATCTAATTAAAAAAATAGAAAAATTAAATTACAATTATTACACGCTTGATGAACCACTAGTTTCAGATGGAGAATATGATAAAATATATCAAAAGTTAAGAGATCTAGAGAATGAAACAGGCTATATTAATCCTATGAGTCCTACTCAAAGAGTTGGAGGACAAATATTAGATAAGTTTGAGAAACACTATCATATATCTCGTTTATACAGCCTTGATAAATCACAAAGTTATGATGATATAAAATCATGGATAGATAGATGTGAAAGATTAAGAGTTTCCTATAATAAAATACATGATGATAAATTGCCTGAACTTGAATTTTTAATGGAGTATAAATTTGATGGGCTAACTATCAATTTGCATTATAATAATGGAAAGTTAATATCTGCTGCAAGTAGAGGTAATGGTATAGTAGGAGAAGATATTACAGCACAAGTACTTACAATAAATTCTATTTCTACTAATATAAAAGAAAAAAGTGAAATGGAAATTCAAGGAGAAGGACTGATGCCTCTATCTTCATTAAAGGCATACAATGAAAAATATGATACGCCTTTAAAAAATGCAAGAAATGCAGCAAGTGGAGCGCTTAGAAATTTAAATACAGCAGAGACTAAAAAGAGAAATTTAACTGCTTTTTTTTATAGTATGCCTACAAATAATCTTGATTTTAAGACAGAAGAAGAAATGCTTGAATTTTTAAAAGATCAAAATATCAATGTATATCCATACAAAAAGCTGGTAAAAAACTTTGATGATATCATAGAAGAATTAAAAAGAATTGAAGAAGAAAGAAGAAATATCGACATTCTAACTGATGGAGTGGTAATAAAGATAAATGATATAAAGACTCAAAAAGCTTTAGGATATACAAATAAATTTCCACGCTGGGCAATTGCTTTTAAATATGATCCGGATGAATACACCACAATATTAAAAGATGTAAAATGGAATGTAGGTAGAAGTGGGAAAGTAACACCATCAGCTATATTAGAACCAGTGGACTTCAATGGAGTTACAGTTAAAAGAGCTACCTTGAATAATTATGATGATATTAAAAGAAAAAAAGTAAAAATAGGAAGTAAAGTTTTTATTAGACGCAGTAATGATGTTATTCCTGAAATTTTAGGCGTAGTTGATGAAAATCAAGAAGGTACAAAAAAGATTGAAAAACCAAAAAAATGTCCATATTGTGGTAGTGATTTAATAGAGACTAATGTGCATATATATTGCCCAAATTCAATATCATGTACTCCTCAATTAGTAGCTAGAATTGAACATTTTGCATCTAGAAATGCAATGGATATTGAAGGTTTTTCTGAAAAGACAATTATTAAGCTCATGAGTGAGTTAAATGTAAAAGAAATCTATGATATTTATGATTTGAAATTTGAAGATCTGATAGAACTTGAAGGATTTAAAGATAAAAAATCGAATAATTTAATCCAGTCAATTGAAAAAAGTAAGAAAGTAGATTTAAATAGCTTTATATATGCAATTGGAATACCTAATGTAGGTCAAAAGACCGCAAATGATTTAGCAATTAAATTTAAAAGTTTTGAGAATTTAAGAAATGCTAAAAAAGAACAATTAGTTGAAATAGAAGATATTGGTGATATTGTTGCTCAAAATATAGTTGACTTTTTTAATGACGAAAACATAAAGGACTCGATCGATAAACTTCTATCAAAAGGGATAAAAATTAAAGAAAATAATGTTGAAATTCAGTCAGATTTAGAAGGGCAAAAATATGTAATAACCGGTATAATAGATAATTATAAAAGAGATGATATTAAAAATATGCTCATAAAAAAAGGGGCGAAAGTTGCTACTTCAGTAAGTAAAAATACAGATTATTTACTTTCAGGAGAAAAACCAGGTTCAAAAAGGGATAAAGCAGCTCAATTGGGCATTAAAATTTTAGAAAATGAAGAATTATATGAATTTATTAAAAAGTTACAGGAGTAAAAATGGATATTAAAGATGTGGTAAGAATTTATAAATTAGCTAAATTAGAACTTAAAGAAGATGAAGTATCTATGATTGCTGATAAATTTAATCAAACTTTAGACTTTATTAAGCCAATATTCGAAGTTGATACAAAAGATGTTGAGTTAGAAGAGTTGGCTGTTAGCCATTTGGCTAGTTTAAGAGAAGATAAAGTTTTAAAATCTATTGATCGTAGTGAAGCATTAAAAAATGCAAAAGACACAGAATATGGATATTTTAGATTGAATTGGGAATTATAGGTGGATTATGGATATTAAGAGTTTAATGGAAAAATTTAAAAATAGAGAGATTTCAGTAGAAGAAAATACAAAAAATGTATTAGAGAAAATAAAGAAAAATGAATTTAATCATTATATAACTATCTCAGAAGATGCTATAGAAAGAGCAAAAGAATTAGATAAAAAATTAGAAGATAATCAACAACTCGGTAAACTTTTTGGAATTTGTGTTACTTTAAAAGATAATATATCAACTAAAGGATTAAAAACTACATGTGGCTCAAAAATGCTAGAAAATTTTGAACCTGTATACAATGCAACAGTTGTAGAAAATCTTTTAAAAGAAGATGCTATTATTGTGGCAAAGACAAATATGGATGAATTTGCAATGGGATCATCTTCTGAAACAAGTTATTTTGGAGCTGTAAATAATCCTTTAGACACAAAAAGAATACCAGGAGGATCATCATCAGGATCAGCAGTTTCAGTAGCGGCAAATGATGTATTAATATCTTTGGGTACAGACACTGGTGGTTCTGTAAGACAACCTGCTTCATATTGTAATATTGTAGGCTATTATCCTACATATTCTTTAATTAGTAGATATGGTGTAGTTTCTATGGCAAATACCTTAGATCAAGTAGCATTATTTGCTAATAATGTCGAAGATATAATAAAAACTTCACAAGTAGTCTCTTCTTGCGATCCAAAAGATATGACATCTATAAAAAATGAGTATGAATTTAGTATTGAAAATTATGATTTCAATGATAAAAAAATTGCGGTTATAAAGAATCTAGATATCTATGATGTAGAAGATGTAGTAAAAGAAGATTATTACAGAGCAATAGAAGAATTAAAAAATTTTGGTTGTATCATAGAAGAAATAGAATTTAAATATGTAAAATACGCTAATGCCATCTACAATGTAGTTATGAGCAGTGAAGCTAGTAGTAATCTTTCACGTTTTGATGGAATTAGATACGGATATCAAGCGGAAAATTATGATAGCATTGAAGATTTGTTTATAAAAACTAGAAGTGAAGGCTTTGGTGAAGAAGTTCAAAGAAGAATAGCACTAGGTACTATGTATCTATCTGCATCTGATGGACAAAAAGTTTATAAACAAGGTTTAAAATTAAGAAAACTTTTAAAAGATGAGCTAAGAAATCTATTCAATGATTTCGATCTAATACTCACTCCGACAACAACTGATCTGCCTTATGAAATAGGAAGCAGAAATGATGATGCTTTAAGTGTTTATGATTCGGGAATATTTAATGTAATAGTAAATTTGGCAACTCTTTGCGCTATTTCAGTACCTGTTAGAAGGGGACTTTCTGGGTCAGTTCAATTTATAGCCAATGCATTTGATGATAATAATCTATTAAATGCTGCTAGAAGTTTTGAAAGGAGTATTAGATGAGAACACAAACTATAATAGGTCTTGAAATACATGTTGAATTATCAACAGAAACAAAGATGTTTTGCTCATGCAAAAATGAATTTGGAGCAGTTCCAAATACAAATGTATGTCCAGTGTGTTTAGGACATCCGGGAGCTTTACCAATAATAAATGAAAAAGCAGTTGAATATGCATATATGGCTGGATTAGCATTTAATTGCAATTTAAGGCATAATATGAAAATGGATAGAAAAAAATATTTTTATCCAGACCTTGTTAAGGGTTTTCAAATAACTCAACAAGATGAGCCATATGCTACAGGTGGATATATTCAATTAAAAAGTGGAAAGAAAATAAGATTAAATTCTATTCATATGGAAGAAGATACAGCAAAGAGTAATCATGATGAAAGTGGAAATACTCTAATGGATTATAATAGAAGTGGTGTACCACTAATTGAAATTGTAAGTGAACCGGACATGTCTTCTCCTGAAGAAGCAAGAGAATTTGTTGATACTTTAAGAAAGACTTTGAAATTTCTTGGTGTAAGTGATGTCAAGATGGCAGAGGGCTCTTTAAGATGTGATGTAAATATTAATGTCAAAGATGAAAATGGAAATAAAACAAAAATCTCAGAAATTAAAAATCTAAATTCAATTAAATCCATTGAAAAAGCTCTTGAATTTGAGGAAAAAAGACATATAAAATTACTTGAAAATAATGAAGAAGGCGTCAAAGAGACGAGAAGATGGGATGATATTGACCTAGATACAAAGCCAATGAGAATAAAAGAAAGTGGAAGTGATTATAGATTTTCCGTTGAAGGTGATATACCACGAATTTCAGTATCTGAAGAAAAAATTGAGCAATTAAGAAAAAATTTACCAGAATTACCATCTGATAAAGAAAAGAGATATATTTCTCAATACAATTTAAGTGAATATGATGCGAAATTACTAAGCAATGATATTGAACTATCACAACTTTTTGAAAAAACTAATGAAATAGTTAAAAATCCAAAGGAAACTGCTAATTGGATATTAACAGAATTATCAAGAAGATTAAATGAAAAAGAAATAGAACCAAGTGAAATGACTTTGAGTGTAGAAAATTTTGCTAAATTAATAAATCTGGCAAAAGACAATAAGGTAAATAATAATGTATGTAAAAAGTTGTTAAGAGAAATATTTGAAACAGATGAAGATCCTGAAAAATTAGCAAAGGATAGAAATCTCATGCAAATTAATGATGAGAGTTTCTTAGATGATATTGTAGATGAAGTTTTGAAAGAAAATCAACAATCAATTGAAGATATTAAAAATGGTAAGGATAGAGCCTTTGGTTATTTAGTAGGCCAATGCATGAAAAAAACAAAAGGAAAAGCCAATCCAAAGCAAATAAATGAATTACTAAAACAAAAAATTGGAAATTAAAGAATTGTCAATTGACAATTCTTTTTTGCAAGGAGTATTTATGAAATTATTGATAAAAAATGCAAAGATCATACCAATGACTAAACAAGAAATATTATCTTCAGATATTTACATTGAAGATGGTATCATAAAAGAAATTGAAAAGAATATAGATAGAGAAAGCGACCAAGTAATAGATGCATCTAATGCAGTAGTAATGCCTGGCTTAATTAATTGTCATACTCACGTTGCCATGAGCCTTTTTAGAAATTACGCTGATGATTATGATCTAAATACTTGGCTTACACAAAAAATATGGCCTTTAGAAAGTAAATTAAATGCAGATGATGTATACTATGCTAGTTTATTATCAGCAATTGAAATGGTAAAGACGGGAACTACAACTTTTGCAGATATGTATTTTTTAGAAAATGAAACATATAAAGCGATTACAAAATTATCTCTAAGAGCACAATTGGCCACAGGTCTAACAGATTTTAATGGAGAAGGCTATGAAACATTAGATATAGCTGAAGATTTTTTTGAAAATTATAATGATAAAAATGAAGTATATGCTGCATTTGGACCACATGCGGTATATACAACCAATGAAGTATACCTTAGAGAAATAAGTAAAAGAGCAAAAGAAAAAAATATTCCTATGCATATTCATCTATCTGAAACAAAAAAAGAAAATGAAGATGCTAAACGAGATTTTAACAAAACTCCAACTCAAATAATGAATGATTGTGGCATTTTTGATCAAAAAACAATTGCTGCACATGGAGTTTATTTGGAAGATGTAGATCTAGATATATTAAGAAATAAGGATGTTTCTATCGTTCATTGCCCTTCGAGTAATTTAAAATTGGCATCTGGATTTTTGGATGTTAAAAGATTAATGGATAATAATATCAATGTTTGTCTTGGAACAGATTCTTCAGCATCCAATAATCATCTTTCATTATTAAAAGAGATGAATTTAACTGCTTTGGTTTCGAAAAAAGATGATCCAACAAATTTAAAAGCATATGATGTATTAAAAATGGCTACAATTAATGGTGCTAAAGCATTAGGTATTGATGACAGAATCGGAAGTGTTGAAGTGGGCAAAGAAGCTGATTTGATAATTATTGATATAAATAATGTAAATCATGTGCCTTATAATAATTTAATATCATCAATTTGTTATTCGACATATGAAAATGATATAAGAGATGTTATAATAAAAGGTGAGATAGTATATCGAGATAGAAAATTCTTAAAAATTAATGAGGATGAAGTAATAAAAGAAGCAAATGAAAGATTCGAAAAATTAAGGAATAGATGATGCTAGGCATTGATATAGTTGATATTAATAAATTTCAAAAGAAAATAAGAAATAACTCTCCCTTTCTTAAAATATTTACTAATTATGAGCTAGAATATGCTAGAAGTAAAGATTTTACTAAGACACTTGCTGGAATATATGCAGCAAAAGAGGCATTTATTAAAGCATTTAATGGAAAATTGTCAGATATTAAAACAAAGAAAATTACAATACAACATAAAAACAATAAGCCTTATATTTTATATAATAATATTAAGTATGATGTCTCAATTTCTCATGATGGAAATTATGCAATTGCTATATGTAATTTAAAATTTTTAATAGATATAGACAACGAAATGATGAGATTAAAACCGCGAAAACAAGATTCCCATAAAGGAGATTATGGCAAAATTTTATTGATTGGTGGATCTTCATCTATGTCAGGTGCTATATTTTTAACAACACAAGCATCTCTTAGATCTGGAGCGGGATTGGTATATGTAAAATGTCCTAAAAGTATTTCTAGAATACTTCAAATAAAGACAACTGAAGCGATAATACAGGCTGTAGATTGTGACAATTTTTCATCTGATCAAAAAGTAATTGAACAGATCACAAAGTCTATTGATGAAGTAGATATTATAGCTATTGGTCCAGGAATGGGTAAGGCTCATAACATCAATCTTTTACTTAAAGAGATATTCTTAAAGGCCAAGGATAAAGCTATTGTACTTGATGCTGATGCATTAAATAGCATATCTAGAAATATTGATATACTTAAGCTACATAGAAATTTAATTTTAACACCCCATCCTAAAGAATTTGAAAGGCTATCTGGATTAAATATATCTTATATACAAAAAAATAGGGAGAAAGTGGCAAAGGAATTTGCAAAGAAATATCATGTAACTTTAGTGCTTAAAGGCCATAATAGCGTTGTTACTGATGGGAAAAAACTTTATGTTAATAAGTCTGGTACTGCTGCAATGGCCACTGCGGGTAGTGGCGATGTTTTAGTCGGTATTATATCTTCTTTTCTTAAAAGATATGATACATTTGAAGCAGTGAAATTAGCAGTTTATGCACATGGTAAAGCAGGCGAGTTGGCAGAGTTAAAATTAGATGAAGATTCAGTAATTGCAAGTGATATTATAGATAATTTAGCTTATGTTTTAAAAGCCATGAAAGGAGCATATGATGAGTGATACTTTTTTAGATATTGACTTAGATAAAATCCGTCAAAATGTAATAAAGTTAAAGAAAAAAGCAGACACTAAATTTGCTTCTGTCATAAAAGCAGATGCATATGGACTTGGAGCAGTAGAAATTGCAAAAGAGATAGAAGATTTGTCTGATTATTTTGCTGTAGCTAGAATTTCAGAAGCTAAAGAGTTACGTGATAATAATATAGAAAATAAAATTTTGACTTTGGGTTATGTATCTTTAGACGATATAGAATATTGTGAAGATAATGATATTGAGATAGCCATATATGATCTTGAATTTGCAAAAAAAATCAATAGTATTGTTAAGAATAAAATCAATTGTCATCTAGCATTAGATACTGGACACAGCAGAATAGGTTTTAGAGAATATGAAATAGAAAAAATTAAACAATTAACCAAGCTTAAAAAATTAAATTTTATAGGTTGCTTTTCGCATTTTGCAACAGCAGATGAAAAAGAAACAAAGTATACAAAAAAGCAATATGAAATTTTTGATTTTATTACAAGTAAAATTAAAGATAGTTTTGATTTTGAAATAATACATATTTCAAATGATGCAGGCTTTTTAAAACATGATATTTCTTTAGACATGGTAAGAAGCGGGATTTGCATCTATGGAATATATCCATCAGATATTATAAAAAAAGAAAATGCTATAAAGTTAGAACAAGCTTTCGAGCTTTATTCTACTATAACTTTTATAAAAAATATCAAAAAAGATGTTGCGATAAGTTATGGAAGAAAGTTTATTTCTGAAAAAGAGATGAAAATTGCAACAATTAATATCGGTTATGCAGATGGATATATGAGAAGTTTCAGTAATTGTGGTGAAGTATTGATAAATGGACACAGATGCAAAGTATTAGGAGCTGTCTGCATGGATCAGATGATGGTTGATGTTACAGGAATAGATGTTAAAATAGGCCAGAAAGTATTAATTTATCCTGATATATATAAAGAAGCAGAAAAAATTAATACAATAGCCTATGAACTTATGACTTCTATTTCAAAGAGAGTAGAAAGAAGATATTTCAAAGGAAATAAATTAATTAGTATTAAAAAAAGTCAATAGGAGAAAAATATGAAAGTTAAACGAGGAGATCTATTCTACGCGGATTTATCTCCGGTTGTAGGTAGTGAACAAGGAGGTGTCAGGCCAGTTTTGGTAATTCAAAATGATATTGGAAATAAATATTCGCCTACTATAATAATTGCGCCTGTCACTAGTCAAGTTAATAAAGCAAAATTGCCAACTCATGTCAATTTAAAAGGAAATAATTTTGGACTGCCAAAAAATTCTGTTGCCCTTTTAGAGCAAGTTAGAACAATTGATAAAAGAAGACTTAGAGAAAAAATTGGTTGTTTTGATGAGCCCACAATGCTAAAAATTGATCAAGCATTACAAATATCAGTAGGACTATCTGAATGAAAAAACTAAAAAATACAATTATTTACATAGTATTGTTTTTTCTACTTTCACTGATTATCTATAATATCAAAGATATTATTGACATAAAAAATTCAAATAGCGATGATCAATTAACTATTTCATACATAGATGTAGGTCAAGGAAACAGTGTTTTGATTCAAGATGGCGATAAAAATATGATAATTGATGGAGGTGATAGGGCTCATAGTAGTAAGGTTATCTCTTTTCTTGAACAAAGAAATATAAATACTATTGATTATCTTGTAGCTAGCCATTATGATAGTGATCATATTTCAGGACTGGTTGGAATTTTTAATAAATTTAAAGTTAAAAATGTACTAAACCCTGATTATACCAAAGATACTAAAATTTTTAGATCATATAAAAATCAAAGAGATAGATCAAAAGCCAAAGTAATAATTCCTAGAGTTGGTGATAAATTTAATTTAAATAATTCAAAATTTACAATTGTTGGCCCTCAGACTTATAATTTTAGCGAGGATAATGATAGGTCTATAGTAATTAAATTAGAATATGGAGATAGAAAATTTCTTTTTCCAGGCGATGCAGCAAAAGAGAGTGAATCAGCCATGATATATAGCGGAATTAACCTAAAAAGCGATGTATTAATGGTCGGTCATCATGGCTCAAAATATTCAACCAATGACTTCTTTTTAGATGAGGTAAATCCGAAGATTGCTGTAATTTCTGTAGGAAAAAATAATAGATACAATCATCCATCAGACAAGGTATTAGAAAAATTAGAAGATAGAAAGATAAAGGTACTAAGAACAGATAAAATGGGTGATATAATTTTAAAAACCGATGGAAGGAGGATTGAAATAAACCATGAAAAATAAGATAGTAAGTATTTTAAAACTTATAGGAATATTAATTTTATTGCAAATTTTTATGTTAGCTATAAGCTCATTTATTAGCCTGATTTTATTAAAAAATGTAAGCCAAACTAATTATGATAAGGCTATTTTAGGTTATAATGGATTAATTCTAGCAATAAGCAGTACAATTTTCATTCTTATTATGATTTTTATATTTAGAAGAAATAGAAAAAAAAAGAAAAAGGAGATAATAAAATTTAATACTGTCAATAAAACCTGCCTGATTTCTTCTATAATTTTAATATTATCAGCAAATTTTTATATGTATGTATACTCCTTATTGATTTCTAATATTAGTTTCCTAGAAGATATATTTAAAAAATCAATAGAAAGTTACAATACTAATATGACTCTTAATCTGGAAAAAGCTAGCTTATCGATGTTATTTTATGTTATAATACTGGCTCCAATACTAGAAGAATTAATTTATAGAGCTTATTGTTCGTATAAATTAGAAGATAATTTTTCCAAAAGATCAATTATCATTATAACAGCAATATTATTTGCTTTAGCGCATGCTAATTTATTTCAATCTTTTGGAGTATTCGTCACAGGAATAGTTTTAGCAATTGTTTATTTAAATACTCATTCAATATCATTGACAATTTTTTGCCATATGTTAAATAATATAATAGCAACTATTACAGAACAAAGTTTCTTCAATGAGTATTTAACAATACTTTATGTAATTATAACCTTTATATGCGTTTTTCTTACAAAAAAGGCATATAAAAACTTAAAAGATAATGCATTAATTTACAATGTAGAAAATGAGTAAAGACTTAACAAGATATTTAAAGATAAAAATACCAGAGTTTAACTATAGCTCTGGTATTTTTATTATTTAATTATATTAAGGCTTTTTCTTTTTTTTGATTTTGATCTTTGACAATCATCTCAGCCAATTCATTTGGAGTTCCACAACCTGTTGTTATAACTAAATCATCTTCTTTGATATCTTCATATATATAATCTCTTGCTTGTTCAAAAGTTTGAATGTATTTAGCATCTATATTTCTTTCAATAAGTTTTTTAACAACATCTTTAGAATGAATACTTGGATCATATTTTTCCCTTGCTGCATATATTTCAGTTACTATAACTTCATCAGCATAATCAAAGCACTTTGCAAATTCATCTATTAAAGTTTTAGTTCTAGAATAGGTATGAGGTTGCCATATACAAATCAATCTTCCCTTTGTATGTTCCTTTAATGCTTCAAGTGTGACCTTTATTTCTGATGGATGATGGCCATAATCTGTCATAATTTTAGTTCCATTTACCTTACCTATCAATTCCATTCTTCTGTGAAGTCCTGTATAATTTTTAACATTTTCTCTAATTATTTCTATGTCAATCCCATTTTCATAAGTTGCTATTATTGAAGCCATCGCATTATTAATATTATGTCTTCCAATAATACCTAGTTTAAAATGTTCAAGACTACCATCAGGCATTTTCAAATCAAATTCTGGTCTTCCTATTTCATCAAATCTTATATTTATGGCATTGTAATCAGCATCATCATTTTCTTGTGCATAAGTAATTAGCCTACCTTGAATGGAATCTAGTATTAATCTGTTATTTTTTTCATTTAGATTTAGTATAGTCTTTGAATTTTTATCTTGATTTCGCATATAGGCTTTGAAAGTTTCTACGATATCTTCTAAATTTTTGTAATAATCAAGATGATCTTCATCAATATTTAAAACAATGACAGTTGATGGAAAGTAATGTCTAATATTTCCTTTATATTCGCAAGCTTCTGTTACTAAAAAATCTTCGCTTCCTACATGAACATTTCCATCTATTTCATCTAAATCTCCGCCGAGAAGTATTGTTGGATCTTCAGGGGAATTCATTAGTATTTTTGAAATAATACTTGTGGTAGTACTCTTTCCATGTGAACCAGAGACTGCAATGGAATTTTTATAATTTCTCATTAAGGCACCTAAAAATATACCTCTTGTTACAACAGGTATGTCCAGGCTTTTTGCTTTCATTAATTCTTCATTATCAGGTAAAATTGCATCCGTATAGATTACTAAATCAGGATTATGGATATTTTCTTTTTTTTGTCCAATATATATATTCGCTCCATTTTCAGATAAATGATTTAAAATTTCTGAGGCTTTTCTGTCAGAACCCGAAATATTATAGCCATGTTTTAACAATAACATAGCTATTCCTGACATAGATATACCTCCTATTCCTATAAAATGTATATTTAAATATTTTTTATCTTCTATATTAAATGTAAACATATAAAAAACTCCTTAGCTAAGCTTAATACTCATATTATAAATTTTATTATACCACAATGTATAAAATAATAAAAACTAAGTATATTGACAATATAAAATTTAATTGGTATCGTGAAAATGAAAGATAGGTGATTAAAATGAAATTTGTAATAGGTAATGATCATGGAGGAATTGATTTAGTAGATTCTATAAAAGAAGCACTAGATGAGTTAGGACATGAATATGAATGGGTAGGTACATTTGATAAATCTTCATGTGACTATCCTGATATTGCTAAAAAGGCTTGCCAAAAAGTATTAGACAACGAAGCTGATTTTGCAATTTTAATTTGTGGAACTGGTATAGGTATGAGTATTAGCGCAAATAAAATAAATTCTATAAGAGCTTGTGTAGTAACCGATACTTACAGCGCGAAAATGGCTAGAGAGCATAATAATAGTAATTGTTTATGTCTTGGAGCTAGAGTACTTGGAACAGAGCTTGCAAAAATGATAGTTAAAGAATTTGCTAATGCAAAATTTCAAGGAGATAGACATCAAAGACGTATTGATAAAATTTCTAAATTGGAGGAAAATTAATGTTTGATAAAATTGACAATCTTTCTGTAAATGCTATTAGAACACTTTCAATTGCACAAATTGAAAAGGCAAATAGCGGACATCCAGGCCTTCCTATGGGAGCAGCTAGTATGGCCTATTGTTTATGGTCTAAATTTTTAAAAATTAATCCTAAAAATTCTAAATGGGTAGATAGAGATAGATTTATTCTCTCTGCAGGACATGGCTCTGCAATGTTATATTCTTTACTGCACTTATCGGGTTTTGATTTAACTATTGAAGATTTAAAAAATTTTAGACAAATAGACTCTAAAACACCTGGTCATCCAGAAGTTAATCATACAGATGGCGTTGAAGTTACAACAGGCCCATTAGGTCAAGGTATTGCTAATGCAGTAGGTATGGCTATGGCAGAAAGACATCTGGCGAGTATTTATAATAAAGAAGATTATAATATTGTAGATCATTATACTTATGCTTTATGTGGCGATGGTGATCTTATGGAAGGTATTTCATCAGAGGCATTGTCTTTAGCTGGTCATTTAAAATTATCAAAATTAATATTATTATATGATTCAAATAATATTAGTTTAGATGGTGATTTAAATAAGTCATTTAGCGAAGATATTAGAAAGAGATTTGAAGCATATGATTGGTCATATTTAAAAGTCGAAGATGGCAATGACCTTGAAGATATCTATAGTAAAATAAAACAAGCAAAAGAAATAGATAAGCCAACAGTTATTGAAATTAAAACAGTAATAGGTTATGGATCAAAAAATCAGGCTACAAATAAAGTACATGGAGCTCCAATTGGTAAAGAAGATTTTGAGTCTGTTAAGAAATTTTATCAATGGGATTATGAAGATTTTGAAATCCCAAATGAAGTTTATGATAGATTCAATGAGAGCATTATAAAAAAGGGAATAGAAGCTAATGAAAAATGGGATGAACTTTTTGAAAATTATGAAAAAGAATATCCTCAATTAGCAAGAGATTTTAAAGACGGGTTTAATAGAACTATACCCAAGAATTTAGATCAATTCATAAGAAAATACAGCGAAGATGATAAAGCAATTGCAACTAGATCTAGTTCTGGAGAAATAATTCAAGATATTTCTAATAATTTAAGAAATTTCTGGGGTGGATCAGCTGATTTGTCATCTTCAAATAAGACCATGATTAAAGAAAAAGAAGATTTTAGCGCTGAAAATTATTCAGGTGATAATATCTGGTTTGGCGTAAGAGAATTTGCTATGGGAGCGATAGCAAATGGAATTTGCGCACATGGTGGTAGCTTTATATATGTATCAACATTTTTTGTATTTTCCGACTATCTAAAAGCTGCAATTAGATTATCAGCTCTTTCAAAATTACCTGTAATTTATGTATTTACTCATGATTCAGTTGCAGTAGGAGAAGATGGACCAACACATGAACCTATAGAGCAATTAGCTCAGTTTAGAGCATTACCTAATACAAATGTGTTAAGACCAGCAGATGCAAATGAAGTAAGACAAGCATGGCAAATTGCGCTTAATTCTAAAGATAGACCAACTATACTTGTACTTTCAAGACAGAATTTAAAAAATCTATCACAAACTCAAAAAGATCTAGATATTTCAAAAGGAGCATATATTATTGAAGATAGCGAAAAAGAAAAACCAGATGGCATTCTTATTGCTACAGGATCAGAAGTTTCATTGGCATTAGAAACTAAAAAATTACTCAAAGATGCAGGATATGATCTTAGAGTTGTTTCAATGCCTTCTATGGAATTATTTAGACAACAAGATATATCTTATCAAAAAGAAATTTTACCTTGCGATGTAGAAAATAAAATGTCTATAGAAATGGGTACTCCATTTGGATGGCATGAGTTTGTCGGAGCTAAAGGAAAAGTAGTTGGTATAAATAGATTTGGTATTTCTGGAAAGGGAGATGAAGTTGTAGAAGAACTTGGATTTAGTCCAGAAAATATCAAGAATTTATATATCAAATATTTTGGATAGAATTAGAGAAGGCTTTGCCTTTTCTTTTTCTTATATCATGAATAAATATAAATTTCAACCATATTAATGTAATAATAATTTAAAAAAGGGTTAATACTTTTAATATTTATGCTATAATTAAATTACGAAAGGAGAATTTATGAGTATACCTACACCACATATTGAAGCAAAAAATAAGGATGAAATTGCTAAAACGGTTCTAATGCCAGGAGATCCGTTGCGTGCTAAGTATATAGCGGAAAATTACCTAGACGATCCAGTTTTATTTAATAGCACAAGAGGAATGCTTGGATATACTGGTTATTATAAAGGTAAAAAGGTTTCAGTAATGGGTTCAGGAATGGGTCTTGCTTCATCGATGATTTATTATAATGAATTATTTATGTTTTATGATGTCGAAACAATCATACGTGTTGGAACTGCTGGTAGTATGCAAGAGGATGTTAAATTAAAGGATATTGTAGTTGCAACATCTGCATGCTCAGATTCTGCAATTAATACTGATGTTTTTGGGAAATACCATTTTTCTGTTACACCAGATTTTAATTTACTACTTAAAGCAAGTGAAAAATCTAAAGAATTAAATCTTAATACTCATTTTGGACAAGTTTTAAGTGCTGAAGAGTTTTATTCTAATATGAGCGAAGAAATTTCAGAAAATATGAGAAAATACGGAATAATGTGTGTCGAAATGGAGACTTATGGTCTATATACTGTAGCAAGAAGACGTGGTAAAAAAGGACTTGGTTTATTTACAATTAGTGATTCTTTAATTACTGGAGAAGCTGACAGTGCAGAAAATAGACAAAATGCATATACAAATATGATGGAATTAGCATTAGAAATTGCAATAGGTTAAAAATATGAGAGTACCATTAATTATTGATTGTGATCCTGGAATTGATGATTTTCTTTCAATAATCTTAATCAATCATAAATCATTTTTAAATCCTAAATTAATAACTGCTGTTGATGGTAGCGTTGATTTGGATAAGGCATATAGAAATGCAAAAACTATAGCAAAAATACTAGATATGCCAATACCAATAGCTAAGGCAAAAAAGGATGTTAATTTTGATAAAAGATGTGAGTACAAACATGGTGAAGATGGTTTTCTTGGGCATTCTAAAGATTTTAGTGATGATATTTTGCCTTCCAATTTAGATGAAGATGCAATTACTAAAATGAAGGAGGTCCTTTCAAAAAAAGAAAAAAGAAAATTTAAAATTTTAATGACAGGTCCAAGTACCAATATTAGAAAGCTATTTAACAAATACCCAAATCTTGTAAAAAATATTGAAGAAATTGCGCTATGTGAAGATAATTTCGATTATGATGTAACAGAAAATGAAATATTGATAGATACTAATTTAGATATTGATTCAATTAAGCAATTATTGACAACAAAAATTAAATTTTCGATTGTAAGTAATGAATTGATTGCTAAAAGTAAAATATCATCAAAAACTGTTGAAGAAATCGGAAATATTCATTCTCAATTATCCTCTATGGCCTATGATATGATTAAGGAGTTTTATAATAGAAAAGCTGATATAGCAGATACTTTGGCAGCTCTTAGTTTATCTAATCCGGAATATTTTGAAAATGAAATTAAGTCCTTTAAAGTTAAACTAAGACGTGAAAATGGGGATATTTACTCATTAGAAAATGAACAAAAGATATACTATTTGAAAAATATAAATCAATATAATTATGAAAAAGAGATGCTTAAGATGTTTTTCTAACTTTAAAAATCTATCTATCATAGTATAATTTTTGTTGTAAAGTTGAGGTGAATAATGGATAAGACGATAATTTTAGCAGCGGGCGAAGGCACCAGAATGAAGTCTAAAAAATCTAAAGTGCTTCATAAAATATTAAATCATACGATTTTAGAATATGTTATTGAAGCATCTAATTTAAGCGAAAATTCTCAAACCATCGTTATTGCTGGGAATAACAAAGAGCAAATAGAAAATAATTTTAAAAATATAATTATTAGAAAACAAGAAATTGGTCATAATATTCCTTATGGCACGGGATATGCTGTAAGCTGTGCGAAAGATCTTATTGACGATGATGACAATATTTTGGTTTTAAATGGTGATATACCTTTAATTAGAAAAGAAACTTTAAAAGACTTTCTAAATAGCCACAAACAAAATAAAATGGCTGTTTCAGTATTATCAACAAAACTAGAAGATCCCACTGGATATGGAAGAATTATTAGAGATGAAAATGGGAATTTTAGTAAGATTGTCGAACAAAAAGATTGTTTAGAAAGTCAATTAGAAGTAAATGAAATCAATACAGGCATTTATGCTTTTAATGGAGAAAAATTAAAATTTGCACTTTCCAAACTTAATACAAATAACAACCAAGGTGAATTATACTTAACCGATTGTATTGAAATATTAAAAAATGATAATCAAAAAGTAGCAGCTTTCTCTAATTTATCATTTGAAGAGTTTTTTGGTGTAAATAATAAATTCGAGCTAGAAAATGCTGAAAAAATTATGAGAATGAGAATAAACAAAAAGCATATGATCGATGGCGTTATTTTACACAATCCAGAGTATATAACAATTGATAAGGATGCAAAAATAGATATTGACACTGAAATTTTTGCTCCTTGTAGCATTCTTGGAAAAAGTGAAATTGGTAAAAATTGTGTCGTTAAGTCAAATAGCAGAATAGAAAATAGTAAAATATATGATGATGTAATTATTGATAGCAGTGTTATTGAAGATTCTGTTGTAGAAAAAGGAGTTGATATTGGACCATTTTCTCATCTAAGACCTAAGGCTCATTTGAAAGAAAATGTTCATATTGGTAATTTCGTAGAAGTTAAAAATGCAACTGTAGGTAAAAACACTAAGGCAGGGCATTTAGCTTATGTTGGCGATGCTGATTTAGGAGAAGATATAAATATAGGCTGTGGTGTTATTTTTGTCAATTATGATGGAAAATACAAACATAGATCAGTTGTAGAAGATAAAGCTTTTATAGGCAGCAATTCCAATATAGTAGCACCGGTTTATATAGAAAAAGAAGGTTATATAGCTGCAGGGTCAACGATAACTAAAAAAGTACACCAAGGTGAGCTTGCAATTGAGCGAGCTGAAGAAAAATTTATTAAAGGTTATGTCGAAAAGAAAAAAATTAGAGATATGAAAAGGGAGGAAAAATGACATCAACTAGAGGCGAAATGGTTATATTTTCTGGTAATTCAAATCGTGAGTTAGCAGCAAGCATGTGTAAAAGTTTAAATCTTGAATTGGGAAAGGCTGATATTCAGACATTTAAGGATGGTGAAATTAGCGTAAAGATCAATCAAGCAGTTAGAGGTAAGGATGTTTATTTAATTCAACCAACCTCAAATCCAACAAATGATAATTTGATGGAAGTTTTAATTATGATAGATGCTTGCAAAAGAGCATCAGCATCTCATGTAAATGTAGTTATGCCTTATTATGGTTATGCTAGACAAGATAGAAAAACAAGAGGTAGAGAACCAATAACTGCAAAACTTGTAGCAAATCTTATTACTGTAGCAGGGGCTGATAGGGTAGTAACTGTAGACTTACATGCTGGACAAATACAAGGATATTTTGATATACCAGTTGACCATTTCACAGCTGTTAGACTCCTAAGTGAATATTTTACACAAGCAAAAAATAATGTCGATGAGTATGTGGTAGTTAGCCCTGATCTTGGTGGAGTTACACGTGCTAGAAATTTCGCAGACTACTTAAAATTACCGATAGCAATAATTGAAAAAAGAAGACCAAAGCCAAATGTTAGCGAGGTGATGAGTGTTATCGGCGATTTTAAAGGAAAAAATTGTATTTTAGTAGATGATATGATAGATACAGCTGGAACTATAACAAATGCTGCAAATTATCTTAAAGAAAATGGAGGAAATAAGATATATATAGCTACTACTCATGCTGTTTTATCTGGTGATGCCATTAAAAAGATAGAAGATTCTGCAGTAGAAGAGGTAGTTGTAACCGATACTATATACTTAGAAGAGAAAAAAAGAATTAATAAAATAAAAAGAGTAAGTATTGCTCCTTTACTTGCAGAAGCAATTAGAAGAATAAATACTTATGAATCTATAAGTGGATTATTTGAGGATGATAAATAGAGTATGTATTTTGTAATAGGACTTGGAAATCCTGGCTTACAATACGAAAATACTAGACACAATGTTGGATTTAAAGCTATAGATATTTTAGCTTTAAGACATAAAGTAAAAGTAAAAAAATTAAAATACAAATCACTTTTTGGCTGGGGAGAAATCTCCGGTCAAAAAGTTATGCTTGTAAAGCCACAAACTTTTATGAATGATTCTGGTATTTGTGTAAAAGAAATTTTTGATTATTATAAGCCAGACAGAGATAAAATAATTATTTTAGTAGATGACATTGATATAGAATTTGGAAAAATAAGAATTAAGAAAAAAGGATCAGCTGGCAGTCACAATGGATTAAAATCTATTATATATCATTTGGAATTTGATGATTTTCCAAGAATAAAAATAGCAGTTGGTCAGAATAAAAAAAAGATGAATCTGGCAAATTATGTTCTTTCTGGTTTTAACAAAGATGATGTAAAAATAGTTGAAAAAGAAATCTTAGCGGCCTGTGATGCTGTTGAAATGATAATAGAAGCAGACATCGATAAGGCTATGAATGAATTTAATTCAAAGAATTTTTTGGATGATTGATATGAATGTAGTACAAGATCAGTTTTTAAAAGTAAAAAATTTTGATGAGCTTTTAGAAAAATATAAGGATAATTCACCTGTATATATTTATGGACTTCTTGACAATGTGAGAAGTCATTTTTTATCATCTTTTTTTGAATTCACAAAAGCTCCAATTATCTACATTGCAGAAAACAAAAATAAAGCTTATGATCTAGTTGATGATATAAATAGTATTTTACCCGAAACAGCATTTTTTATGCCTGATATTGAAATGTCTTTTTACAATATAAAAAATGTTAATGCCGAATTAAAAAATCAAAGATTAGAGTGTTTAATAAAATTATTAAATAAGCAAAGGGTAATAATTGTCACTACTGCAAGAGCTTTATGCCATAAATTAACTAAAAAAAGCTATCTAAAGAAAAATATAATCGAGATTAATTTAGAAAGTATAGTAGATATAAATGAGCTAAAAGCAAAATTTATTAAGTTAAAATATGAATTTGTAAAAATGGTAGAGTCGAAGGGACAATTTTCTATTCGTGGAGCGATTATTGACTTTTGGTCTGTAGATAGCGAATATCCATGTAGAATTGAACTTTTTGATGATGAGATAGATTCTATTAGATTTTTTGATAGCGATAGTCAAAGATCAATAGAGCAAATAAAACAAGTAAAAATTATGCCTGCAGATGAGATGATTTTTAGCGAGAAAGATCTGGAATATATCGAAGATAAAATAAAAAGAGATATTCAAAAGAGAAAAGATCATCCAATCTATGAAGCTGATAATGATAAAGCTGTTTCAAAATTTGAAGATATATTATCTTTTTTAAAACAAGATATGTATATAGCTAATGAAGATTTGATCATTAATTATCTCAAAAAAGATAGTTTTAGTTATATAACTGATTATTTAGATAAAGATAGTATTATTATAAGTGGAGATATAGCGAGAATTTATGATAACTATTCAGATTTAAATAATTTGTTCTTAGAAGATATTGCATATAATATAAATGCAGGGGAAGTGTTTGAATCTCATGAAAAAATGTATATTGAATTTGATGAATTAATAAAGAGATTTCAAAATTTCTCTGTTATAAATATGACAGAATTAATGAGACAAACAAGGATATTTAAGCCCAATTATACCTTAGAGATAAAAACTATTGAACAAGAAAATTTCAATAGAGATATTAAATACTTTGTTTCAAGCCTAATTAATCTATCAAAAAGAAATGAAAAAAGTTTAATTTTTGCTTCAAATCTTGAAAATGCTAAAAATTTAGAGAAGTTATTTATAGAAAATGACTTTTATCCAGCTATAAAAGAGGATTTAAATTTTGAATTAAAAAATGGCGAAATAATTATAATTGCAAATTCTCTTTCTAAGGGCTATAAAATCCATGAAACTAATCTGAATGTTTTTACACATAGTGAAATCTATGGAGCAAAAAGATTTAATATCAAAAAAAGAAAGAAAAAGCCAAGTAGCAGCGATATAATAAATTATTCCGATCTTGAAATTGGCGATTATGTAGTACATGAGAATAATGGTATTGGCAGATACAAAGGGATAGAAAATATTAAAATTACTGATACAGCAAAAGATTATTTAGTAATTGAATATAAAAAAAGTGATAGATTATATTTGCCAATAGATCAAATCTCTTTGCTACACAAATATGTAGGAAATGGTGATTCAAAGCCTAAATTATCCCAATTGGGATCAAATGAATGGTCAAAAACTAAGGCACGTGCGAAAAAGTCTATAGATGAAATAGCAGAAGACCTTGTTAAATTATATGCTAAAAGAATGAATGAAAAAGGTTATGCTTTTTCAAAAGATACAACTTGGCAAAAAGAATTTGAAGACTCATTTATTTATGAAGAAACTTATTCGCAACTAAGATCAATAAAAGAAATAAAAAATGATATGCAAGAAGAAAAGCCAATGGATAGGCTTTTATGCGGCGATGTCGGCTATGGCAAAACCGAAGTAGCCTTAAGGGCAGCGTTTAAAGCAATTAATGATGGAAAACAGGTGGCATTTCTAGTTCCTACAACAATTCTTGCAAAACAACATTATAAGACTATGCTAGAGAGATTTAAAAACTTTCCAGTTACCGCAAGAATGCTAAGTAGATTTGAAACAAAAAAAAATCAGGATAAAACTATAAAAGATTTAAAAAAAGGGCTTGTAGATATAGTAGTAGGTACACATAGAATTTTATCTAAAGATGTGAAGTTTAAAGACCTTGGTTTATTAATTATTGATGAAGAACAAAGATTTGGCGTAAAACATAAAGAAAAATTAAAAAAGATAAAGGAAAATGTGGATGTTTTAACTTTATCAGCAACACCTATACCAAGAACGCTTCAGATGTCTTTGGTGGGAATAAGAGATATGTCAACTTTGGATGAACCACCAGAGAATAGGACGCCAATAAATACCTATGTGACAGAATTTGATAAATCACTTATTCGATCGGCAATTTTAAAAGAGATTGAAAGAGGCGGACAAGTATATTTTGTATACAATAGGGTATATGACATGGATTTAGTTTATAGAGATCTAATTCAACTTGTTCCAGAAGCCAAAATCACAATGGCTCATGGACAAATGACAGCAAAACAATTAGAAAATGTAATGAATGATTTTATAGATGGAGAAATTGATGTTTTGCTCTCAACTACAATAATTGAGACGGGTATGGACATACAAAATGTTAACACAATTATTGTTTATGATGCCGACATGATGGGCCTTAGCCAATTGTACCAATTAAAAGGGAGAATTGGACGTTCGAATAGATCCTCATATGCTTATTTTACTTATAGACCAAATAAAATCTTGACTGAAGTTGGAGAAAAAAGATTAAAAGCTATAAAAGATTTTTCTGATTTTGGTTCAGGATATAAAATAGCTATGAGAGATCTTGAATTAAGAGGTGCTGGAAATATTCTCGGTGAAAGTCAAAGCGGCCATGTAGACGCTATAGGATATGATTTATATGTAAAATACCTCAAAGAGGCAGTAGAAAGTATAAACAATAATACAGAGACAAAAAAATCAAAAGATGATGTCTATATTGATATCAAAATTGATGGATATATTCCAGATAGCTATATTGAAGATGAGGCTCAGAAAATTCATTTCTACAATACAATAGCTCATATTGATGATATTAGTGATTATGATGAAGTTTTAGAAGATTTAATTGATAGATATGGAGATATTCCAGTTTCTGTTGATAATATTATGTATGTTTCTTTAGTAAAATCACTTGCTTCTGAAAATGGATTTTATGAAATAGTCGAAAGAAAAAATACCATTTATTTAAAATATAAGGACAGAAATAAATTTAGTTTTGAACAATTAAGTAGAATAAATTCAGAATGTGATTTAACAATTGGTTATGATCTATCAAGTAATCCATCTTTTAAATTGAAAGCTTCTAAAACTAAACTTTTAGATTGTTATAATCTTTTAACTATTATCGATAATATAAGAAAGGAAATTAATAATGAATAAAAAATTATGTGCTATGTTACTTTCATCTGCAATGTTTTTAACTGCATGTGGAAATAGCAATAATAATGACAGCAAAAGTGTTGAAAATCAACCTGCTAGTCAAGTGACGGAAAAAAAGGATAATTCTAAATCATCAAATAAACAATTGGATGATAAATCAGTTGCTTTAGTTAATGGCGAGTCAATTTCAAAAGATGATTATAAAAATGAACTAAATTTTTATAAATCAATGATGGCAGCTCAACAAGGTTTGAAAGATTCTGTTGTTCAAATGATGGTACAAGATAAATTGATAAAAGATGATTTGGCTAAAAATAAAATAAAAGTTACAAAAAATGAAATAAATGATAAATTCAATGAATTAGTTAAGAATATGGGTGGAGAAGAAAAATTCGATAAAATGCTCGAAGATTATGATATGTCAGTTGATTCTTATAAAGACACTGTAGAAAAGGATCTGATGTATCAAAAACATAAAGATTGGTATAAAAAAGAGCATAAGGCTACAGAAAAAGATATCGAAACATATTTTAACGATCATAAAGACGAATTAATCGAAGTTAAAGCTAGTCATATCTTAGTTGATGATGAAAAAACAGCAAAGGAAGTAAAGCAAAAGTTAGATAATGGTGAAGATTTTTCTGATTTAGCAAAAGAATATTCAAAAGATTCAGCAAATGCTGAAAATGGCGGAGAATTAGGATTTTTCAAAAAATCAGAAATGGCTCAGGAATTTGCAGATAAAGCTTTTGATATGAAAGTTGGAGAAATCAGCGATCCAGTTAAAACAGATTTTG
The DNA here is from genome assembly GCA_030527425.1 of Tissierellia bacterium. Taxonomy (GTDB): domain Bacteria; phylum Bacillota; class Clostridia; order Tissierellales; family Peptoniphilaceae; genus JAUNAV01. The sequence goes on from JAUNAV010000005.1 coordinate 49,781, forward strand.
GTTATCATATTATAAAAGTTGAAGAAAGAAAAGACAATCCGAAAGATCTAGGAGATGATCTTAAAGATACTGTAAATGAAAATAAATATAAAGAATACTTCCAAAAATTATATGATGATTCAGAAATAATCACTGAAAATGGAAATAATCAAGATGAACAAAGCGTTTCAGAGGATGTTTTATCAAAAGAAAATACACCAGTGGTTGAAGATAATTCTTCTCATTAATTGCATTTTATTAATAATATTTAATTTAACTTCTTGTAAAAAAGAGGATAAAAATAGCATAGCTATTGTAAATGGCCAAAAAATAACGAAGGAAGAATATGAAAAAAATGTCAACTTCTACACAAAATTTTTTAGTGAGAAATTTGGCAGCAGTTATCTTACACAAATTGCAGATAACAAAAAAAGAAATATTGATAATATAAAAACTGATGTTTTAAATAGTCTTATACATGAAAAAATAATGCTTGATGATCTAAAAAAGCACAAAATAGATATTAATAAAGATCAAATAAATAAGCTAAAAGAGGAACAAATTGAAAAACTCAATGGAAAAGACTCACTTAAAGCCAATTTAGATGCATTTGATGAGAACTTAGATGACTATGATGATATTCTTCTTCAAAATGCTATTGGAATACAACATAAAAATAATTTCTTATCTACCTTTAAAATCAAGGATAAGACAGTAGTTAAATATTATAAAAAAAATAAGAAATTGCAAAAACAGTATAAGTATATAGCATTGAAATTTAATAACAAAGATTATGCGAACTCTTTAAAAAGTCAGATTAATAATAATCAAAAATTTAGAGAATATGCAAATAAAGAAATAAAGAATTTTGAAGTGATAAAATCTGATTTTGTATATATTGATGATGCTCTTTTATCTAATTCAAAAGTAACAAAGAAAAATCAATTAAGTAATGTATTTAAATTCAAAAATGATTATTATATACTTATGATAATATCAGAAAATACTGATCAGAACGATCTGCTAGTTAAAGCTAGGGATTTAATTGCAGAAAAAGAATATGATGAGTATTATAAAAATATGATAAAAAAATCTAAGGTAGAAATATTAAAATAATTCAAACAGGCTCTTGAAATTAAGCTCATGTTTATGTATAATCTAATTTAGAGTTAAACAGTTTGATTATTAAAAGATTTATTAAGGAGGAATATAATGAATAAATCAGAACTTTTAATGAATATTTCAGAAAAGAGCGGACTTAAAAAAATCGACTCAGAAAAAGCACTTAATGCTTTCTTAGAAACAGTTACAGAAACTTTAGTTAAAGGTGAAAAAGTACAATTAGTTGGATTTGGTACTTTTGAAACTAGAGACAGAAAAGCAAGAGAAGGTAGAAATCCTAGAAAACCTGAAGAAGTAATTCACATTCCAGCTTCTAAAGCACCAGTATTTAAAGCAGGTAAATCTTTAAAAGAAGCAGTTAATAAATAAAATTATTATTAAAGCATCCTTAAGGATGCTTTTTTTATAAGAAACTCAATTGGTCATATTTTCCACTTGACAAACTAGATATAGATATACCAATTAATCTTAAATACTCATTATTATAAAATGAATCGAATATGTTTTTTGAAATTATATATATATCTTCTACTTCAATCTTTTCTTGAAAGGTATGGGATTTAGTATGAATTTTAAAGTCCGCTGTTTTTATCTTTATATTTACAGTTTTTCCGCTAATATTTTTTTCTTTTAATTTGTTTTCTAATTCATAAGCCAAATCTTTCATATATTTATATATTTCAACTTTATCATTAGTATTTCTTTTAAAAGTTGTTTCTTCTCCAATTGACTTTCTGATTTTTTTCTCAGTTACTTTTCTATTATCATTACCTCTAATAACATTGTAGATATAAATGCCATGTTTACCAAAATTAGATTTAAGATAATCATAATCAAGTTTTAAAAGATCCCTGACTTTATAAATTCCTATATCATATAGTTTAGTGGCAGTTTTACTTCCTATTCCATGAATTTTTCTTATATCTAAATTTTTAAGAATTTCTTTTGACTCTTCTTTTGTAATTATCTTTATTCCATTGGGCTTGTTCCAATCAGAAGCTAATTTTGCAAAAAATTTATTATATGAAATTCCGATAGATGCAGTTAACTTAGTTTTCTCTTTTATTTCTTTTTTGATTTGTTTTGCTAAATCCAAGACATTTTCTTCATTGATTTCTAAATAAGCTTCATCAATTGATACTTTTTCAAAAACGATCGAATATTTTTTTACAATATCAAATACTTCTTTTGATTTATTAGAATACAGTTTTCTTCTAAGAGGCATTATAATTAATTTTGGACATTTTTCTTTAGCCATAAAAACAGGCATAGCTGAATGTATTCCATATTTTCTAGCTTTGTAATTTGCTGTTGTTATAATTGATTTACTACTAAGGCCTCCAACAGCCATGGGGACGTATTTTAAATTTGGATTTATAAGCTCTTCACAGGAGGCATAAAAGGCATCCATATCTATATGCATTATATTTAAATTAGATTTCATTTAATCACCATTTTAAGTATATCATATTTTAACTTATTCTATTTAAATGATATAATATTAATTATAATGAGGTGAAGTATGAGAATAGATAAATTTTTAAAAAATTCAAGAATTATAAAAAGAAGACAAGTTGCTAAAACAGCATGTGAAAATGATAGAGTAAAAGTTAATGATAAAATTGTAAAGGCATCCTATGATGTTCAAAAAGGTGATATTATAGAAATAGTTTTTGGAAATCAGATTCTTAAAATAAGAGTAAAAGAGTTAATAGAAAATGCCAAAAAGAATAATGCAGAAGATATGTATGAGGTAATTGATGAGTAGCTTAAAAAAATTTCACCTACAAAGAAAAAGAAAGAATCGAAAATTTGTAAAATTTCTTCTGGGCATATCCATAATTGTTTTTTCTTTATTTTTTGCTTTATCAGTAATGCAAAAAAATAAGATAAATGAGTTAGATAGACAAATTAGTGCCAAAGAAGAAGAAATAGACAAATTAAATTTAGATATTGATAGTTTAAAAAAGGACTATAAATCTAGAAATACAGATAAATTTAAAGAGAAAATAGCAAGAGAAAGACTTAAAATGCTTAAGGATGATGAGTATTTATATGAAGATAAAAATAAATAATAAATTTTTGGAGAATATAAAATATCATCAATTAATTAATGAAAAGGATAAGGTGATTGCGGCAATCAGCGGAGGTTCGGATTCCGTATTTTTGTTTTATCAGTTATTGGCATTGAAGGAAAAAATAAAATTTGATTTTTTAGTATGCCATTTAAATCATCTCCATAGAAAAGAAGCTTATGAAGATGAAAATTTTGTTAAATCTCTTTGCGACAAATACAATATAAAATGCATAATAAAGCATAAAAGTATGGATCAGTTTGCTAAGGACAATAAGCTTTCTCCTGAAGATGCGGGAAGAGTTTTACGATATAAGTTTTTTAGAGATGTAAAAGCAAAATATTCCTATGACAAAATAGCCATTGCGCACAATATGAATGATCAAGCTGAAACAGTATTAATGCGATTAATTAGAGGAACAGGTATAGATGGATTAAGTGCAATGGATTTTAAAGATAGAGATTTAATTAGACCTATATTAAATATTAAAAAAAATGAAATTGAATCTTTCCTCATTTCTAGAGGGCTAGAATTTAAGCTTGATAAAACAAATCTAAGCACTGATTATACAAGAAATAAAATAAGAATTGAAACTATTAAAATGCTAGAGAGTATAAATCCTAAATGTATTGACAATATTTTTAGGTTAACTCAATTATTACACGAGGATTTATCTTTAATAAAAAAAATAGAAGAAAGTACTTTTTATGATATATCAAAAATAAAAGACAATAAAATATATTTAGACAGAAAAAAATTTGATGTTTTAGATACAGCACTAAAAAATAGAGTAATAAGATTAGCTATTTTAAATATTAATGGCGATTTAAAAAATGTAAGCAAATTAAATATAGATTTTATTAGACAATTAGAGAAATTAAAAATTGGTAAAAAAATTAATTTCAAGAAATTTTCAGTTATTAAGAATTATAACAATTATGAATTTTATAGAAATGATAAATGTGATAAAAAAATTGAAAATACCTATCTAAGAAATTATGATGATTTAAATTTTTCGTCTTTTAATATAAAAACAAGTATAATAAATCAGGACGAATTTATGCAATTAAAAGAGAAAAACAATAGGTTCTTTTTTGACATTGAGAAAATTACATTTCCTCTATTAATTAGAACTAGAGAAAATGGTGATAGGATTAAGCCTATTGGAATGGGAGGTAATAGCAAAAAGGTAAAAGACTTATTAATAGATTTAAAAGTCGATAAGAATATTAGAAATAAATTACCTATTATATTATCAAATAATCATATTTTAGCTATTATCCCACTAAAAAGATCTAATCTATATAAAATTAGAAAAGAAACAAAAGAGATTTTAATGATTGAATATAAGGAGATAAAATGAGAACAGACATAAATGAAATTATTGGGAAAGTACTTATAGATCAAGATAGTGTCCAAAAGAGAATAAAACAACTAGCTTCTAAAGTAAATGAGTACTACAATGATGTCGATAATGATATTCTTTTGGTAGGAATACTTAGGGGATCTATTATGTTTATGGCAGACTTAGCTAAACAACTAAAGATAAATTGTAAACTTGATTTTATGGATGTCTCTAGTTATGGGGATGAATTTGAATCGTCTGGAAATGTTAAAATTCTAAAAGATTTGGATACTGATGTTAGAGGACTTGATGTCTTAATTGTTGAAGACATTATAGATTCAGGTAACACTTTAGCCTTTCTTGCAGATAGTTTAAAGCAAAGAGGAGCAAAGTCAGTTAAAATCATAACACTTTTAGATAAGCCAGAAAGAAGAGAAAAAAAGATTTCACCTGATTGGACAGGATTTAAAATTCCAAATGAATTTGTTGTAGGATATGGAATGGATTATAAACAATTATATAGAAATTTACCATATATTGGTGTTTTGAAAGAACAGGTATATGAAGATGAAGCGTAAGAATACTAGTGTGATAACATCGCTTTTAATTCTTGCAGTAATGGTCTTTTTCTTATCAAGACTTGGTACATTTAATCCTAATCAAGAAGGAGTAAGTCTAAATGAAGTAATTAAGACCATTGAGGAAAATAAAGCTCAAAAAGTGGAAATAACTGGTAGTGATATTGAAGTAGCTGTTAAAGATTCAGACAAAATTTTAAAATCCACTATTGGTGAAGAACTTAAATCGGATTTTTATAATAATTATATAAAAGATAAATTGGAAAACAATGAGCTAGAATATTATTCTAAGCCAGAACCTCAATCTCCATGGTATCTACAAATGCTGCCTTCACTATTAATGATTTTTGTGATGGGATTTTTTGTCTATGTTTTTATTACAAAGATGCAAGGGGGAAATTCCAATGTTCAAAATTTTTCTAAATCAAAAGCAATTTTAAATGAAAATAAGGACAATAAGATTTCTTTTAAAGATGTAGCTGGATTAAAAGAAGAAAAAGAAGAACTTACAGAATTAGTTGATTTTCTTAAAAATCCTCAAAAATTTGTAAAAATGGGCGCTAGAATTCCAAAGGGTGTTTTAATGGTAGGTCCTCCAGGAACTGGAAAAACTTACCTTTCAAGAGCTGTAGCAGGAGAAGCAAAAGTGCCTTTTTATAGTATAAGCGGCTCTGATTTTGTAGAAATGTTTGTTGGAGTTGGTGCAAGCAGAGTTAGAAATATGTTCCAAGAGGCTAAGAAAAATGCTCCATGCATTATATTTATTGATGAAATTGATGCTGTAGGTAGACAAAGAGGTACAGGACTTGGTGGCGGACATGATGAAAGAGAGCAGACACTTAATCAATTATTAGTTGAAATGGATGGTTTTTCAGATAATGAAGGCATCATAGTGATGGCTGCAACCAATAGGCCTGATATTCTAGATAAGGCATTGTTAAGACCAGGCAGATTTGATAGAACTGTATATGTGGGACTACCTGATGTAAAAGAAAGACAAGAAGTATTAAAGATACACACAAAAAATAAGCCACTTGAAAAAGATGTAAATTTAGAAAAGATTGCTAAGGAAACTACAGGTTTTTCACCAGCTGATTTGGAAAATTTGACTAATGAGGCAGCATTACTAGCAGCTAGAAGATCCAGTGAATTTATTACTAAATCAGATATTGAAGAGGCAACTATAAAAGTTATCGCAGGCCCTGAAAAGAAATCTAAGCATGTTATCGAAAAAGAGAGAATACTCACAGCTTATCATGAAGCAGGTCATGCAATTACACAAAGTTTAATTGATGGTATGGATCCTGTCAACATGATAACAATAGTGCCAAGAGGGCAAGCGGGAGGATTTACCTCATTTTTACCTGAAGAAGACAGATCTTTCATGACAAGAAATGAAATGAAAAATGAAATAATAACATTACTTGGAGGAAGAGCTGCAGAAGCAGTAGTCTTAGATGATATATCAACTGGTGCTAGTAACGATATTGAAAGAGCAACAAAAATTGCAAAAGATATGGTAACAACTTATGGTATGAGTGATTTATTAGGTCCTATTTTTTACTCTGATGAAAATACAAAACCTTTTGTAGGTAGAGATATTGGTCATTCAAAGGGTTTTTCTGAAAAAACAGCTGTAGAGATAGATGAAGAAGTTAGAGATATTATAAAAAAATCGTATAAAAAATCAATCCAAATTCTTAAAGACAATATCGATCTTCTTCATGATTTAGCGAAAACATTGCTTGAGAAAGAAACGATAAAATTTGACGAATTTAATGATTTTATAAAAAAATATACTGACAAAGATTTAGAAAAAGAATTAAATGAAGAAGGTGAGAAGTTAAATGTTTAAAAATACTAATGGCTTTAATATGAATTTTATGATATTAATAATTTATGCTGTATTAGCTATTATGCTTCTAACTAGAATTGTAAAAGGCATCAAAGCAAAAAAAGAGCTGAAAGGTGAAGTAAATGAATTTCAAAAAAAATCTAGCCCTTTTGAATTCGTACTTGTAATTATGCTTTTTGTAATTGGTATTTTTAATTTTGTTCAAGCGCCAAAGACTAATATGTTTTATAGCATTATAATTGGTGTGATGATGCTTGTAATAGCTATATTCTTCTTATTAAATGCCAAAGGAAAAGTTAGAGTAGCAGAAAATGCAATTTTAGCAGATGGCCAACTTGTACATTATAAGCAATTAAAAAGATGGGGATTCGATAAAGAATCAGGTGAATTAGTAATGCTAGTAAAAGTCGATCAAAGAGAAGAGCAAAGAGTTGTAAGAACAAAAAATGAAGATATAAATGAAATAAATAGGCTTATTAGAAAGTACAAATTAGGCAAATAAATTTATATATAACATTTAAATACCTAAAAACAAAAATGCACCTTGAAAAAGGTGCGTTTTTATTGTAAAATTGATCTGTTAATAATATTTAAGGAGTGTCAAATGTCAAAACAAAAGTATATTTTCGTAACAGGAGGAGTTGTATCTGGAATAGGTAAGGGAATTTCTGCAGCATCTATTGGTAGAATTCTTAAAGATATGGGTTTTTCAGTTTTTATGCAAAAATTTGACCCGTATTTAAATATTGATCCAGGAACCATGAGTCCATATCAACATGGTGAGGTATTTGTAACAAAAGATGGAGGCGAGACTGATCTTGATCTAGGACATTATGAGCGTTTCATCGATGTCGAGTTGACTAAAGATTCTTCTGTAACTAGTGGTAAAATATATGATTTAGTACTCACTAAAGAAAGAAGAGGAGAATTTGAAGGAAGAACTGTTCAAGTAATTCCCCATATTACTGATGAAATTAAAAATAAGGTCTATAAAGTTAGAGATTTTTCAAAAGCAGATATTATTATTACTGAAATAGGTGGTACTGTGGGAGATATTGAGTCTCAGCCATATTTTGAAGCAATTAGACAAATTCATTCTGAAAATCCAGATGATGTTTTATTTGTTCACACTACTTTAGTTCCAGCCATTCCTGGAAGCAATGAATTAAAAACCAAACCCACTCAGCATTCTTACAAACAAATGATGAATTATGGTATTCAACCGGATGTTTTTGTTTTAAGAGCTGATTATCCAATCACAGAGTCTATTAGGTCAAAAATTTCTTTATTCTGTGATATACCAAAAGAGGGTATAGTTCAGTCAGAAAATTGCGATCTCATATATGAGGTACCCTTATCTTTTAAAAGACAAAAATTAGATAAATTCATATGTGAAAAGCTAAAATTAACACCAAAATCTGATAAATCCAATAAATGGCAAGATATGGTAGATAAATTTAAAAAGGCAGATAAAGTTTTAAATATTGCCATGGTGGGAAAATATATTGAATTGCCAGATGCTTATTTGTCTGTTAATGAAGCATTAAAAGACTCAGGTTACAATGAAGGATATAAAGTATCAATAAAGTATTTGGATTCAGAAAAAATCAATGAAGATAATTATGAAAAAATGCTATCAGATTTTGATGGATTTTTAGTTCCTGGCGGATTTGGCGAGAGAGGAATCGAAGGAATGATTTTAACTTCAAAATATGCAAGAGAAAATAATAAAGCATATTTTGGAATATGCCTTGGTATGCAAGTTGCTGTAATTGATATTTTAAGAAATGTCAAGAGCTTAGAAGGCGCTAATAGTGTTGAGTTTGACAAAGATACTAAATATCCTGTAATTGATATAATGGAAGATAAGAAAAATATAAAGAATATTGGTGGAACACTTCGACTTGGTGATTGGCAATGTAAGATTAAGGAAAATTCAAAAGCTTCAGAAATTTATAATAGTGATATGATCGTTGAAAGACATAGACACAGATATGAAGTTAATGAATTATTTAAAAAAGATCTAGAAGAATCTGGAGTTATAATCTCTGGAGTTAATCCACAAAGTGATTTAGTAGAAATGATTGAGTATAAAGATCATCCACATTTTGTTGCTTGTCAATTCCATCCAGAATTTAAGTCAAGACCAAATAAACCAGCACCTTTATTTAATGCATTTATAAAAGCATGTGGAAAATTAAAATACGAAAAATAGAAAAATAAATTAAAATAATTAACGAACGCTATCTTAAAATAGAAGCGGAACGGAGGTAAAAATGAATAATAAAAAAGTCTTTAGCACAAGAAGCATAGCTTCAATGGGTATTTTTTCTGCCATAGTACTTATGTTGAGTCTAACACCATTGGGATTTATTCCTATTGGAGGAATAGTAGCAACAACACTTCATATACCAGTTATAATTGCTGCAATATATTATGGACCGGCAATAGGATCTATGGTGGGTCTAGTTTTTGGCGTATTTTCACTTCTTAGGGCTGCGACAGCTCCTACTGTATTATCTTTTATTTCGCTTAATCCTTTGTGTTCAGTACTTCCAAGAGTATTAATAGGATTTATTAGCGGCAGTCTGTATAAGATTTTAAAAGATAAACAAAAAGAAACATTGAGAAAATATTTGATAATATTTTATATTTTTATTATCTTTGTGCTTATATTTTCTATATTTAATAGAATAAAAAATGAAAAGAGTATTTTACTAATGGCAATACTTGCATTAATTCTTATAATATTTATGGTTTTGACCTTACTTAAAACCAAAGATATGAATTTGAGTATAGTAATCTCTGCAGCAAGTGGAAGTCTTGTAAATACATTTGGATTTTTATCAATGGCATATCTTTTGTATGCAAAAGAATATGCTGAAGCTTTATCAATTGACAGATCCAATGTGCTATCTGCGATTGTAAGCGTGGGCTTAATAAATGGAGCACCAGAGTTGATATTAGCAATATTAATTTCATATTCAGTTATTAAGACAATGTTAAAGGCTAAAAGGAGATAAAATGTTATTAGTAATTGATATTGGTAATACCAATACCGTGGTAGGAATTTTTGAGAACGAAAAATTATTATTTGATTTTAGACTAGGCACTGTACAAGGAAAGACTAGCGATGAGTTAAGAGTTAATCTCAACGAATTTCTACATTTAAATAATTTAAAAAAAGAAGATATCGAAGATGTAATACTTGCATCTGTTGTTCCTAATTTGATTTATTCATGGCAATCAGCTGTAAAAAAATTCTTTGGAAAAAAACCTCTTGTAGTAGGAGAGGGAACTAAAACTGGAATGGAGATTAAATGTGAAAATCCAAAAGAAGTTGGCGCTGATAGAATTGTTAATGCCGTTGCTGCATATGAAAAATATAAAGGACCTTTGATCGTTGTTGATTTAGGAACTGCAACAACTTTCGATGTTATAAATGAAAAAGGACAATATCTTGGAGGTCCAATAGCTCCAGGAATTAAAATTTCTGCAGAAGCTTTATTTTTAAGAACAGCTAAATTACCTAAAATAGAACTTCATACTCCAAAAAGAGCCATTGAGAAAAATACCCCTGAAAGCATGAATTCAGGTATAGTATATGGATATATTGGACTTATCGATGGCATAATTAAAAAAGTAATTGAGGAGTTAGAAGAAAAAGGTGAGGATATTGTAAAATTAAATATAGTATCTACTGGAGGTTATTCATATCTTCTCGCTAAAAGTTCAGAATATATAAATATAGTTGACAGAGATATTACTTTAGAAGGTCTAAGGATTATCTATGATAGAACAGTTAAAAAATAAGAAGGTATTGCTAGCCCCACTTGCTGGGGTTAGTGATACATCTTTTAGAATTATTTGTTATAAATTCGGTCTTGATGGTGCTTTTACTGAAATGGTAAGTGCTAAAGGACTTTATTACAATGATAAAAAGACAGAAAAATTGATGTATATCGATAAAAGAGAATTTAATACTGGTATTCAAATCTTTGGAAGAGATATTGAAATTATGAAATATATCGTCAAAGAAAAGCTAAATTATAGAAATGACATAAAAGAGATATCTATTAATATGGGTTGTCCTGCTCCAAAGATTACTAAAAATAAAGAAGGTTCATATTTATTAAAAGAACCTCAACAAGTATATGAAATACTAAGGGATTTAAAAAAAGTTTCAAAAAAGGATATATCTTTGAAATTTAGGTTAGGGTATGATGATCAGAATATAAATTATTTAGAAATAGGAAAAATTGCTGATGATTTAAAACTATCATCTATAACACTACATGCAAGAACTAGAGAACAATTTTATTCAGGCAAAGCAGATTGGAATGCAATTAAGAAATTAAAAGAAAATGTAAAAATTCCAGTTTTTGCAAATGGTGATATTTTTAGTGTTGAGGATTTTAAAAATATTATTAGCTTGACTAATTGTGATGGAGTTATGATAGCTAGAGGAGCAATGGGTAATCCATATATTTTCAAACAAATTAAAGATTTTATAAATAAAGGAAAATATGATTATCTTGATCCTGTTGAATTAATAGAGCTTATAAAGTACCATTATAAATTAGAATTGGAATTTAAAGAAAAAAAACTTGCCATAAATCAAATGAGAAAACATGTTGGCTGGTATTTAAAAGGTTTAAAAAATTCCAGTAAGATAAAAAATAAAATTAATCAGTTAAATGATATAGATGATATTTTTAAACAATTAGATAATTACAAAAAAGATTTAGAAAGGATATAATATGGCAGAAAAAGAAGTTATATTGAGCAAGGAGTATCTAAAAAAAATCCAAGCTGAACTAGAATATTTAAAAACTCAAAGAAGACCAGAAATTGCTGAAAAAATCAAAATTGCAAGAGGATTTGGTGATCTTTCTGAAAATGCCGAATATGACGAGGCTAAAAATGAACAAGCTGAAGTTGAAGCTAGAATTGCTAAGATTGAGGACATGATCAGAAATGCTAAGACAATTGAAGACAATACCCCTAAGGGAGAAGTGGGTCTTGGTAAAACTGTATTAATCTATGATGAAAGCTTTGATGAAGAACTTGAATATAAAATTGTTGGTACAGCAGAAGCTAATCCATTAGAAGGATTAATCTCAAACGAATCTCCTGTAGGCCAGGCATTACTTGGAGCAAAAAAGGGAGATAGAGTTGAAGCTGAGACACCTCAAGGTAAATTATATTATAAGGTTTTGGAAATTAAGTAAGGAGTAGAAATGAAAATTCAACAAGATCCTAATGAAATGATTAAAATCAAAAGAGCTAAACTTCAAAAGTTAAAAGAAGAAGGAAGAGATCCCTATGTAATTGAAAATTTCAGAGATTTTACTCATTCATCAGAAATCAAAGATAATTTTGAGCAATTTGAACAAAAGGAATTAAAAGTTGCCGGAAGAATTATGGCTAGACGCGGCCATGGAAAGATCTCTTTTATGGATGTTCAAGATGAAAGCGGGCAAATTCAAATAGTTAATAGAAAAAATGTCATAGGTGAAGAGTATAAATATGTAAAAGATTTAGACATTGGAGATATCATTGGAGCAACTGGAACAGTTTTTAAAACTCAATCTGGTGAAATATCTATTGAGACTACAGAAGTTAAGCTTCTTTCTAAATCATTGACTGTATTACCAGAAAAATGGCATGGTCTTAAAGATACCGATATAAGATATAGACAGAGATATCTTGATCTTACAGTAAATCCTGAAATAAAGGATGTATTTGTAAAAAGAAGCAAGATAATTTCTGAGATTAGAAAATTTTTAGACAACAGAGGGTATTTAGAGGTAGAAACTCCAATTTTAAATACTATTTCTGGCGGAGCAAATGCAAGACCATTTATAACCCATCATAATACTTTAAATCTTGATATGTATTTGAGAATAGCCAATGAATTATACTTAAAAAGATTAATAGTTGGTGGATTTGAAAAAGTTTATGAAATGGGAAGAATGTTTAGAAATGAAGGAATGGATCAAAAACATAATCCTGAATACACATCAATTGAACTTTATGAAGCTTATTCTGACTTTGAGGATATGATGAAAATAACAGAAGAATTAGTTTCTACTGTTGCACAAAATGTGCTTGGCACAATGAAAATTAACTATTTAGGAAATGAAATAGACCTTACTCCACCTTGGAATAGAATTTCTATGATTGATGCTATTAAGAAATATTCAGGCGTAGATTTTAATGAAATTCAAACAGATGAAGAAGCAATTGCTATTGCAAAAGAGAAAAATGTTGAAGTAAAAGAAAATAGAGGAGAGATTATCGCGGAATTCTTTGATGAATTTGTTGAAGATAATCTAATTCAACCGACATTTATTTATGATTATCCTGTGGAAGTTTCACCTTTAGCTAAGAGAAATCCAGATGACAGAAGACTTACACATAGATTTGAAGCCTTTATAAATAAAGCAGAAATCGGTAATGCATTTTCAGAATTAAATGATGCCGATGATCAAAGAGAAAGATTCCTAAAACAAGTAGAAAAAAGAGATAAAGGCGATGATGAAGCACAAATGATGGACTATGATTTTATCAATGCTCTTGAAGTAGGTTTACCACCAACAGGAGGTTTAGGACTAGGTATTGATAGAATTATAATGCTTCTTACAAATCAAGAATCAATAAGAGATGTTTTATTGTTCCCAACAATGAAGCCAATAGGCTTAGAAAAGGCAGAAAATAGGGATTCGTCAAAAGAAACTTACGAAACTCACGACAAACTTACGACAGAAGAAATTGACCTTTCAAAAGTGAAAGTTGAACCACTATTTGAAGATATGGTTGATTTTGATACATTCTCAAAATCTGATTTTAGAGTTGTAAAAGTTAAGAACTGCGAAGAAGTTCCAAAGTCTAAAAAATTATTGAAATTTACATTAGATGATGGTTCTGAAAAAGAAAGAGTTATTTTATCTGGTATTAAGGAATATTACAGTGCAGAGAGCTTAATTGGAAAGACACTACTTGCGATTTGTAATCTTCCTCCACGTAAGATGATGGGAATCGACTCAGAAGGTATGATTATATCTGCAATTTGTGAGTACGACGGAGAAGAAAAACTTAACTTGATAATGTTGGATGATAATATTCCAGTAGGATCAAAATTATATTAAAAGAACACGCTAATTATTAAACTGGGGTTTGTTATGAATTCCAGTTTAATTTTTATAATTAGATTAATAGAATTATTAAGATATACAATAAAATCAATTTAAAGAAAAATAAATATTAGATAATCACTTGCTATATATGGACCTGAACCCCAAAATCCGGAATACGGATGGAGGGGTTTTTGTATGCCAGAATACACAAAAGAATTTAAGGTAAAACTAGTAAAGGAATATGTGTCTTGCGATTTGGAACGGTTTGAAGTGAGATAAGGGAAAAAACAAGGACTATCTCAATAAATACTAACGCAAGCACAAGTATAAAATAGGCTAAAGTG
>JAUNAV010000042.1:0-7557 GCA_030527425.1 Tissierellia bacterium
GGAATCAATCATCTTTTTTATATAATAAAAAATATCTTGGGCGAACAAGTCAATTATGCATTTGAAGATCCTGGATATTGTTGGGGTAGGGAGTACTTTGATTCTAATAATAGAAGTAATTTTTCATTAAATATTGACAGTGAAGGTGCAAGTATTGAAAATGTAATAAATGAGAAGAATATTGCTTTATTATTAACGCCTGCTCATCAATTTCCTCTGGGAATAATTATGAGTAAAAAAAGAAAAAAAGAAATATTAAATTGGTTAAAAGAAGATGATACAAGATATTTAATTGAAGATGATTATGATGGAGAATTTAATTTTTCAAATACTAGATTTATTCCATTATATAAAAATGATGAAAATATAATATATATTGGATCATTCTCAAGGTCAATTACTCCAGCGCTTAGAATATCATATATGATAATTCCAGATGGTCTTCTAAAAAAGTATGATCAGATATTTAATGGTTTTGAATGTCCTTGCTCGCTATTTACTCAAAAAGCCCTAGGAGTATTCATAGAAGATGGATATTTTGAAAGACATGTAAATAGAATGAGAAATCTATATACTAAAAAGAAGGAAATTATTGAAAAAAAGTTATCAAATAATAATCATATTAAAATTATCAACGATATAAATGGTTTAGTGGCATTAATAGATATAGATTTAAATGATAAAAAGCAATTTGAAAATAGACTTCTAAAAGAAAAAATTAAATTAACATCAATTAATAGATTTCAAAAAAGATCAGAAAATTCCGATTACTATATATTAGATTATTCTAAAATTGAAATTAATAGGTTAAATGATGCTATTGATACTTTAATTGAAATTGTAAAAGAACTTGAATAGATAAATTTTATTAGTATAATAAATTTATCTGGAGGATTAGCTCAGTTGGCTAGAGTGCTACGTTGACATCGTAGAGGTCACTGGTTCAAGCCCAGTATTCTCCACCAAAGTTAAAGATGAGATTTTTCTCATCTCTTTTTTTTATGAAATTAAACATAAAAAAACTGCCACAATTGTGACAGTTAAATTATTTAAGTTCAAATTCATGGTCTTTATTTGGATTAGAAGCCCAAATTTCACCATTTTCATCTACAAGTTCTACTAGGATATCTTTGTATTCACCAGCTGATTTAAGTTTTCCTTCAGTTATTCCCATTACTTTATTTCCAAGACTTTGGGCAAGAGAATGAAGCTTATGCTCATTCATTTTTTCTAAAAAATTATTGGGGCTTGTGACTTTGATTTCCGAAAAATCCTCGTTAAAATCAATATTAGAGATTGCCTTATCTTCACTTGCAATTTTTTTATAGATATCTTCTAATTTTTCCTTTGCATCAAAATTATATTCTTTATTATCATTAGAGTCTAAATTAGAAGAATTATCATTTTTAACACTGTTATTTTCTCTAGATATTGAATCTTCTTGTGTAACAGTCTTATTAGCGGATACTACACTGTTATCAGTATTTTCTAAATTTTTATTATTTGTCCCGCAAGCACTTAAAACAACTGAAAGTGCAGCTATTAATAGTATTTTTTTCATAAGTTTTCCTTTCTATACTCAAGTAATATACCATAATGCAAACTATTTTCAAATTGGAAACTATATTAATTTTTTAATTTTTAAAAAAATATGAAAACATATATTGACATAAATAAAAAATAGTGTTAATATAGACTTATAATGCAAACGGTTACAATATTTATAGGAGGACATATGAAATTTACAAAAAAATTATTGGCAGCAGGACTGTCTGCAAGTATGCTTTTAAGTTTTGCAGCATGCGGATCAAAAAATTCAAAAGTAGAAAGTGACAATCAATCAGTTGAACAAACTGGACTTAAAGGAGAAATTACTGTCCAAGCAGAAAAAGAGTGGCTACCTTATTATGAAAAGGCAGCAAAGACAGTTATGCAAAATAATCCAGACTCAAAAATTGAGATTAAAGAGATTGGTTCATTTGACAATTTAGATACTCTAGATACAACTGATCCAACAAATGAAGATATTCCAGATATTTTTGCAATTCCACTTGATCGTGTTTATGGCCTTGTAGAAAAGGATTCATTGGCAGCGGTTAATTCCGAAGCAATAGCAAAAACTGCTGGAGGATTTGAAAATTTCAATGAAGGATTAGGTCAAGGATTTAAAATTGCTGATAAAGAAGGTAATGAAGACTACTTTGCATTTCCAATGAGTATTGAATGCTTGATAGTATATGAAAATACAAAAAATGCAGAAGATAAAAATGTAGATTTATCAAAACCTTCTGAATTTACAGAGCTTACAAATAATGAAATTACAATACCAGTATTTGACGCTTGGTATGGAGTTAGTTTATTGAATTCAGCTGATATAAATCTTTTAGAAAAATCTGAAGATGGAAAATTATCATCAGATTTTACAAAAGAGTGGAAAGATCTTGAACCAGAAAAACAAAAAGTTGTTGAAGCAATATACAATTATTGGAAACAAAATAATGAAAAAGGTACAAGTCTTTTTGATAAAGATGCAGGCTATGCTTATACAGATGATGCTTTTGCAACAGGTGGCGAAGCCGTTTATAGAGTTGGCGGCGCTTGGGATTACAATGCAATAGCTAAAAATGCAAATGATGGTAAAGATCTTAAAATAGCACCACTTTCACAAATTACTGTTAACAATAAACCACTTCAACATTGGAAAGGTGGATGGGGTTATGCAATTAATGTAAGAAATGAAGGAGATGAAGATAAGATGAATCTTTGTCAAGCTATGATTGCAGAACTTGCAAATCCTGATAATTTTGAAGAATTCTTTAAAACAACAGGAAAGATCATGGAAAATGTAAGTGCAGAAAAATATGAAAATTCTTCTTTAGCTGATAGCGATAAAGAGACTATCAAATACACTATTGAATCATATAATGATGCCGTTTCAAGACCATTATTTACTGAATATGGACAAGTTTGGGACACTTACCAAAATGCACTATTATCTTGGAATCAAAATAAGCCAAAGAATGCAGAAGAAGCTTATAAAGATTTAAAATCAAGTTTTGATTCTATGATGAGCAATATAGAAGGATAATAAAGGAAGCCTTTGGCTTCCTTTTTAAATAATATTAATGAATTATTTATATATTGACAAAAAAACACTTAGAAATATTCTAATTGCCACTTTAATACTAGTTATAAGTTCAAGTATTGAGAATTTGATGATTGCAAAGGATTATGATTATTTTATTAAATTTCATCAAATTACAAATCTAACTATAGCAGAATACAATTTAATAAATCTAATAAGATATATTTTTGATATTATCTTGTATATTATATATGCAATTATATTTTATTTGGCCTATAAAAAAGGATTTTTTACTAAAATCAGTAAATGGACTTTTGATATTTTGCTAATAGCTTCGATACTTATGAAAATCTTAGAGATGGATATTTACAATATATTTTTTTATATTGGACTGATATGTAGAATATATATCCTCATAAAAAATCATATGTTAAATGGCAAAAGGGGGAAGATGTGAATTTATACTTATTCGATGATGTGGGTGGAAAGTACGAAAGGAAAAATCTATATCTAAAAGAAATAGCCAAAGCCTATGACAAAGGCGATAAAGATAGAGTAAATGAACTTAGAAGAAATAAAAATTCTCATCCATATATTAAAAAATTGAAAGACTATGAAAAAAAGAAAGATGATTTTGAAAAAAGCCTTAAAAAAGAAGCAGATGATAAATTCAAAGATATAAAGAAAAAGACTCTTAAAAATTGGAAAAAAGAACTCTACAAAAGTCAAAAGAGATTAGAATTCTACAAAGATTATCTAAATTTAACTTATGATGCCGATTTATTTTATAATACTTCAAAGGTATATATTCAAAGACTTCCTAAGATGATAAAAGAGTATGAAAATAATTTGAGGCTTTTAGATGAGTATGAAAATAAAAAAATTGATCAGAAAGCACAAGAAGAGTATCAAAAAGAATTTGAAGATTTTAAGATTGGTATAATAGAGAATAAAAAATTATCTGATCAAAGATTAAAAGACCGCTTTAAAAACAATGATATTTCAAAAAAAGCATATGAAAATGGACTTAAGGAAAATAAGATCAACAAAGATTATGCGATAAGGGCAAAAAAATATGCATCGCCTAAAAAATTAAATGAAGATGCAATTAAAAAATTAAAACACAATTTGACACAAGGTGTAAAAGACGAACAAAAGGTGTTAAATGAAGAAATATCTGAAGTAAGAAGACGCACACCAATAGAAGTAGACAAAGAAAAAATTAAAAAGGCATATTTTTCAATTCCCATCCCTGGTTTAGGACAACTTTTAAATGGACAAAAAGAAAAGGCATTTATAAACTTTATTGGTGCACTATTTATATATTTAATAGCTATACCATATGCATTAGGTTTTGGAAATTATCAAGGTGAAGGCGTTAGAGGACTTATTTCTTTAGCAGAAGGTGGCTTAAGAGTTGATCGTTCCTTGATATTTATGATTGAAGGAATTTTAGCAATCGTGCTTTTGCTATTGTCTGTTTTAATTATTGTAGTTTCTTTTACTGATGCTAAAAAGGAAGAAAAAAATGAAATTGAAGGAATAAGGGTTAGAAATCTTTATGAAACAAAAAGCAATTTATCAGAAAATGGATTTCCATATTTTGTAAATCTACCTGCTTTATTTCTAATTGTATTTATTGTTTTAATTCCAATAATTACAGCGATTTTAATTTCATTTACAGACATGAATCCAAAAAACCAATCCAAATTCCATTGGGCAGGACTTATAAATTATATGACTATATTTGCAGCTAAAGGGCTTCAAGGTAAATTATTCTGGAAAATATTAGTCTGGACTGTTATTTGGACATTTGGAGCAACTACTTTACAAATTATTATGGGATTCTTGCTGGCATTTTTTACAAATCATGATAGGATTAAGGGAAAGAAGATATTTAGAACAATTTTTATACTACCTTGGGCTGTTCCTGCATTTATAACTATAATGTTTTTTAGTATAATGCTAGCTAAAAATGGATTTTTAGCAAACATTCTTTCATCGATTGCAGGCCATAGTATAGATGTTAAAAACTCTACTATTATGACTAGAGTAGCTTTGATATTAATTCAAATGTGGTGTGGAAATGCTTATATATTCCTACTAGCAACTGGTGTATTACAATCTATACCTAATGATTTATACGAAGCAGCAGAGATGGATGGGGCAAGTGCGATTCAATCTTTGACAAAGATCACATTGCCATTAGTATTTTTCCAAACAGCACCTATAATAGTTGGACAATATACTTTTAATTTTAACAATTATTCGATAATAGATTTATTTAATGGCGGTGGACCATTTAATACAGGAGAATATGGCAATTTAGCAGGAACAAGTGATTTGTTGATATCATATATCTATAAATTAACAATGGACAATCAGTATCAAGCCTTTGGAGCAGCTATTACTGTTTTGGTATCCATAGCTTTGATTGTAGTCGCTTTTTTAGGATATAGAAATACTCAAACTTTTAAGGAGTAGTTTATGGCATTTAAAAAGAAAAATAATTTATACCTTTCAGACAAAAGACCTTTGACGATGTCTGGAAAAATAGGAATATTTTTTATCTATTTATTTCTAATATTGTGGTCATTTGTCGTAATTTGGCCTATTGTTCAGATCATAATAGCAGCATTTAATGGAGCGCAGGGCTCATATATATCTTTAAATGGTAATTATAAGTTTTCAAAAGAAAATTTCGAGTACCTTTTTACTCAAACCTATTTTCTAAAATGGCTTAAAAATACCATTTTAATAGGCATAGCTTCTGCTATATTACAAGTTCTTATAGTTAGTTTTACTGGCTATGCATATTCTAGATTTAAATTTAAAGGTAAGAAAATTTCGCTTTTAGCGATTTTATTAATCCAAGTTATACCTGCATTTGCAGGAATGACAGCTTATTTTACTATGGTACAAATTATTTCAGGAGTAATCCCAGCATTTAGTAGACAGGCTATGCTTACATTAATTTATGCAGCTGGAGGCATTGCAAATAATACTATGATACTTAAGGGATATATTGATTCTGTTTCTCCTGAACTAGATGAAGCAGCTAGGATTGATGGATGTTCCAATATTCAAATATATAGAATGATAATAATGCCAATTATTAGACCAATGCTTGCAATAATTGCTTTGTGGTCATTTATAGGACCTTTTACAGATTATATGTTGCCAAAGATACTTTTAACAAGTACTGAAGATTATACTTTGGCTACAGGACTTAAAACATTGATTACAGATCCGAGAACGATGAATCAGCCAGCTTGGGCAGCAGGAGGGCTCATAACTGCAATACCCATAGTTATATTATTTATTGCTTTACAAAAACAATTGGTAAGTGGGCTTTCAAGCGGATCAGTTAAAGGTTAGGAGTTAATGATGAAGGTAAAATTAGAAAATATAGGTAAAAAATACGAAGGAAGAGATGAATTCACTTTAAGAAATATAAATCTTGAAATAGATGATAAAGATTTTTGTGTAGTACTTGGCCCCTCTGGATGTGGTAAATCGACCATATTGAGAATGATAGCTGGCCTAAATTCTATTACTGAAGGAAAAATGTATTTTGGAGATAGACTAATAAACCAAGTTCCTCCGAAGGATAGGGATATCGCAATGGTATTTCAATCATATGCGCTTTATCCACATATGACAGTGTATGATAATATGGCTTTTTCATTAAAGATGAGAAAAGAAAGAAATGCCGAAATTGATCAAAGAGTAAGAGAAGCTGCTAGAATGCTACAAATTGATCAATATCTATACTCTAAACCATCCGATATTTCTGGAGGACAAAGGCAAAGAGTCGCCCTTGGCAGAGCCATTGTTAGAAATCCTTCAATATTTTTAATGGATGAGCCTTTAAGTAATTTGGATGCTAAACTTCGTGAGCAAATGAGACAAGAACTTGTAAAAATTCACAGACAGATGGACACTACAACAATTTATGTAACCCATGATCAAACAGAAGCTATGACTATGGCTACAAAGATTATTCTATTAAATAATGGAGTAATTCAGCAAGCTGGAAAACCTGATGAATTCTACAATAGACCGAAGAATGCATTTGTCGCTCAATTTATCGGTTCACCTACAATAAATCTAATTAAAGGAAAGATAAAAGATCAAATTTTCATTGCAGAAGATGATATATTTAAAATAGAGCCAAGCGAGAAAGACAAAGAGGAATTAAAGGCCTTTGAAAACAAAGAAGTTTTAGCGGGTATTAGATCAGAAAGATTTTTGCCTTATGATGAAAATGATCATAAGAATGAATTTAGTTCATATGTCGATGTAATAGAAAATTTGGGTAAAGAGCAATCAATATTTGTGAAATTAGCAAATGATAAGGACTTTGTCGTTACAATGCCAGGTTTTTATAAATACGAACAAAATCAACCTCAAAAATTTAGATTTGATGCTGAAGCAATGCATTATTTTGATGCTAAGACAGGAGAAAGGAT
>JAUNAV010000042.1:7657-10496 GCA_030527425.1 Tissierellia bacterium
TTAGTAGATGAAATTCATAAAAGAGATATGAAAATTATGATAGATATTGTATACAACCATACCTCATATGATTCGATTTTATCGAAGGATCATCCTGAATATTTTTATAAGAAAAATGGAGAATTTTCAAATAAAGTAGGAGATTGGTGGGATATTATAGATCTTGATTATTCAAATCATGATTTGTGGAATTATCAAATAGATACGCTTAAATATTGGGCTTTTATGGTAGATGGATTTAGATGTGATGTAGCAAGTATATTGCCAATAGAATTCTGGAAACAAGCAAAAAGTTCTATAAAAGCGATTAAAAGTGATTTTATTTGGCTTTGTGAGAGTACCCATTTGGAATTTTTAAGAGAATTAAGGAAAAATGGATTTATAGCAAATTCTGATTCTACAATGCATGAAGCATTTGATATAACTTATGAATATGATATAGAACCATATAAAATTGATTTTTTAAAAGGAAATATTAATGCAAAAGAATATGCCGAAAAATTAAATTATCAAAATATGATTTTGCCAAATGAGGCAATCAAATTAAGATTTCTCGAAAATCACGATACAAAAAGAATAAATGAAATAGTAAAGGATAAGAAAAAAGTTGATATTTTAACAGCTTTTAACAATTTCCAAAGAGGAACTGCATTGATTTATAATGGACAAGAAGGATATTATAATAAACAGACTTCATTATTTGACAAAGATACAATTGAATTTAATGAAGATGAAAATTTTAAAAATATCATATTAAAGATAAAAAATATCAAAAACGAACTTACAGACTTTCAATACAGCATTGAAGGAGAGGAAGATACATTGATAATTAAATATCAATTGAAAGATAAAAAAGTATATGGATACTTTAATCTATCGAAAGAAAAAGAATTAGAAATAGATTTTAATGATGGTATCTACAACAATTTATTTGATGATAGCACTATTGAAGTTAAAAATGGAAAATTGAATGTTTCAGATATAGTTATAATAGGTAATTAAAATGAAAAATATTACTTTAAAGGATGTTGCACAAAGATGTAAAGTTTCAAAAGCGACAGTTTCAAGAGTCATGTCAGGCAGCGATAAAATAAGTGAAAGGACCAAAAAAAAGGTCCTTTCTGCTGTAAATGAATTAGGATATATTCCAAATGCAAATGCACAAAGTCTAGTAAACAAAAAGACCCAAAGTATTGGACTATTAATACCCGCTTCTAAAAATTATGATTTTATATTTGAAAATCAATTCTATATTGAATGCTTAACTTATTTGTCGCTTTTTGCTGAAGAAAAAGGATATTATCTTCTGACCATGGTTTCTTCAAATGATAATGAATTGGAATTATTAAAAAATACAGTTGGTACAAATAAAGTAGATGGAATAATACTTCTTTCATCAAAAAAATCAGATGAAAATATTAAATATCTTCATAATATTCAAAAACCATTTGTTGTCATAGGAAATGTGGATGAATATTTTAAACAAATAGTCTATCATGTAGACAATAATAATGAGCAAATATCATATAATATAACAAAAGAATTCTTAAATGCTGGAATTGATAAAATTTTATTTATTACAGGTAGCAAAAATCTTCATGTAAGTATTGATAGACAAAAGGGATTTGAAAAAGCGTATAAAGATTTAAAACGCAAATTTGATTATTCATATATTAAACATGGAATTTTTTCTGAATTTGAAGGCTTGCAGATAGTAAAAGAGTTTGACAAAGAAATTCAAGCAATACTTACGACAGATGATGTTTTTGCGATAGGCGCAAAAAAATTTTTATCTAATAAACCTATAGTTGGTTTTAATAATTCAAAATTATCAGAAATTTTAAATATCAATACTGTTGATATAAAAACAAATAAATTATGCCAAAAGGCAATTGATATACTAGTAGATTTGCTTGATGAAAAAATGCCAGACAAAAAAGAATATATTATCAAAGCAAAATTCATTGAAAGAAATTAAAAAAAATATTTGACAGAACTATTTTTTGATGGTATTATATAAAAGTAGTCAAGCGGAAATGGCGGAATTGGCAGACGCGCAAGACTAAGGATCTTGTGCCCGATTTAGGGCGTGGAAGTTCAAATCTTCTTTTCCGCACCAAGTAATAGAGCGTGAGGCTCTATTTTTTTTACCTTTTTATTAAAAACTTGAAAAGAATAATTTTTATAGGATAATTATATCTAGATAGATTAATATTAGGAGGAAAAAATGAAATTATCAATAATATATTATTCTCAAACTGGACATAATTATCAAATGGTTAAATGGGCAGAAGAAGAAGCTAAGAAACTAGGCGCAGAAGTAAGAGTTAGAAAAGTGCATGAATTTTTAGAAGCAAATGAAAATAATGACAATCCTGCTTGGAAAAAATATAGAGAAGATTCAAAAGATGTAGTTGAAGCTTCTGGTGAAGATTTAGAGTGGGCAGATGCTGTTTTATTCTCATCACCAACAAGATTTGGAAATATAGCTTTTCAAATGAAGGCATTTTTAGATGGGCAAGGTGGACTTTGGGCAGCTGGTAAATTACAAGATAAAATGATGTCAGCAATGAGCTCAGCACAAAATAACAATGGTGGACAAGAAACTACAGTTCAAGCTTTATATAAGACATTTGCCCATTGGGGTTCATTGATAGTACCAACAGGATTTACAGATGATTCAGTATTTAAAGCAGGTGGAAATCCATATGGTACAACTGCAACTGCAACAAATGAAGGATTTGCAAATGATCTTGAAGCTGCTGTAAGACATCAAACAAAAAGACTTGTAGAACTTACAAATAAATTTATTGGTTAATTGAATTGTGATGGATAAGTA
>JAUNAV010000006.1 GCA_030527425.1 Tissierellia bacterium
TCTTTTCAGCTTCTTCTTGAGCTTTTTTCTCAGCTTCTTCTTTTTCTAATTTTTCCTCTTCAAGTTTTGTTAAAACTTCAGTATCAGAAAGATAGCTTTGATTTACATATGCCTTTTGTCCATAATAGTCAAATTCAACCCAACCATCTTTTAAAAGACCTTCAACTTTTGTTCCTTGCTCAAATACATCAATATATTCTCCATCTTCTGATGGTCTATCTCTTACGATTAATTGATCAACATTTACCCAACCAACATAGTCTTCTGAGTTATCTTCAACTTCTATTTCTTCATATTCAAGTTTATCAGATGTTAAGAAATCTGCATATATATAATTGCCGTCTTCTGTTACAAGCCATCCATCTTGGAGATAACCTGTTACTTTATCACCATGTTTTAAAACATCGATAATATTCGAATCATCTGTTAAATCAGGTGTATTTCTAACATTTAAAAGATCGACATTGACATATAAAGTTACAATATCATTTGAAACTTCATTTTCTGTATTATCTTCTACATCTGCAACTTCCTGATCTTCATCATAATCAGTTTGATCAACATATTCAATTGTTGGTTGTTCATATGATGTTGTTACTGCAGGAGTTTGTTCAACTTCTTTAACTTCATATTTTTTCTCTCTTTTTTCTCCGCCAACTTTTGTACCTTTGACGTCTTTTGTATACTTAGATTTTTTAGCTGTTTTCTTTGCTAGATTGTCGTATTTTCTGTATGTATCAGAACTTACTTGTGTTTCATAACTTACTTGATCAGCTAAATTATTATCATTTGAATTGTGAAAAGTAGATGCATAAGCAGTAGCACCTATAGAAACTGCTGCTAATATACCTACTGATGCTCCTATTTTTTTCTTGTCCATGTTTTTCCTCCGATATCTGGCTTAATAATTATCAACTACAATTATGATAATCTATATTTCAAGACAAGTCAAGAAAAGTTACAAAAAAATTACATCAAAAGTAACAGCAAAGCGACAAATTTATAGTATATTCGGACATTTTCCCAATAAAGATAAAATAATACGCTATTTTAAGAACATAATTGTAACAAATGTAACAATTAGAAAAAAAAGATTACAAAAATAAGGAGCAAATCTATAAGCCGTGTTTTGTATTAAACAATCATCTATCTAGGCATATAGTCACCTATATGCTCAAGCGAGCTACCAACCGGACTGTGACGAGCAGCCATCCTATTGTCCTATTCGCTCTTGCACCGGATGGGGTTTACATGGCAGAATTATCGCTAATTCTCCGGTGAGCTCTTACCTCGCCTTTCCACCCTTACCAATAAATTGGCGGTATATTTCTGTTGCACTATCCTTAAAGTCACCTTCACTAAATGTTATTTAGCATCCTTGCTCTTTGGTGCACGGACTTTCCTCGTTTTAACGCGATTGTCTGATTTACTCCGTTATTCATTTTACCACTTTTTATTTATTTGTAAATAATACATTTTTTAAATTAAATAAATGTTCTAAAATCATCAGTTTTTGAATAAGTATATACCTCATTATCAGTCATATTCTCAATTATATTTTGCAAATGATAAATAATTTGATTTTCTGATGCAAAATGTCCACAATCAGCAATAATTAATCCATCTTCCATATAATCAATTGCTTCATGATATTTAACATCACTTGTTAGAAAAAAGTCTGCTTTTTTTTCGATTGCATTTTTCGCTAAGAAAGCTCCAGCTCCTCCGCATACAGCAACTTTTTCTATATCCTTTTCGGTATCACCATAAATTATAACAGAATTGGCTTTAAGTTTTTCTTTTATTAATTCTCCAAAATCTCTAGCAGTAGTTCTTTTAATTGTTCCAATTCTTCCAATATTGCTTTCATCATCAAGTATTTTAATATCTTTTATATCTAAAACTTCACATAAGTTATCATTTACACCATCTTCTGCTTTATCAAGATTAGTATGCATTGAATAAACTGTAATGTCATTTTTTATAGCTTTTTGTATCCTTTTAAAATATTTATCTCTAAAATCCATTCTCTTTACAGCTTCAAAAAGATATGGATGATGGGTTATAATTAGATTGCAATTTTTTTTAATTGCATTTTCTATAGTTTCTTCTTCAAAGTCTAAAGAAATAATTATATTTTTTAAATCATTATTTATGTTTCCAAATTGAAGGCCTGAATTATCCCACTCTTCTTGCAAATCTAGTGGAAATTTTTTTTCTAATTTATCAATTAAATCTCTTATGACCATTTTTTATAAACCTCCTTTATAGCTTTAATTCTTTCATCTATTCTATTTAAGCCATCTCTATCTTTTGATTTATTAATTATATTTTCTCTAAATTTAAGATTTTTCTTATATTCTTTCTCTAATTTCTCTTTTAATATTTCATTTTTGCTTTCTATATTTTCTTTACCAAAATAAAAATCCGAAAGATCATAATTAATATCTGATTTTTTTGCAATTACCTTTATTATGTCATAGTATTTATTATTCTCAACAACAATAAAATCTTTAACTATAGAAAAATCTGCTTCTATTAAGTATCTTCTTAACAACTCATTATTGATATTGCTTTGTATTATTAAATAATCCAATCTTTTTACGAATTGTACACTATCTTCTAGAATATCTATTATGGTGTTTGCTCCCATGCCAGCAATTATTGCTATTTGATTTTTTTCACTTTTTATTTCTTTAAAACCATCTGTAACCTTAGTTTTTATTATATGTCTATACTGATCAAAAACTTCAGAATTTAGTTTATCTAATGAATTTTTTGATATATCAGTTGCCAATATTTTTTTTGAGATACCATTTTTAGCTAAATATAAGGGTACCAATCCATGATCGGTACCCACATCAATGACGAATTTATCTTTTTCAACTAATTTTACAATTTCAAAAAGTCTCTTTTTCATTCTCATTGTAAAAAATCCTTTAATCTCTCTGATTTATTTGGAGATTTTAATTTTCTAAGTGCCTTAGCTTCAATTTGTCTAATTCTTTCTCTAGTGACATCAAATTCTCTTCCAACTTCTTCAAGAGTTCTTGGCGTGCCATCTGTTAGACCAAATCTTAATTGAAGCACTCTTTTTTCTCTATTTCCAAGACAGCTTAATACCTCATTTAATTGTTCTCGAAGCATTGAATAATTTGCTGCTTCATCGGGGGATATGGCTGTGTCATCTTCTATGAAATCTCCTAAATGACTATCTTCTTCTTCGCCAATAGGAGTTTCCAGAGAAACCGGCTCTTGAGCAATCTTTCTTATCTCTTGAACTTTTTCTACATCTATATCCATCTGCCAAGCTATTTCTTCATTTGTTGGATCTCTTCCTAGATCTTGAACAAGTTGTCTTTGAATTCTAACTAATTTATTAATTGTTTCGACCATATGAACTGGTATTCTTATAGTTCTAGCTTGATCAGCTATTGCTCTTGTAATTGCCTGTCTAATCCACCAAGTAGCATATGTTGAAAATTTAAAACCTTTATTGTAATCATACTTATCTACAGCTTTCATTAATCCCATATTACCTTCTTGTATCAAGTCAAGAAAACTCATACCACGACCGACATATCTTTTAGCTATAGATACAACAAGCCTTAAATTTGTTTCTGCTAACTTCTTTTTCGCCCTTTGACATTCAAAGTTCATATTCTTTAATTTCTTTACATCATTATCATCAAAGTCGAGCTTTGATAGTATTTTTGTCGAAAGATTTCTAGCTTCAATAAATTCATCTAGCTTTTTATAATCATCATTGGTCAAAGTCTCTTGATCTAACAATTTTTTGGACTTATCTGAGAAATAGATTAATTTATTCAACACATTCTTATCATAAGTTTTTAAGTTTTCTTTTTTTATAGCTTTATTTAAAATGTCCTTAAATGACATATAAACATATGTTTGAACTTGTTCATCTTCTTTAATGTCAAGCATTCTATCAAAAGAATCAAAAATATCACATAATGTGTTACCCTCTTGTTGAGTAAGCTCTTTATTTTGAACAGATTTTTGTGCTATATTACAAATTTCGATCCTATATTTTAAATCTTCTAAATCTTCTTCTGTTAGGCTTTGATTTAATATATCTTCAAATTCTTGGCCCATTTTTATAATTGCTTTTAGATTATTTTCAATAGTAGTATTAATTTTTCCGTTATCAGCCAAGCTATCTGAAGCTCTTTTAATTGTAATAGATAAGTCTCCTATGAAAATATCTTCTGATAATTTCATTTTTTCTTTTTCTTCAAGTTCTTGTTTATTTAAAGCATTTGAGGCAATATTTCCCTCTTCCATTTTTTTTGCAAAATAAATCTCTTCTGCAGCAGTTAGTAGAGGAACTTTACCAATTTCTTTGAGATACATCTTTACAGGATCATCGAGTTTTAAACCTATTAAATTTCCAACATTTGTATCTTTTATCTCTTTTTCGTTGACTTCTTCGTCATTTTCCTCGTCGATTTGTTCATCATCACTAACATCTTCATCTTCGTCAAGGACAGTTCTCTCCTCTTCTACAATTTCGATGCCTTCTTTTGTAATTTGTGCTTGAATATAGCTGATTTGGTCTTTTTCCAAATCTTCAAAAGCTTCAAATGTATAAAATTGCTTAAATGTTATAATTCCTTCTTGACTTTCACTTATTGATTTAAATTCGTCAATTATTTCTTTTATAACATCATCTTCATACATTTTATTATTGCTTTCGTTAGTCATTATCCTTCCCCCTAGCGAAGTGGTTTTTCAATTCTTCTAACTCTTTAGTGATCTTTACACGCTGTCCTTTATCTTCTTTGTTTGGTCTTTTCCATAAAGTTTCAATTTTATACTTTATAAGTCTATTAATCGAATCTAAAATTGGAATATCTTCTAAATCGCTTAATTTTTCGATCACATTATGATCATATTGATCTTTTAATTCTTCTAGATTAGAAATTTCATCTTTTTCCAAAAGTTTAAGTATTTTAAATAAGTTTTCTTCGGTTATAAGCTTATAAATATTTTCTTTATCATTTAGAAAAAATCCCCTATTTTCAATACAATACTTCAGAATATAAATTTGATTTCTGACTTGAGAATTTTCAAAATCAATTTTTATCATATTATCTTTTAAAATTTTATTTTCATAATTAGAATATTTTTTATTCTTAAATGCCTCTTTTAATGCTTGTTTTTTGTTCTCTTGTTTTTTATTTTGAATAATTTTATTTTTGACATCAGATCTTATAGCCTCTTTTGAAATATTAAGCCTTTGCTCTAATTCATTCATGTATTTTTCTTTTAGGCTATCTGTTTTAAGGCTTGCAATGAATTCAATAAAATTTTCAAAAGATATATTTTTTTGAGAATCAGGCGCTTGGTTATATTTAGAAAATACATCATTAAATAGATAATCCCACATATCTTTAGCATCATCTATTTTCTCATTAAATCTATCAACTCCGTATTTTTGAATATATTCATCAGGATCAAGTCCTTCTTCTAAACTTATTATTTTAGCAGTAAGTTTTATTTCTTTAAAGATTTCAATTGCCTTTTTAGTTGCATTTATGCCTGCCTGATCTGAGTCATAACAAATATAAATATCATTTGTAAAAGATTTTAATAAATCAGCTTGCTCTTTTGTAAAAGCTGTTCCCAAGGACGCTACAGCATACTTTATGCCCCTTGCATAAAGAGCAATCACATCCATATAACCTTCAACTAAAATTATTCTTTTTTCTTTTTGTCTTTTAGCATTGTTAAATGCATATAAATTATATCTTTTTTTAAATATCTCACTTTCAGGACTGTTTAAATATTTAGGTTTTGAATCATTGAGAATTCTTGCGCCGAATCCTATAACTTTAAAACTTTTGTTGAAGATAGGAAAAATAAGCCTATCTCTTAATTTATCAAAATATCTTCCATTTTTCTTTGAAAGTAGGCCCAATTTAACCAAATCATCCAATAAATAGTCCTTACTTTTTGCATAATTTAATAAATCATTCCAACTATCTTTTGCATATCCTAATACAAAAGGATTTACTATTTTATTACTTAATTTTCTTTCATATCTTAGGTAGTCTTGCGGTCTTTTATTGGTCAATAAATTCTGATAAAAATACATCATTATATCATGATTTATTTCGAATAATCTATTTTGTTTTTTATACTGTTGTTCTTCTTGTTTATTTTCATATTCTAATTTTATTCCAGATCTATCGGCAAGTATCTTTAATGCCGTTTGAAAATCAACATTTTCTATATTTTTTACAAATTCAATAGCATCTCCGCTTGCTCCGCATGAAAAACAATGATATAATTTTTTTTGCTCATTAACAGAAAATGAAGGATGTCTGTCATCATGAAAAGGACATAATCCAACATAAGATGAACCACTTTTTTTTAAATCAACATAGTCACTTATAAGAGCTACTATATCAGTACTCTCCAAAATTTCTTCTTTTTTACTATCTGGAATTCTAACCAAATAAATACCCCCAATACTATAATTATTATACTGGATTTTTTGTTACTATCTACTATTAGAGCAATTAAAAAATGGATTTGAAAATCCAAATCCATTTTTTAATTTTCATTTTCTATTTCTTTATAATAGCTTATTATCTTAGTGGCTGTTTGTTCAATAGTTTTATCGGTAACATCTATCACCTTGCAATCAAGGTCTTTAAATACTTCTTTGGCATATTTTAACTCTTCTAGTATTCTTTGTTGTTCAAAATAACTTGATTTAGAGCCAAGGCCCATTATTTTAGATCTTTCTTCTCTAATAGAAGACAATTTATTTTCATTGATTATAAGCCCCATAATCCTTCTAGGATCTACCTCAAAGATTTCATTTGGCAATTGTATTTCAGGAACTAATGGAAGATTACACACCTTATAATTCTTTGTAGCTAAAAGCATCGACAAAGGAGTTTTTGAAGTTCTAGAAACTCCAATCAATACAATATCAGCTCCCAGTAATCCTCTTGGATCTTTTCCATCATCATATTTTACTGCAAATTCTACAGCCTCAATCATTGAAAAATAATCATCTGATAATTTTCTAGTAAGCCCTCTTTCTCTAAGCGCTTTATGACCTGTGACCTTTTCAAATCTTTCAAGTCCAGAACCTAGTATATCTAAAACTTCCAAATTTTTTTTATCTTTTGTTTTCTTTGTCAAATATTCACTAACGCTTCTATTGGCAATAGTCGCAATTATAATAGAATTATCTTTTATATCATCAATTATATCATCGACTTTTGTGCATGAATTGATATCAGAATGCCTAATTATTCTATTTTTAACATCGGGAAATTGAGCGGTAAGACTTTTGGCATAATTCTCACCCGTCTCACCAGTCGAATCCGATATTACATGTATATCAAATACTATATCAGACATAAAGCCTCCTATTTGACTATATCCTCTGCTATAAATATTTTTTTGATATTATCATTTATTATTTTTAGCATCGATAGACGATTATTTCTTAAATTTTCGTCGTCTACATTTATCATCGTATTATCCAAATAATTATTAATAGTATCAGTAAAACTTGATAATTTCTCAAGCGCCTCTTTATATTGTTTTAGTACTAATAGTTTATCAAAATCTTCCAAGTCATTAGCAAATTCATAAATCTTCTCTTCTGTATCATTTTCTAAAAGCGTAGGATCGATACTTTTAATTTCAGCATCTTTTACAATATTTGATACTCTTGTAAAACAATTTAATATCTTATCAAAATCTTCTCTTTTTGAAAATTCCATTAGATTGTTTAAACGCACGTATATATCATATACATTTGTAACTGAAGTATCTAATACGGAATTGACAAAGTCGTAAGGATAATTATCATCCAACAAAAGATTTTTTAATCTGTCAATTAAAAATGTCAATATCTCTTTGCTTGTCTTGTCATAATCAATTGATAATTCATCTTGGTCTGTATAGATAAATAGTGAATCTTTAATTAAATCCTTAAGATCAACGTCTATTTTATTTTCTATAAGAATTTTAATAATTCCAATAGCATTTCGTCTTAAACCATAAGGATCTTTTGTACCAGTTACATATTTTCCTATAGCATATAATCCACATATTGTATCTAATTTATCTGTTATTGAAAGTACAGTACCAACTGTTGATTTAGGAAGTTTATCACCATTAGATTTAGGCAGATAATGCTCTTCTATAGCCTTTTGCACTAACTCATCTTCTCCAGAATTTTTAGCATAGATTCTACCCATAATTCCTTGCAATTCAGTAAATTCTATTACCATAGAAGTTACAAGATCTGCTTTAGATAAAAATGCTGCACGATTGACTTTTTCAGATATATCTTCTCCCATGCCAAATCTTTGTAAATAATTTAATGCTAACTTTCTTAATCTTTCAGTTTTTCTATACATATCTCCAAGACCTTCATAGAATGTTAGTTTCTTTAAGTCTTCTACATAATCTTGTAATTTCTTTTGATTGTCCTTGTCATAGAAAAATTTAGCATCTTCAAGTCTTGCAGTTAACACCCTTTTATTTCCATTAGCTACATTTTCTATTGCAGTATCATCGCCATTTCTAACTGTTAGAAAATAAGCTAGAAGATTAGAATCATCATCTACAATTGGAAAATATCTTTGATGATCTTTCATAGGAGTTACGATAACCTCTTTTGGTAATTTAAGATATTTATTATCTATATCTCCTACAATAACTGTTGGGTATTCAACAATATTTATAACCTCATCCAAAAGATCTTCATCTTTAAGATAATTTCCACCCTTTTCATTTGCCAATCTATTTAGGCCTCTAACAATGATATTTCTTCTTTTCTTATACGATAATATTACATAATTTTCTTCAAGCAATCTTTCATAATCTGCCTGATGTTTAATTTCAATTTCAGATTTACCAAGTACTCTATGTCCCTTAGTTATATTTGACACTTTAATTCCTTCAGCATTAAATTCTAATATTTGATCATCAAGCAAACTTACAAACCATCTGATTGGTCTTGCAAATTTAATCGATTTAGCTCCCCATCTCATGGAACGAGGAAATGTAAGTGACTTTATGAGATCATATACATTATTTTGAAGAATATCTTTAATATATGCATTATCTTGTTTTTTATTTACAAATACATAAGATGTATCTTTTATTTCTTCTATGAACACATCATCAAGACTCATATTTTGACCTTTTAAGAAGCCATTAAGTGCCTTAGTAGGATTTTTTTGATCATCAAATGCTATATTAACACTTGGACCTTTAATTTTTTTATTTTCCCCTTCATTTTCACTATCCACGTTATTTACAAAAACCGCAAAACGTCTTGGAGTGCTTTCAACTTCTACAGATTCATAATTAAATTTATTATCAGATAATAATTTTTCAAATTTATTTTTTAATTGTTCTTTTGTAGAGGCTACATAATCAGAAGGAAATTCTTCAACCCCTATTTCTAAAAGATAATTACTCATTTATATTCCTTTCTGCTAAAGGATAGCCAAGTTCTTCTCTTTTTTTGATATAACACTTAGCAACCTCTTGAGATATATCTCTAACCCTTTTTATATAATGGCTTCTTTCTGATGTTGAAATTGCACCTTTTGCATCTAGAGTATTAAAAATATGTGAACATTTTAATACATTATCATATGCTGGAATAACTAAATCTAGATCAACTAGTCTATTAGCTTCGCTTTCATGCTCTTTAAAGAGTTTTTCTAAAAGATCAACATTTGCATCTTCAAAAGAATATTTTGAATTTTCATATTCTGCCATTTTGAAAATATCTTCATACTTGATATTCTCAGACCATTTTATGTCAAATACATTATCTACATTTTGTAAATACATACAAATTCTTTCAAGTCCCATTGTGATCTCTCCACTTTCAAGTTCACAATTGATTCCTCCAACTTGTTGAAAATAAGTAAATTGGGTGATCTCCATTCCATCAAGCCACACTTCCCATCCAAGTCCCCAAGCTCCTAGAGTTGGTGATTGCCAATTATCTTCTACAAATCTTATATCATGTTCTTTAGGATTAATACCTATAACTTCTAATGATTTAAGATAAAGATCTTGGATATTTTCAGGTGTGGGTTTTAAAAGAACTTGTAATTGTAGATGTTGATATAATCTATTGGGATTTTCTCCATATCTACCATCGGCAGGTCTTCTTGAAGGCTCTATATATACAGTCTTCCATGGTTCCTTGCCTAAAGATTTTAAAAAGGTATAAGGACTCATAGTTCCTGCTCCTTTTTCAACATCATATCCCATAAGTACTGAACAACCTTGTTTTGACCAATAATCAAGCAAAGTCATCATTAAATCTTGAAAATACATATAAACTCCTAACTTTCAAATAACTTTTTTGCCCAATTTAATGAGCTAAACTTTTTTAGTTCTAATTTATTTAACAAGTACTCTATTATTATATTATAAAGTTTACTTGGTTTATCAATTTTTGCAATTAAGTGTATTTGGCTGCTTGCAGTATATAAAAGTCTTTTTAAATCTATGATATCTTTTATATCTACTTTTATTCTATCTTTATAATATTCTCTACAATTTGTGCAAATTACACCACCTGCATTAGCACTAAAATACAAACTTTCGAATTCTCTAATGTCTTTTTGACAGCTAGTACAATAATCAAAATTCGGTTTAAATCCAATAAATGATATGTACTTTAACAAGAAAGATAGAAAAATATAAGAAAATTTGCAGTCACTTTTTTCAAAAGCTTCGTAAGTGTTATCTAATAATCTAAATACATATTCTCTATCTATTTCATCGATAGTGCGTAGTAAAAGATCGGAGATAACTGACTTATATACTATTATATCAAAATTTTTAAAACTTTTCTTATAACCATTTAATAAATCCGAATTTTTAAGATAATACATATCCCTAGATTTTCTTAATTCATATCTAGATTTTGTAAATCTTAACGTCGATGCTAAATTTTCTCTATTCTTCTTCTCTACAGAATTAGCAATAATCGATATTCGCCCTAAGTCTTTTGTAAATACTTCAATAATTTTACTTGTCTCTTTATATTTAATTTCTCTTAGAACGAAACCTTCAATCGCTTTTAAATTATCTGTAGCCAAATTTTTTCACCAAATCCTGATTTTTTCTCCAATTTTTCTCTACACTAACCCATAATTTTAAATTTACCTTTGCATCTAAGAATTTTTCAATATCAATTCTACTATCTGTACCAATTTGTTTAATTTTAAATCCCTTTTTTCCAATAACAATTTGTTTATGGCTTTCCCTTTCAACTATTATTGTCGCGCTGATGTCATATAAATTCTTATTTTCTCTTTTTTTATAACCATCCATTCTTATAAAAATCCCGTGGGGAATTTCTTGTCCTAGTCTTTTTAAAGCCTTCTCCCTTATCATTTCACTTACAATAAATCGTTCAGATTTATCTGTAATCATATAATCTGGATAATACATGGGACCTTCATTTAAATTTTTCTTTATAGTCTCTATAAATAAATCTATATTTATACTTCTTAGAGCAGATATGCCAATAATATCTTCAAATAAATTCATTTTTTGAAACTTAGCAATTAAAGAAATCACTTGATCTTGAGTTAATAAGTCAATTTTATTAATTACAAGAATCTTTTTTCGATCAACTTTTTTTAACATATCGAGTATATATTTATCAAGGCGTCCAATGTCTTGACTGTGATCAACTATAAATACTATAAGATCACTTTCTTCAAGACTTTCTTTTGAAATCTCTAGTAGATAATCTTGGAGTTTATTTTTAGGTTGTTGTATTCCTGGAGTATCTAAAAATACTATTTGACTATCATCATCATTATATATTATTTGAATTTTATTTCTTGTTGTCTGAGCCTTGCTTGAAATTATAGAAATTTTTTCTTTTAATACTTCTTGCATTAAAGTGCTCTTTCCTACATTTGCCCTTCCAACTACTGATACAAATCCTGATTTCATTCTTCTTTTAAATCCTCTTTATTAAAACTCATTGGTAAAATTTCATCTAATGTGTATTGTTTATAATCTTTTTCATTTTTCGCTATTATTATCTTTGAATTTTCATCCATAAATTCACTCATAACTTGCCTACAAATACCACATGGATATGTATATTCACTATCTCCAGTAATAATAATTGTATTTATTCTTTTATGCCCAGCTGTTATTGCAGAACTAATTGCTGATCTTTCAGCACATAAAGTTGCAGGATATGATGCATTTTCGATATTAACTCCTTCATATATGCTGCCATCTTCTGTTATAACAATTGATGAAACGTGAAAATTTGAATATGGAACATATGCATTTTTCTTATTTTCTATAGCTTTTTTTATTAATTTTTCTATATCCATTACATAAAACCTCCGAAAATCAGTAATGCTAATACTATACCTAATACTGCTCCTGCAATAACTTCTTTTATAGAATGAATATTCGATTCAAATCTACTTTCTGCAACTATTAAAGCTATCAAATAATAAATAATTGCTAAATAAAAACTAGCACTTAATAATGCTCCTATTGTTGCAAGCGCAAAAGAAACAGCTGTATGCCCGCTTACAGCTCCACCATGAAAAGCAGTCCCATGACCTTTATAAAATAGTCCTTTTAGCAATACTGTAAGAATTACAACCAAAACTACAGTGACTAGAGCAAGGTGGTTTGGTTTTCTTTGAATCTTTATAAATACTGAATTAGAGAAATTTACTACTTTATCAAAAAATACAAGATAAGCTACAAAAATAGCTCCCAATGCTGCGATTAATGCAGCTCCAGCGGCCACATCTTTAGCAGCCTTTGCGAATTCCGAATATTTTTGATCACTAGCTAAATTTACAGCCTGCTCTATCGCAGTGTTAATTAATTCAGTTACTAGTACAAATGAAATTGCTAGAACTACAAGAATCATTTCTATTCGTGAAATATTCATAAATAGAGAAAATAATAGTACAAGCATTGATATTATAACATGAAATCTCATGTTTTTCTCATTTTTTATAGAAAAAACTATTCCCTCAAATGCATAATCGAAGCCTTTGACAAATCTTTCTGCTGGAGTCTTGCCTTTTTTAGGATCAAATTTTTCATTATTATTTTGTGTCATTTAAAAACTCCTAGTGATTTCATAATTTCTTTTTCTCTTTTTCTCATCTCTAATTTATCATCTTCTTTAATATGATCATAACCTAAAAGATGAAGCATCGAATGACATGTTAAATACATTATTTCTCTTTTTAAATCATGTCCATATTCTCTAGCTTGCTCTTTAGCTCTTTTTACACATATGACGATATCACCTAAGGGCATCATTATTTCAGATTCTTCAATTAAATCTGTAGGAAAACTTAAAACATCGGTAACTCTATCAATATTTCTATAATCTCTATTTAATGATTTTATTTCATTTTCTGAGACAAAGCTTACAGAGATTTCAAAATTTTCTCCAACACCTTCTGTTTTTAAAGTCTCTAAAATAACCTCTTCTAATTCTTCTTGATATAAATTATCTAATTTATCATCTCTATTGTCGATTAAAACTCTCACTTCTTATCCTCATAATTATCATAAGCATCAATGATTCTTTGAACTAGAGGATGCCTTACAATATCATAGGAACTAAATTCCATAAAAGATATTCCCTTTACATCCTTAAGAATATTAATTGCTGCAATTAGCCCTGAATTTTTTCCACGTGGTAGGTCAACCTGTGTTCTATCTCCTGTAATTATGGCTTTGGAGCCATATCCCAATCTAGTTAAAAACATCTTCATTTGTTCATATGTTGTATTTTGTGCTTCATCTAATATAACATATGCATTATCAAGAGTTCTACCTCTCATATATGCCAATGGTGCAACTTCGATAAGGCCTTTTTCAACAAATGTTTGATAATGATCAAATCCTAATATTTCAAATAGAGCATCATATAATGGTCTTAGATATGGATCAACTTTTTCTTGAAGGTCTCCAGGCAAAAATCCTAAGCTTTCTCCTGCTTCTACTGCAGGTCTTGTCAAAATAATCCTATTAACCTCATTATTTTTAAATGCTTTTATAGCCATGGCCATCGCCAAATAAGTTTTTCCAGTACCTGCCGGTCCAATTCCAAATACTATATCATTGTCTTTTATCTTCTGTATATAATCTTTTTGTCCGAGTGTTTTTGGTTTAATTGGCTTTCCATTGGCTGTAGATGCTATAACTTCATCTAAAAGTCCTTTAATGATGTCTTTATTTTCCTTTTGTAGCATATCAGAATGATATTTTAAAGTTTGAAAATCTAATTTATTATCTTTTTTTATCTGATTTAATAGATCTTTAACCAAAGTAGTCACCAAACTAACTACAACCTCGTCACCATCAATAATTAAATTGTCATCTCTTAGTTTTAATTTTACTTTGAAACGCTCTTGTATATATTTTCTATTATTATCCAAATTTCCAAACAAAATGCTAATTTCATCTGGATTTGTCAATTTAATTTCTTGTTTAATCTAAATCACCCTTTCAAATATATTATACTATATAAATCAATATAAGAAACTAAAAAGATAGAAGCAAAGCCCCTATCTTCCACGTCTTTTCATTATTTGAGAATAAAGCACCATTTTCTTTAATTCTCTTTTTTTATCATTTTTTAAATCTTTAATTATATTATCTAAAACATCCATTTTTTCTTGATTATAAGCTTTATAATTGTCTTTTTTAGTTGCTAAATGATTAAAAGACTCATTAATATTCTTTTCTTTTTTTATATTTTTTACTTTTTTTAATTTACTATTATTATTGTTATTTCCGTATTTTTCTAATTGACTTAAAATACTTGTTAATTTTTCAAACATATCAATCATCCAATTTTGATAGGGCATTTCTCATATCAGTGTCAGATTCAATATTTTTCATATTATAATAATCATATACACCAATATTGCCTTTTTTTAAAGCTTCAGCAATGGCCTCTGGAATTAATTTCTGTGCTTCAACAACTTTTGCTTTATTTTCTTGTTCAGTCGCAATTGCTTGAGCTCTTCTTTCTTCAGCCCTTGCTTGTGCAATATTTTTATCTGCTTCTGATTGTTCCATTTGAAGCTTAGCACCAACATTTCGTCCCACATCTACATCAGCGATATCAATAGACAAAATCTCATAAGCTGTTCCAGAATCCAGCCCCTTTGCTAGCACTGTCTTTGATATATTATCAGGATTTTCTAATACTTCAGTATGCGTTTTTGAACTACCTACCGTTGTAACTATTCCCTCACCAACTCTAGCTATTATTGTCTCTTCGCCTGCTCCTCCAACTAATCGATCAATATTTGCTCTAACTGTAACTTTTGCAATTGCTTTAATTTCAATTCCATCCATTGCTACTGCTGCAATTGTTGGTGTCTTTATTACCTTTGGTGTAACTGATACTTGCACTGCTTCAAATACATTTCTACCTGCCAAATTCATTGCTGCTGCCTGTTCAAAAGTTAAATCAATATTAGCTCTTTCTGCAGCTATTAAAGCATCCACTACTTGATTGACATCGCCTCCTGATAGATAATGACTTTCTAAATCATCAATATCAATATGTAGACCTGCTTTAGTAGATTTAATAAGTGCATTTACTATAAGATTTGGTGAAATTCTTCTAAATCTCATAGCCACAAGATCTGTCATTCTAACTTTTACTCCTGAGAAAAATGATGTAATCCATAAGCCTACAGGAACTAAGGTGAAAAATACCATTAGAAAAATTATTATTATAATAGGTATGATAATTCTAGTAAAATTCATACTACCTCCTTATTTTTTTACAACTATATCTCCATTTTTTATAGAAACTATTTTTACATCTTGACCTTTTTCTATAAATACTCCTTCAGATATCGCTTCATAAACCTCATCATCTACAATAATTTTGCCACTAGGCCTTAAAATTGTCTTAGTTTTTGCAATCTTTCCTACTAAAAAACTTAGATCCTTTTTACTATTATATCCTCTTTCTTTAGTCAAACTGGTGCTTAATATATTCCTATCAAATAGTTTTGCATTGTATCCTAAATTTATAAATATATAAATCATAGACACAATTGCTATCGATGACATTAACAAGGTCAATATTCCAGTAAAAGAATCCCTAACTGTCAAGAAGATAGATACAATTAGAAGAATACTACCAGTTACTCCTAAAACACCAAAACCTGGTATAAATATTTCAAAAGTCAAAAGTATTATTCCTACTATAAACATGACTACTGAATATGTATCTGCATATCCTTGTTTGATGTTTAAATAGAAAAATAATAGAAAAAATAAAATTGAAATACTAGCATTCAACAATTTTTCTTTTCTAAAAAGCATGGCTATTAAAAAAATTATTGCAAATGTAAAAATTAAAGACATGCTTAAAGGTGCATTTAAAATTTCTAATATTTTCATAACTCTTACCTTTCTTCTTTCCTTATTTATACCCAAATAAATTTTTTTATACCAAAAAAAGACCCTTTAGGGCCTTTCAGGTAAAGCTATTTCTTTCTATTTTTTCTTTTAGCCGCTTCAGTTTTTTTCTTTCTCTTTATGCTCGGCTTTTCATAGTGTTCTCTTTTTCTGTATTCTGAAAGAACACCGGATCTTGCACATTGTCTTTTGAATCTTTTAATTGCATTATCAATTGATTCATTTTCTCCAACTTTGATCTCTGTCACTTTTCTACCCCCCTCTCCTGTGAAAAAACAGTAAGGTTATCTTATATAATTATATCTTAATAGCTCTTGGTTGTAAAGATCAACCTGGAGGCCAATTTAAACTTCTTTTAGCTAAAACGTGAAAATGCATATGTTTAACTGTCTGGCCGCCATCTTCTCCAACATTATTAACTATACGATAACCATCTTGATTGACTTTTAACTTACGACAAATATCTCTTATAACTGTAAAAATATGAGAAATTAAAAAGCTATCTTCATCTGTAAGTGTGTCATTGCTATCAATATGTTTTTTCGGTATAACAAGAAAATGGATAGGTGCCTGTGGATCTTGGTCTTTAAATGCAATTACCTTATCATCTTCATAGATTATCTCTGAAGGAATTTCTCCTTTAGCAATCTTACAAAATACGCAATCCATACTTCACCCCCATCAAGCTAATTTTACCATATTTTTTTAATTTGGTAAAATAAATATTTAAGAAATTCTCTCCACTACTTTTCCATATAATTGGTCATCTATTGTTTTTTCAATCTTTACAGCCACTATTTCATTATCATTTACAGTGTTTTTATCTACATTTACTCTTTGATAATTTGTAGAATATCCAGATTTTGTGTATT
Organism: Tissierellia bacterium; assembly: GCA_030527425.1. GTDB lineage: Bacteria > Bacillota > Clostridia > Tissierellales > Peptoniphilaceae > JAUNAV01. Next base: position 17,355 of record JAUNAV010000006.1, read on the forward strand.
CATAGTCTGATTTAGATTCAATTAAAACTTCTAGGACTTTTCCAATCTGACTTTCTCTAAACTTCTTTGATGTAATTTTTTCTATCTCTTCTAATTTTTTAGCTCTCTTCTTTTTGACATTCCCATCTACTTGGTTTTCCATCATCGAAGCTTTAGTGCCATCTCTTTTTGAATATTTAAATATATGCACTTTAGAAAATCCAATATCTTCAACAAATTTAACTGTGTCTTTAAAATCTTGGTCAGTCTCATTTGGAAAACCACAGATAATATCTGTAGTTATGGCTGCATTTTCAAAAACATCTTTTATTAATTGAACCTTTTGTTTATATAATTTAGTATCGTATTTACGATTCATCAATTTTAAAACATGATCGGATCCAGATTGTAAAGAAAGATGAAAATGATCACATGCTTTTTTGGTATTTTTCATTCTTTCTAGAAACTCTCTTGTAATATGCCTAGGCTCCATAGACGATAATCTTATTCTTTTTATCTTATCAATTTTTGCAATATCTTCTATGACATTAATTAATGATATATCTTCTTTAAAGTCTTTCCCATAGCTTGCCACATGAATACCTGTTAGAATGATCTCTTTGTATCCATTTTCAGAAAGTCTTTTTGCTTCATTAACAATATCTTCAAGCTTTCTACTTGATACAGGTCCTCTAGCATAAGGAATTAAACAATATGAACAATACATATTACATCCATCTTGTATTTTCATATACGCTCTTGTCATATCCAATTGATTTGATATATTTAATTTTTCAATTTCCTCATTTTTTGTAAAGTCATTAACCTCATCAATTGTTTTATGAGTTTTTTCTTTAAGCATATTATCACAAAGTTCAACGACCATTTCTTTATTTCTTGAACCAAGAACTATATCAACACCTTCTATATTTTTTACATCTTCACTTTTTACTTGTGAATAGCAGCCAATAACTGCGATAATTGCATTTGGATTATTTTTTTTAGCTTTTGATATCATCTGACGCGATTTTCTATCGCTCATATTAGTTACAGTACAAGTATTAATTATATATACATCTGCATCATCGCTTTTCTTATAGCCTTTTTTTAAAAACATTTCAGAAATTGCTTCAGATTCATATTGATTGACTTTACAACCTAATGTTTCAATATTAAATGTCTGCATTATTCAAACAAATCCTTTAATTTATCAAAAAAATTCTTCTTATTTTCTTTTACTTCTTCACCAGAAATCTCAGCAAATTCACGTAATTTTTCTCTTTGCTTTTCATTTAAATTGGTTGGAGTTACTACTTTTACATAAAAATAGAGATTTCCTTTTCTATGCGTCTTTTCATTTTCAATACCTTCATTTTTTACTTTAAATTTAGTTCCTGTTTGTGTTGATGCTGGTATATCAAATTTCATAGTAGAATCTAATGTTGGTATTTCAATAGTATCACCAAGTGCAGCTTGAATGAATGATATAGGCATCTCAAAATATACATCTAATCCATCTCTTTTAAAGATTTCGTGTTCTTCTACTTTAAGAATTATATATAAATCTCCATTACTTCCACCATTGATCCCAGCATTTCCTTGTGATTGTAATTTTATTATATTATTATTCTGAACACCCTTTGGAGTTTTAACTACTATTTTATCATTTTTGTATTCAAAGCCTTCACCATGACAATTCTCACATTTATGCTCAATTATTTCTCCAGTTCCATGGCATTTATCACAAGTAGTGGTGCTCATAAATTGACCGAATGGCGTATTTTGCGCTTTTGAAATTTTACCTGTACCATGACATTTATCGCAGGTTTTCTTCTTTGTATTAGGCTTAGCCCCAGTTCCACCACAGACATGGCATTTAACTCTTCTTTTAACAATGATTTCTTTTTTTGTTCCAAAGACACTCTCTTTAAAGCTTAAATGTAGAATTTCTTGTAAATCTTCTCCTCTTTGTGCTCTGTTAGGATTTCTTCTTGATGAAGATGAAAAGATATCAAAAATATCATCAAATCCCCCAAATATATCTTCAAAACCAAAATTAGAGGAACTAAAACCGCCAGAACCATTAAATGCAGCTTCTCCAAATCTATCATATTGTTGTCTTTTTTGGGGATCAGATAAAATTTGATAAGCCTCTCCAATCTCTTTAAATTTTTCAGCTGCCTCTTTATCATCTGGATGTAAATCTGGATGATATTTTTTTGCAAGCTTTCTATATTGTCTCTTTAACTCGTCATTTCCTACGTCTTTAGAGACATTTAAAACCTCATATGGGTCTCTCATTATACCTCCTTATGTATTGTGGTATACACAATAGTCTTTTATAAAACTTATATTTCTAACTAAGAATATTATTGTACTTGTAAAAACATAAATTTCCATAAGAAAAAGCTAAACCCCTAAGGATTTAGCTTAGTCAAATGAATTTATTTATTCTTCGTCATCATCTACAACTTCATAATCAGCATCGACAACATCATCGTCATCATTTGACTCGTTTTGTGCCTGTTGATTGTTATTATACATCTTTTCAGATACTTTGTATAAAGATTGTGTCAAATCATCAGATTTTTGTTTTATTAATTCACCATCGCCACTATCTAATACATCTTCAACTGCTTTAATTTTTTCGTTGATTTCATCTTTTTCAGATTGATCTAATTTATCATCTTCAGCAGTCTTTTTAGCTTGATATACTAAAGATTCAGCATTATTTCTAGCTTCAATTGATTCTTTCTTTTTCTTATCTTCTTCAGCATATTTTTCTGCTTCTTTTACTTTTCTATCAATTTCTTCGTCTGTTAGATTAGTTGATGATGAGATAGTAATTTTTTGTTCTTTTCCACTTCCCATATCTTTTGCAGATACATTAACAATACCATTAGCGTCAATGTCGAAAGTTACTTCAATTTGAGGAACTCCTCTTTTTGCTGGTGGAATTCCTGTAAGTTGGAATCTTCCTAAAGTAGTATTGTCACTAGCCATTTCTCTTTCACCTTGTACTACATGAATATCAACTGAAGTTTGTCCATCTGCTGCTGTAGTAAATGTTTGTGATTTTTTAGTTGGAATAGTTGTATTTCTTTCAATTAATTTTGTCGCTACTCCACCTAAAGTTTCGATTCCCAATGATAATGGTGTAACATCGAGTAGTAGTAAATCTTTTACTTCACCTGTTAAAACTCCACCTTGGATTGCTGCTCCCAGTGCAACACATTCATCTGGATTAATATCCTTTTGAGGAGATTTTCCTGTAATATCTTTAACTAATTCACTAACAGCAGGAATTCTTGTTGAACCTCCTACAAGAAGTACTTTATCAACATCTGATGCACTAAGACCAGCATCTTTTAATGCATCTTCAACAGGTTTTCTAGTTTTTTCAACTAAATCTTTTGTCAAATCTTCAAATTTTGCTCTTGATACAGTTTGATCCAAGTGAACTGGTTGTCCATCAACTGCTGTAATAAATGGAAGATTTACATTTGTTGATTTTGTTGTGGACAATTCTTTTTTAGCTTTTTCAGCTGCATCTTTTAATCTTTGCATAGCTGTTAGATCTTTTGTTAAATCTACACCTGTCTCTTTTTTGAATTCTGAAGCGAGATAATCCATTAATGCATGGTCAAAATCATCTCCACCAAGTGAGTTATTTCCTCTAGTTGCAAGTACTTCAAAAACTCCATCGCCTACTTCAAGTATTGAAACATCGAAAGTACCACCACCAAGGTCGTAAACCATGATTTTTGATTGTTCACTTTCTTTATCCATACCATAAGCAAGTGCTGCTGCTGTAGGCTCATTTATAATTCTTTTAACTTTAAGTCCTGCAATCTTTCCAGCATCTTTTGTAGCTTGTCTTTGAGCGTCAGTAAAATATGCAGGTACTGTAATAACAGCTTCTTCAACTGTATCATTTAGATAACTTTCAGCATCTGATTTGATTTTTTGAAGAATCATAGCTGATACTTCTTCAGGGGTATATCTTTTTGAATCTATTTCTTCAGTCTTATAGTCTTTACCCATTTCTCTTTTAATAGACATTATTGTTCTGTGAGGATTTGTAATGGCTTGTCTTTTTGCTGTTTCACCGACAAGTCTTTCGCCATCTTTTGAAAATGCTACTACTGAAGGAGTTGTTCTATTTCCCTCTGAATTAGGAATGATTGTAGCATCTCCACCTTCCATAACTGCCACTGCTGAGTTTGTTGTACCTAAATCTATTCCAATTATTTTTGCCATATTAACCTCCTATTTTGATACCTTTACCATTGCTGCTCTTATAACTTTATTATCTATCATATATCCTTTTTGGAAAGTTTCTATAATATAATCTTCTTCAAATTCATCATTTTCTTCAGTCATAACTGCATTATGAAATTTTGGATCAAATTTTTCTCCATCTGATTTAATTTCAGTTAATCCTTCTTGTTTTAAAACCTTAAGCATTTCATCTCTTGTCATTATCATGCCTTTGACGAAAGGATCGTCTTCATCTTTATCTTTTAATGCTCTGTCAAAATTGTCAAGCACAGGAAGAAGATTTTCAATTAATGAAGTACTCGCAAATCTTTTAAATTCTTTTTTTGCCTTTTCTTCTCTATTTTTATAATTTGTAAAATCTGCTAAAAGTCTTTGGTACTTATCCTTAAACTCGTCTTTTTCATCTTTTTTAACTTTCTCTTCTTTTGAAGAAATATCTTCTTTGACTTCTTTGTCAATAGAATCATCATCTACAATTTCTGCTTCTATCTCTTCAATATCTTCTTGTTTCTTTTCATTTTTCTCTTTATTTTCCAATTTGCACACACCTTTCATCTAATGATTAAGTAAATAAGATATCAACTGAATATCATCAATAATCTTTTTATATCTAATTCTTGTAGGGCCGATTACTCCTATCTGACCAAAAGTATTTTTATCATAATTAAAGTGACTAGTTATCAAGGTTGTGTTTTTAAGTTCTTTAGGGTAATTTTCATTTCCAATTTTAATTTCAAGTGGCTTGTTTATACCATCTAAAAGATCTTTAATTCTCTCTTTTGCATCAAAAAATTTAATTAGTTCCTTAGCTTTTTTTAAATCACTAAATTCTTTAAAATTGAAGATATTTCCTAAACCTTCAATCATAACTTCGCTTTTTGTCTCAAGATTTTCTTCATTATCTAATATATCTATAATCTTTGAAACAAGCTCTTTATAATTTTCTAAGTCTTTTAAATACACATCCTTTAACTTTTCTAAAGTCTTTTTATAATCATCTTCCTTGATGATATCTTTTAAGCAATTATTTAAATATTCGATTTTTGAAACATCTATTAAATTCTCTAGAATAATTCTTTCATCTAAGACCATACCGTTATCATATACGCAAATCAAAACTAACTTCTTTTGAGTTATTGGTATTAGCTCTACGCTTATAAGCTTTTTAATATTTGAGCTTATCGTAAGTGATATAGCTGTACAATTAGTTATATCAGATAAAATCTTGGTTGCATTTTCCATGATATTTTCTGGGCTAAATGTATTTTTGTCCAATAACTTTGCAATATTATTTTTAGTATGATCATAATTGTTTTCTACTTGTTCGCTTAATATATTATCTACATAAATCCTATAACCCCTATCAGAAGGTAATCTTCCAGAAGAAGTATGGGCTTTTTGCAAAAATCCCATCTTTTCTAAAGAACTCATCTCATTTCTGATAGTTGCCGGTGATATGTCTAGATTATATTCTTTAGCTAAAGATTTTGATCCGACAGGCTCACCATCAGTTATATAGGTGTTTATTATTGAATATAATATCATGATCTTCCTGTCATCAAACATCATTTCACCTCATTTAGCACTCTTTAATTCGACTGCTAATATTAATATACTAAGTATTTTTTGAATGTCAAGTTAAATAATCTCTCTAAAGAAACTATTTGATAAATCAAATCCTTTTTGACTAAATGCTACATAACCATTTTCTATATTAAAAAATCCTAGATCATCATATTTTCTAAAAGGTAAAAAGAATCTAACCAAAAGCTCTTCTTTAAATCTAGATCTAAAATCTCTAATTCTAATACCTTCTGTAGTTCTTAGCTTCATTATTATATATTCAATCATAAGATCTTCTTTATTCAAAAACTCCTTATTAACAATTGGCTTCTTATTATTTTTAATTTTATTTTTATACACTGAAAAATTACCAGTATTTTCAGTTCTAACAGAATCAATAAATGAAGCAGCGCTCAATCCAAAGCCTAGATAATTTTCACAATTCCAATATTTTAGATTATGTCTAGATTCATACCCATCCTTTGAGAAATTGGATATTTCATATCTTAAATAATCTCTTTTTTCAAGCTCTTTAACTATATAATTAAAGACATCTCGTTCATAGTCTTCATCCATCAATTCTAATTTATTCTTTTTATACAAAGTATTAAAATAACTTTTTTTCTCAAGGATCAAAGAGTACCATGAAATATGAGTTATATCAAGTTTATCTATGCATGAAAGATCAAACTTAATATCATCTAAAGTCTGATTGGGAAGATTTAAAATCATATCAATACTAATATTTTTAAAACCAACTTCTTTTAACAAATCAAATGCTTTAAAGATATCTTCTTTTGTATGACTTCTACCAATATCTTTTAATATCTTATCATTAAAGCTTTGAACACCCATTGAAATTCTATTGATGCCTAATCTTCTATATAATTTTAATTTTTTAATATCTAGACTCTCTGGATTTACTTCTATAGTTATTTCTGCATCCTTTTTAACCTTATATCTTCTTAAGATTTTAAAAATTTCTCTTAAATATTTTCCATCTACATATGAAGGCGTGCCTCCACCGATATATATACTATCTATTTCGTATTTGTATAGATCATTTAATTTGATCTCTTTAATTAAATTTTCAAAATAATCCTCCATCCAATCTTCAAGATTTTGGAATGCAGTAAAATCACAATAATAGCATTTTTTCTTACAGAAAGGTATGTGGATATAAATTCCTATATTTTTCATAATTCTAAAAAGAGAATACCTACTTGGTATCCTCGTATTTTAAGACTGCTAAGAAAGCATCTTGTGGAACCTCTACACTTCCTAGCTGCCTCATTCTCTTTTTCCCCTCCTTTTGTTTTTCTAGTAATTTTTTCTTTCTTGAAATATCTCCACCATAGCATTTTGACAATACATCTTTTCTTAAAGCTTTTACAGTCTCCCTTGCAATAACTTTATTTCCAATGGCAGCTTGTATTGCTATTTGAAATTGCTGTCTAGGAATTTCTTCCTTTAATTTTTCAGCAATAGATCTTCCTCTATCATATGCAAAATCTTTATGAACAATGGTAGATAAAGCATCTACAACGTCTCCATTTATTAAAATATCAAGTTTTATTAAATCACTTTCAACATAGTCACAAACTTCATAGTCCAATGAGGCATATCCTTTTGTCCTAGATTTCAATGAATCAAAGAAATTATAAATAACTTCATTTAATGGAATTTTATATTTAATATTTACTCTATTTTCATCAATATATTCCATATTTACTAAATTACCACGTCTTGCTTGCGAAAGTTCCATGACTTGTCCAATATAATCTTTTGGAGTCATAATCTCAACATTAGCCATTGGTTCCTTTACAGTTTTGATAGTAGTTTGATCCGGCCAATCATTGGGATTTTGAATTTCTAATTTTTCACCATTATTTAAAATTACTTTATATATTACAGATGGTGCTGTAGCAATGATATTTAAGTCAAACTCTCTTTCAAGCCTTTGAGAAATAATATCCATATGCAAAAGTCCCAAAAATCCACATCTTAAACCTGTTCCTAAAGCCATTGAGTTTTCTTGTTCAAAAACTAAAGATGCATCATTTACTTGTAATTTCTCCAAGGCATCTCTTAATTTATCAAAACTTTCGCCTTCAGCTGGATATATACCGCTATATACCATTGGTACGACTTTTTTATAACCTGAAAGCCTATTTTCTGTTGGATTATAATAGTCAGTAATTGTATCTCCAACTTGAGCATCTCTGACATTTTTTATACTTGCTTCGATAAATCCAACATCTCCACTTTTTAATATATCTGTCTCAATTTTTTTATCTTTTGAATATCCTACTGCTGTAACTTCAAAGTCTTTACCTGTTGCCATCATCTTTATTCTATCGCCAGGTTTAACTGAGCCATCAAAAACTCTAACATAGCATACAACGCCTCTGTATGCATCATAATAAGAATCAAATATCAATGCTTTCAATGGTTTTTCATCTTCATCTTCTGGTGCCGGAACTTTTTTTACAATATATTCTAAAACATCATCTATATTAAGTCCGCTTTTAGCAGAAACTAAAGGAATATTTTCAGTATCAAGAGCTAATTCATTTTCAATTTCTCTTTTAGTATCCTCAATCTTTGCACTTTTTAAATCTATTTTATTAATAACAGGAAGAATTTCTAGATCCTGTTCTAAAGCCAAGTAAGTATTAGCAATTGTTTGAGCTTCTACACCTTGAGTAGAATCTACAACTAATATCGCGCCTTCACATGCTTTTAATGATCTTGATACCTCATAATTAAAATCAACATGGCCTGGAGTATCGATTAGATTTAATTCATAGTCTTTTCCATCTTGTGCATGATAATTTAATTTTATAGCCTTAAGCTTGATAGTTATTCCTCTTTCCTTTTCTAATTCCATATTATCAAGCTGTTGCTTTAAAACTTCTCTTTTTGTTAAATTTCCACATTTTTCTACTAATCTATCAGCAAGGGTACTCTTTCCATGATCTATATGAGCTATAATAGAAAAATTTCTGATATGTTCTTTTTTCTTCATCCTATGCCTTTCCTATAAAACCAAAATCTCCAAAGGGTAATATTCTAAAGACAGCATGTCCTATGATATGTTTTCTTTCAATAGGACCAAATGATCTTGAGTCATTGCTCTGTCCAGGAATTCTATTATCACCCATAACAAAGTACTGATCATCATCTAGTATCCAATCTTTTGTTTGTGTTGTAGTTTCTGTATAATCAGTATTTATATAATCTTCAGGATATATATTACCGTTGACATATACTTTGCCATCTTCAATTGTTATTTTATCTCCTGGTAATCCTATTACTCTTTTTATATATTTAACTCCCTTTTCTTCAGGAGCATCTATTATAACAATATCAGATCTTTCTATACCCGATAAATTCATTGAAATTTTATCTACAAAAAGCAAATCATTGTTATGTAGAGTATTATTCATAGAATTTCCTTGAACTTTTGTAGTATCGCCTATAAACACTTTAAAAAGGATCGCAATAATTATAGCTACAGCTAAAGTGCGGACCCATTCTAATACAGTTTGAAAAGTTTTATCATTTTCTGTCATATTAACTCCTTACAATGCTTTATTATACCATTAGCTATAAATTTTTAAATATGATATAGTATTAAATACATAGAGTAATCATTTGAAATTTAATAAAGTACTTGATCTTTTGTCTTTTTTAGTGTATGATAATGAAGTTAGAAAATACTACGGAGGTGAATTATGGCAAATATTAAATCAGCTATCAAAAGAATTGATGTTACTAAAAAACAAACAGCCAGAAATAAAGCTAGAAAAAGCGAAATTAAAACTTACATCAAAAAATTCGAAAGCTCTTTAGAAGAAAAAGACTTTGAAAAAGCTAGTGAATATTTAAAACTGGTAGATAAAAAAATGAAAAGAGCTGCTTGTAAAAATGTTATTCACAAAAATAAAGTAGCTAGAACTGTTTCAAATTTATCAAAAAAATTAAACGAAGCAAATGCGTAATTTTTGAGTCGAGTCATGTTCGCCAGCGAGAGAAATCTCTCGCTATCAGGGGAATATGAGTCGATTTTTTTATGCAAATTTTCCAATTAATAGCTCCATTTCAATATTCATATTGAATTTTTCGCTTTTCATACTTTTATCCATTTTAAAGATATGTGAATGGATTTTAATTAATTCATCTATAGAGAAATTATTGGCAAACTTTGTTAATTTAGTGTATTCAAATTTTGATAATTTAGTGATTTTTAAGCAATAACTTAAATTATGTCTGAATTTAGATACAGATTTTACTGCAATTAAATTTCTAACTTGTCTTAAAATCATGTGATATATCATAAAAATATCTTCATTGTTATTTAATAGATTAAAATAAGCGTCCATAGACTTTTTAATATCTCTTTGGCTTAATGCATCCATTAAATTAAAAATATTCATATTGATAATTTTATCTAACTGCTTGTAAACATCATCTTCGCTAACTTTTTTTTCTGTCGAATTTGCTATGATTTTATCTACTGTGTTGGAAATATCATAAAGCGATAATTTGCTATCTTTGCCTAAATATGAAAATCTTTCAATTATTTCTCTTATTAATGATTTAGAAATTTTCTTTCCATTTCTTACAAATCTCTTACCAATAAAATTTAATAATTGCTCGTCATTTAGCCTTTTTATTTCAACTAAATTATTTTGTTTTAATATTTTCTTGTAAAAAGCACCTTTGAATATTTGACTTTTAGAAAATATTAAGAGTATTGAATAATCAGGAAAATCATCCACATCATTTTTTAAATTATCTAGAAATTTATAATCCTTTAATTTATTTTTTGTTAGTTCTAAGTCATCTATAATTATATATTTTTTTTCATCCATAATTGGATAAGTTTCAAATGCAGATTTTAAATCAGAATACTCAACATTTGTGCTAAACTTTATATAATTAAATTCTACAAGATTTAATTCATCCTTGATATTTTCAATAATATTATCTTTTAAAAAATCCTCTTCACATTCAAAAAGATAAATACCTTTTAATTTTTTGTTCATTAGTACTTTCATAAATTCAATATAATTCATCTAAAAAAGCCTCCTTTTAAATATCTTATTGCTTTTTTGTCGCCATTTAATTTCAATTTTACAAATCCATCTGTCTGCGTATTGTAGACTTTAATTCCTTTGACATTTTCCAAAGCTTCTTTTGATGGATGATTATATCTATTGTTTCTACCTGCTGAAATTAAAATCAAATTAGGCTTAGTCTTATTTATAAAGTCTTTACTGGTAGAATTTTTTGAACCATGATGTGATAATTTTAATATATCCGCTTTATAATTTAATCTATCTTCATAATATGATGAAAGATCCCCAAGAGTCAGTATTTTTACAGAATTCAAGTCGATAAGAAGTCCTAAGGATTTGTCATTTTCGTCTTTATCAACTCCCGAGAAAATACATTTAATACTTCCTGATTTTAAGCTTATAGTATCCTTATTTTTTAAATATGAGAAATTTTCATATTTTTTAAAATTAACTTTTTGATATTCGGTTGATATAAGATTTTCTATTTTGAAATTTTTATCTAATATTTCAAGATTTCCACTATGATCTTCATCATTATGACTTATAAAGACTGCCTTCAATTTTTTTATCCCCATTGCCTTTAAAATCGGTATAAGAGTATTTTCTCCGCTATTGTTTCCTCCTCCTACATCTATCATATAGTAATCATTTTTATCTTTTAATAAAAAAGCATCACCTTGTCCGATATCTATCATATTATAACTAACTTCTGTCATTTCATTATACAATTTTTGGGATACAGATGATATGACCAATGTAGCAGTTAAAATTATATAGATTCTATTATAAGTTAAAAATCTTTTTTTCATATATACTAAATTAATCAATACAATCAGAAAAATTAGCGAGATAATTGCACTATCTTCTCTTATGAATTGAATTTCAAAGCTAAAATCAAAAATCATATCGATAAGATTTAGAAGAAAGCTTATTAAAAAATCCAAAATTAAAAATATTGGAACCTTTAATAAAAACAGTACTTTATAAAATATGATTATAAAAAATACCATATACAAAATTATCGTAAAAATCGGCAGTACTATTAAATTTGCTACAAATGACATTGGATTTATATATCCAAAATAATTTGATGTAAATATCATCATTACAGCTTGGATAACTAGCACAAATATTATTTTATTTTTGTAGCAATCTTTGATTTTGCTATATATTATGTATATAGAAATCATAGCTAGATAACTAAGCTGAAAAGATAAAGATAGATATGCAAATGGATATATAATCTCTATTATTAAAGCAGATAGAAATATTGAATTTATTTTGTCCTCTTTCTTAAGCATTATATATGACAAAAATTCAATGATATTCATAATTAAAACCCTAATTATAGAAAAAGGGAAGCTTAGAAAATATGCATATACAAAGCAGATGAAAATCGCAAAAAATTTTGCTATTTTATAGTCAAATCCAAATTTTAGCAATGAAAATATTAAAAATATCATAATGATATCAATATGTAGTCCTGAAATCACAAGAATATGTGACAGTCCTAAATTTCTAATATTTTCCAAATATTCAAATTTGTCACTTAAAATAAGCGAAATGACAAAATCTCTATTTCTATCCTTTAAATTATTATCAAAAATATTTCTTATGTATTTGTCAAAATCCTTCTTTAAATTTAATAATAGCCTTTTTGACTTTCTCTTTTCTATCAAAGAATTTTCTTCTAACTGATATTTTATATTTCTAGAAATATAATGATTTCTCATATTATATAAATATGGATTAGTGTTTTTTTGAATATAATTTTTATCTGCTTTTACAATAACTCTATCAGCTATTTGATAATTATTTGGCGAATACAATATAGCTTTTTTATTATCGATATTATTTATTATTTGGTATCTATAATAGTCATTGTATTTTGTATCTAGCTTTTTTACATCGACAATATCAACATCATAATTGCCATTTACTGTTTTTGGATTAAGATTGTTAAATGATAAGTCAGTCATTAAAAATCCAAATAAAAAGCCCAAAACAATAATTGCCAATGATTTATTATTTCTAAAATAAGAAATAATCGATATTAAAGATGCAATTATTAAAAATAATGGCGAAAATCCCTCAGTAAAAGTATATAAATATGAAGAAAAAATAAATGAAATTAGAATATATACAACAGGTCTTTTCATGCCATCCTCCTAGATAAATCCACATATGTTTTAATTTATTATATCATAATTGTATGCTATAATTAATATTGAGGTAATATTGTGAAAAAGCTATATATTAAAATGCCTTATCTTACAAGTATTGGGGCAAAAATCAAAAAAAGAGAATACATAGAAGAAAATACAAAATTAATTTTAGATAGAACTATTTTTATTCCTTGTGATCATAATAATGATTTAGAGGATGGCGAAATAGATGGACACAAATTATTGGATGTCTATGAGGAAAATGGTGAAATTTATCATATTATAGAAGGAAGACCAGAAAAAAGTGATGTATATTTAAAAATAAAAAATCTAAAAAGGCAGAGAAATTTAGAATATAATGCAGCAATAATTCTCATAAGACTTTCGATGAACAAATTTTACAATAGACAATCTACATTCTTTGAGCTGAAAGATAATTATTGTAAGATCAAATTTAAAGACTTCGATCAAGAGGATATAAATATTAAAGCCTTAGAAAGCTTTATAAATTATATAATAGATTTAGGACTTGAGATTAATTTCATGGACGACAATTATATAATTGAGTCTTTAGGTGCAATAAATTATTTTGGCGTCAGTGTAAAAAATACTAATGAAATTAAGAGATTAAAAATTTTTAAATATGAAATTGAAAAAAATTCTCTTTCTATATCATTTATAACAGGCAGTGATTATCAAAATTACCAACTTAGAAATGAAAGAATTTTAAATGATATAAAAGATATTGCTATCTCAAATGATCTAGCTAGCGATAAAGTCTCAAAAATAATTAATAAAGTATCCGAACAAGATTTTCTTTCTAAATAACAATTAATTAAATGAATAATAGAACTTAAAAAGCTTCTGACTAGTAAAAACTAATCAGAAGTTTTTTTATTTAACTACGAAATTTAAAATCTTTCCAGCTACATATATAACTTTTTTAATCTCTTTTCCATCAAGATATTTTTGAATATTTTCATCAGCTTCAGCTTTTGAGACAGCATCTTCTTGATCACTGTCCTTACCCATTTTTACTGTAGCTCTTACTTTTCCATTTACTTGAACTGGCATTTCAAAAGTATCATAGCTTAATTTAGATTCATCATATTCTGGCCAACTCGCTTGATGAATATATCCATCAAATCCTGCCATTTGCCATAACTCTTCAGTAATGTGCGGACAAATAGGATTTAAAAGAATTAGATAAGTTTTAAAATCCTTCTTTGTTATCTCGCCTTGTGATCTCATTTCATTTAACAATGTCATAAGTTGTGATATGGCAGTATTAAATTTAAGATTTTCGCAATCATCTGAGACCTTTTTTATACTTTGATTTATAAGTATCTCTAGATCTTTGCTATACTCATCGCTATCTTTTACCAAATCTATTAATCTAAATACTCTTTCTAAGTATTTTCTACATCCCTTTACACCTTCATCACTCCAAGGAGCTGTGGACTCGAAATCTCCTATAAACATTTCATAACATCTTAAAGTATCTGCACCAAAATCTCTTACAATTTCGTCAGGATTAACAACATTTCCACGTGATTTACTCATCTTAGAATGATCTTCACCAAGTATCATACCATGACTAGTTCTTTTCTTATATGGTTCTTTTGTTGGGACCATTCCTATATCATAGAGAAATTTATGCCAAAATCTAGAATAGAGCAAGTGAAGTGTAGTATGTTCCATACCGCCATTATACCAATCAACTGGTGTATAGTAATCCAATGCTTTTTTACTTGCAAGCTCTTTGTCATTATTAGGATCTGTATATCTTAGATAATACCAAGAACTTCCAGCCCATTGAGGCATTGTATCTGTCTCTCTTTTAGCATCTCTTCCACATATAGGACATTTAGTATTTACAAATTCATCCATTTTTGAAAGAGGACTTTCACCATCATCAGTAACTTCATAATTTTCTACATTAGGTAATTTTATTGGCAAGTTTTCTTCTTTTTCACAAACCCATCCATGTTCAGGGCAATATATCATTGGTATTGGTTCTCCCCAATATCTTTGTCTTGAAAAAACCCAATCTCTTAATTTAAAGTTCTTTTCTCTATTACCAATACCCATATCTTCTAATTTATCAATTATCTTTTCTTGCGCTTTTTTTATTGAAAGTCCATTTAAAATATCAGAATTGATCATATAACCCTTATCAATATCTGTTGTAGGAAGTTCCTCTTCCCCATTGTCAATGACAGGAATTATTGGCATATCGAATTTTTTAGCAAATTCAAAGTCTCGAGTATCATGTGCAGGAACAGCCATTATTGCACCAGTTCCATAAGTTATTAATACATAATCTGAAATCCAAATTGGTATTTCTTTATTATTAATTGGATTTATGGCTTTTATACCATCTATCATAACGCCTGATTTTTCCTTAGACAATTCACTTCTTTCAA
Organism: Tissierellia bacterium; assembly: GCA_030527425.1. Classification (GTDB taxonomy): domain Bacteria; phylum Bacillota; class Clostridia; order Tissierellales; family Peptoniphilaceae; genus JAUNAV01. The sequence goes on from JAUNAV010000006.1 coordinate 32,853, forward strand.
GATCACTCTTTGTTTTTGCCTTTTGTCTATATTCATCTACTTGATCAAAATTATTGATTTTATCTTTAAACTTTTCAATCATTGGATGTTCTGGAGCAATTACCATATAAGTTGCACCATATAAAGTATCTGGTCTTGTAGTATAAACTTTCAATTTGTAATCAATGTCTTTTAGATCAAAGTTTATATTTGCTCCGAAACTTCTACCTATCCAATTAATCTGTTGAGCCTTTATTCTATCTTCATAATCAACTTCATCAAGATCATCAATCAATCTATCAGCATATTCTGTAATCTTTAGCATCCATTGATTTTTAACTTTTCTTACTACTTCATGACCACAACGCTCACAATGTCCATTAATAACTTCTTCATTTGCAAGACCAGCCTTACAAGAAGGGCACCAATTTATTGGCATTTCTTTTTTATATGCAAGCCCTTTTTCATACATTTGTATAAAAATCCACTGTGTCCATTTATAATAATTTGGATCTGTGGTATTTATCTCTCTGCTCCAATCAAAGGAAAATCCGATTGATTGCATTTGTTTTTTAAAATGAGCTATATTATCTTTGGTTACTTTAGCTGGATGTATTTTATTTTTAATTGCAAAATTTTCAGTTGGAAGACCAAAAGCGTCCCATCCTATCGTATATAATACATTATATCCTTGTAATCTTCTCTTTCTTGAAACTATATCAAGAGCAGTATAAGGCCTAGGATGGCCTACATGTAGTCCTTGCCCTGATGGATAAGGAAATTCTATTAATGCATAATATTTTTTCTTATTTTCATCAATTTCTGTTTTGAAAATTTCATTTTCATACCAGTATTTTTGCCATTTTTTTTCTATTTCATTTGGATTGTATTCAACCATGTCTTACTCCTATTTATTTTTTGATAGTGAATTTACTGTTCTAGGATATGGAATTACATCTCTTATATTTTTCATACCACTTAAATACATAACGGCACGCTCAAGTCCTAAGCCATATCCTCCATGTGGGCAACCACCAAAACGTCTTAAATCGAGATATTGTTTATAATTATCAAGATTCATACCATCTTCTTTAATTCTTTTTTCTAGAATATCTAATCTTTCCTCTCTTTGACTTGCCCCTATGATCTCACCAACTCCTGGAACTAAAAGATCAGTGGCGGCAACAGTTTTATTATCATCATTTAGTCTCATATAAAATGCTTTAATATCTTTTGGATAATCTGTAATATAGACTGGACCATTTACAATTTTTTCAGAAATATATCTTTCATGTTCTGTTTTTAAATCCATCCCCCATTCTACTGGATATTCGAAATCCACTTTAGCATCTTTTAGATATTCTATAGCCTTGGTGTAAGTCATTCTTTCAAATTTTGAATTTCTTACAGTATTTAATCTATCTATTAATGTTTTATCTATAAATCTATTGAAAAATTCTATTTCACTCTTACAATCTTCCATGACATAATTAATCATGTATTTTAACATCGCTTCGCCAAGATCCATTACATCTGTGAGATCTGCAAATGCAATTTCTGGCTCAATCATCCAAAATTCTGCCGCATGTCTAGGTGTATTTGAATCTTCTGCTCTAAAGGTAGGGCCGAATGTATAAATCTTTGAAAAAGCCATAGCAAAAGCCTCTCCTTCAAGCTGACCTGATACAGTTAAATGACTTTTTGCGCCAAAGAAATCTTTTGAATAATCAATTTTACCATCTTTTTTGATATTTTCATCTTCATAATTTAAAGTTGTTACATTAAACATCTCTCCTGCACCCTCAGCATCACTTGCTGTAATTATTGGGGTATTTACATAGACAAATCCATTTTCATGGAAGAATTTATGTATTGCATATGATATTGATGATCTTAATCTAAAAAGAGCTTTAAATGTATTTGTTCTTGCTCTAAGGTGAGGAATAGTTCTTAGAAATTCCATTGTCTGTCTTTTCTTTTGAATAGGAAATTTCTCATCGCTTTTTCCAATAACTTTTATATCTTTTGCCTGTATTTCAAATTTTTGTTTACTTGATTTTGTCTCTACTAAAATTCCTTCAACTTCAATACTTGCAGATAATTGTTGTTTTGAAATTTCAGTATAATTTTCTAGATCAGAAGAGATTACAATTTGTAAATTTTCAAAGCAGCTTCCGTCATTTAGCTCAATAAAACCAACATTTTTACTAAATCTAGATTGTCTAATCCAACCTGAAATCTTCATTTGTTTATCTACATATTTTGTATAATCTTTAAAGATATCTCTAATTTGCATTATTGCCATCATCCTCTCTTTTAATTTCATTAAGGTAGTTTATTATTTCCTTTTCATAGCCGATTGGTTTTGGATAAAAAAATCGCTCATTTAAAAATTCTTCGGGCAAATAATCTTGTTTTACATATCCACCAAAAGAATGTGGATAAATATATTCATCCTTTACAATTTTCGAACTATCTTTATAATGAGTGTCCTTTAATTTATTTATAACATCAAGATCTTTATTATTTTTTACAAAATCCATCGCCTTATCTATTGCCAAATAGCTTGAATTATTCTTTCTTGAAGTAGTTAGATATATTACTGTCTGCGATAAAATAATCCTTGCCTCAGGCATGCCTACTTTATTTATTGATTCAAAACAATTATTTGCCATGACTAGAGCAAAGGGATTAGCATTTCCAATATCTTCAGATGCAAATATGATCATCCTTCTTGCTATAAATTTAATATCTTCCCCGCTTATTAGCATCTTCGCAAGATAATATAAACTGGCATCTACATCAGAGCCTCTCATACTTTTTATAAAAGCAGATATGGTATCATAATGTCTATCAGAATTTCTATCATAAATAACAATCTTTTTTTGAATTGAATTTTTTATTACTTCTTTGTCAATAACTATTTTATCATTTTTATCTTTTTCTGAAAACACAGCAATTTCTAAAGCATTTAATAATGCTCTGCTATCGCCATTTGAATATTTTATAAGCATATTTTTGGCATCTTGTTCAATCTTTATATCCAGTTTATTAAGATATATATCCTTTTTTAAAGCCAAATTTATTAAATCAGATAAATCATTATCATCTAATGGTTTTAGCTCAAATACATACATCCTAGAAATAAGGGCCTTATTTATCTCAAAATAAGGATTTTCAGTTGTCGCTCCAATTAGTATGATTGTACCATTTTCGACAAAAGGTAAAAGATAGTCCTGTTGTGATTTGTTAAATCTGTGAATTTCATCTATAAATAAAATAGTTTTTTTATTTTCATAAGATAAATTGTCTTCAGCAAGCTTAATTTTTTCTTTTATGTCTTTTATACCACTAGTCACTGCAGATATTTTTTCAAAAGCCATTTTAGTTTTTTTCGATATAATATAGCTTAAAGTCGTCTTTCCTATTCCAGGTGGTCCATATAATATCATCGAATATATTTTATCAGCTTTTATCATTCTATTTAAAATTTGTCCATCAGAAACTAGATGCTTTTGACCTATAAAATCTTTTAAATCTTCTGGTCTTAATCTATCTGCTAAGGGCTTATTCTTTTCTAATTGTATTTTTTTATTTAATTCAAATAAATCCATTATACTTTTATCCTAAATTCTAAGATTATAATAGTTTATATAATAAAAGCTATTCAATAATTGAATAGCATTCTATTTATCAATGATTTTTTAAGTTTTTAATTTCATCGTAGAATGAGTCTATATCCTTAAACTCTCTATAAACAGATGCAAAGCGCACATATGATACTTGATCTAGATCTTTTAATTTATCCATAACAAGCTCTCCAATATACGTACTTGCAACTTCTTTTTGTCCAAGATGATTGATTTTTACTTCTATCTCATTGGCGATTTGCTCTATTTGATCCATGGATACTGGTCTTTTTTCACATGATTTTACAATACCATTTACAAGTTTCGATCTATTATATTTTTCTCTGGTATTGTCTTTTTTTATAACCATAATCGTAGAATCTTCATACCTTTCATAGGTTGAAAATCTCTTGTCACAACTATTACAATGTCTTCTTCTTCTTATCGCCTTTTCATCTTCTGTAGATCTAGAATCTACAACTTTTGTATCCTTTGAACCACAATATGGACATTTCATATTATTTCAAGAAATCTGGTAATATAAAGTCATCATCTTTATCAGATGAACTATTGCTAAATGAATTTGTTGTGAAATCATCATCAGCTTTTTCTTCTCTTAATGAATTACCAGTTTTTGTTTTTCTTTGTTGACCACTATCAAAACCTGTAGCAATAACAGTGATTTTAATGTCTTCACCTAATGATTCATCGCTGCCTATACCAAATATAATATTAGCATCACTATCAACATGCTCTCTTATTAATTCAGCTGCTTCATTAGCTTCCATAAGTCCAACTTCTGCTGCTGTAACATTTAATAAAACAGCCTTAGCTCCTTCAATTGAAGTTTCAAGTAGTGGTGAATTTACAGCGGCTTTTGCAGCATCTACAGCTCTATTTTCTCCATTAGCTGTACCAATACCCATATGAGCTATTCCTTGATCGCTCATAATTGATTTAACATCTGCAAAGTCTAGATTAATTACATTTGGAATAGCAATTAATTCTGAAATGCCAGAAATACCATCCATAAGTACCTTATCTGCCATTTGGAAAGCTTCAACAATTGATGTTCTCTTTTCTACAATTTGTAAAAGTCTATCATTAGGAATTGTAATAAGAGTATCAACATTTTGTTTTAATCTTTCAACTCCACCTTCTGCTGATTTTTGTCTTTTTCTACCTTCAAATGTGAATGGTTTTGTGACAACTCCAACAGTTAAAATCCCTAAATCTTTCGCAACTTCTGCAACTACTGGAGCAGCACCTGTACCAGTTCCTCCTCCCATACCTGCAGTAATAAATACCATATCAGCTCCTTGTAAAGCTTCTTGGATTTCATTTTTGCTCTCTTCTGCAGCTTTCATTCCTACTTCTGGATTGGCGCCAGCACCTAATCCTCTTGTCAATTTAACGCCTATTTGTAATTTTACATCTGCGTTAGAACTATTAAGCGTTTGAAGATCAGTGTTTAAAGCTACAAATTCTACCCCACTTAATCCACTGTCTCTCATACGGCTTATTGCATTATTTCCGCCGCCGCCGACACCGACAACTTTTATTTTAGCAAGATCATTGCTGTCAACTTCCATATTAAAGTTGTTAGTCATGTTAATCCCCCATTTCTTTTATCATTTTGGCTTTTAAAATATCATTCGTTATCAACAACTACTACAGGATTATCTCCTTGATTAAGCATAATCTTTTTAGCTTTGATGTTTTTTTGATTTATATCTTCAATCACTGTCGATAGTAGTTTTAACTTATAATCTAAATTTTCTAAACTCCCAAAATTTACATCTATATCACTATACATTATACCAATATCAGACCTATTTTCAAAATCTAATTTTGTTATGAGAGTTGAAAAATCATATTTTTGAATTTGTTTAATAAATTCAAGAATTTTTTTATCCTTTGTAAATTTCTTAGATTTATTAATTTCTTTTAAGCCTCTAACCTCTATTAGCTCTTTTAACATATCTTGATCTACTTTACTAGAATCCATTATATTTGATTCATTATTAATATAATAAATTCCATCATTGGTAGAGACATACATCATAGGATAAACTTCATCTATCTTTACTTTTAAAATATTGGGATATTCTTTTTCTATCTTGGCATTTTTAATATCATCAATTTCTAAAAGCTTATTTTCATATTCTGAGGTCTTATAAGTAATAATATTTTTTTCAATAGGATTATCTAAAAAAGCAATTATATCTTGATCTTTGTATTTTCTATTTCCTGTAACCTCAATTGATGAAATCTTATAGACATTGTGATTTATGACTTGATAAAAAGCAATGGCTATGCTGCCTAGAATAAGAAAAAATACAAATGGTTTTGTAAAAACTTTTTTAGTTTTTGCTTTTTTAGTTTTATTCTTGGTCTTTTTCTTCTTTATATGTCTTAATTCATTATTATTTTTGTATTTTGTCATAGTTATTTTACAAGATCAATAGCAATATTGACTATCTTATCAAGTGCATCTGTCTTTGCAAGTTCACCTGCTTTCTCTCCCATTATTTTTAATTTCTCTTTATCAGAAATCACATTTATAATATTATCATAAAGTGAACTAGAATTTAAATCTTTTTCTAAAATCATTATACTTGCTCCCTTGTCAACATATGTCTGGGCATTAAATTGTTGATGATTTTCGGTAGTATATGATTTTGGAATTAAAATAGAAGCTTTTTTTATTTGAGAAATTTCAGACAGAGTCATAGCTCCACTTGATGTTATAACTAGATCACTAAGCGCATAAAACTTATTGATATCATCTATATAAGAAAATAATTTAATATAATCATTTTGCTTAATTCTTGAAGACACTTCATCAAAATTTTTCTTTCCTGTTGCATGAATAAGGTAAAAATCACCCTTCATTTTATCAGCCATTTTTATAATAGCTTCATTTAAAAAATATGATCCATTACTGCCTCCGAAAGAAAAAACAATAGGCTTATCCTTTTTAATATTTAATTTTTCATAGTCCTCATCGCTAATTTTATAATTAAAATTCTTTCTTACGGGATTTCCTGTAAGGATTATATTATCTTGTCTTTTAAAATATTTTTTACATTCTTCATATGTAATACATACCTTATCAACGTATTTATTTAAGAACTTATTAGCCATTCCAGGGTATGAATTTGACTCATGAATTAAAGTCCTAATATTTTTTTTTGCTGCAACTAATACTACAGGCGCACAAACAAATCCACCTGTTCCAATTACAAGATCAGGATTAAATTTATTGATTATTACCCTTGCTTCATTTATCCCTTTGATATTTTTATATGCAGATTTAAATAATTTTTTTGATACTCTTCTAGGAATTCCCATTGAATCTATTGGCTTAAAGTCAATATTTTCTTTTTCGACTATGTCTTTTTCAAGTCCGCCTTTAGTTCCAATATATAAAATTTCTATATCTTTAATTCTAGATTTTAATTCCTGTAAAATAGCAATGGCAGGATAAATATGTCCTCCTGTACCACCACCAGATATTATTACTCTCATTTTTCCTCCATCATTTTATCAACTTCTTTTATAAAATCATTCCCTCTTTGCTCAAAATTATCATACATCCCCCACGAAGCGCATGCAGGAGATAGTAAAACTATATCTTTTGGCTTCATCTTTGATTTTACTACTTTAATAGCCTCATTCATATTTTTTACTAAAATATAATCAATCGAGTATTTTTTACACAATTGTTGAAGGATTTTTTGAGTTTGACCAAAAAGTATCATGAGTTTAGTATTCTCACTGGCTTTTTTAACAAATTCTTCAAGATCGACTTTTTTATCATATCCACCTGCTATTAAAATCACATTTTCTTTAAAAGCATCTAAAGCCTTAATTGCACTATCAACATTTGTAGCCTTGGAATCATTAAAAAATCTGACATCATTTATTTGCTTTACAAACTCAAGTCTATGTTTTACAGGCCTAAAATTTTTAATATTTTTAATTATCTTATTATCATCAAGACCATAAGATCTAAGTGCTAAAATAGCAGCCATAGCATTCATATAATTATGCTTTCCCACTATCTTTAATTCATCAACTGAGATATATTTTTTTAAATTATTCTCTGTTTTTAAATATAGATAATTATCTTTTAAAAACATACCTCTTTTAACTTCTTTTAAACATGAAAATTCATAAGTTTTAGCTTTAGATTTTACATCTTTGAGTAATGGATCATCATGATTTTTAATGAAAATATCATCTTCAGTCTGGTTTTTTATGATTTTTAACTTGCTTTCGTAATAATTTTTAAAATCTCCATGCCAATCTAGGTGATCAGCTGTTATATTTAAAATAATTGCTATTGGCGTTTTGTATTTATTCGTTTCATGTAGCTGAAATGATGATAGTTCTTCAACATAGACATCATAATCTTTTCTCATTTGATATAAGATGCCCTCGCCTATATTTCCTACACTTACTGAATTTATACCACTTTCGTTTAAAATGAAATTAATCATAGATGTAGTAGTTGTCTTTCCATTTGTACCAGTAATCGAAATAATATTTTTATCTTTAAACAATCTATAAGATAATTCAATATCACTGATGACTTCATACTTTTCTATTAATTTTTTATAAATTGGATCATTTAATTTAATACCAGGCGATTTTACTACATATTTATATCTTCTATTAAATATATCATCAAAATCAGAAATAGGGCTATAATCATAGCCCTCCAATTCATCGATATTAACTTTCCTACTATCATAGGTGTATATATTAAAATTTAAATCATTTAAAGCTTTCACTGTTGAAATACCAGTAATTCCTAAGCCATAAATTAAAATATTTTCTTTTTTCATACTATTAACAATGTTAGCAAAGATAGCATTGCTGAAACTATAGCAAAATTAGTCACAATCTTTGCCTCTTTATATCCTTTCAATTCAAAATGATGATGTATTGGGCTCATCAAAAAAATTCTCTTTTTATTTCTAAGCTTATAACTAGCAACTTGCAAAATTACTGAGAGTGCTTCAAACATATACACTCCACCTAGAATTATCAAAAATATTGGTATCTTTTCACTAATAGCAAGTGCACTTACTGCACCTCCAATTGCCATAGAACCTGTATCTCCCATAAAAACAGATGCTGGATTAGAATTATATACTAAAAATGCAATAATTGCTCCTAACATTATTGTTGAAAATATTTTGTCTTCAACATTTACTGATATCACTATGAAAGCTAAAAATACAGGTATTGACACTGAAGATGCCAATCCATCTAAACCATCAGTTAAATTAACTGCATTTACTGTTCCTATTAAAATAAACATAAGTACAATAAATCCAAAATATCCAATATTTAATTGATAATTAATTATCGGTATTCTAAGCGTTGTTATTAAAGTAGGATCTAGTAAATAATTTAAAAAGCATACTAAAAAACTAATAATCACTTGCAAAATTATTTTTTGTTTAGCCGTAAGTCCCAATGATCTCTTCATAACTAATTTTCTAAAATCATCAATAAATCCTATCATTCCAAATCCAAACATTGAAATTAAAATAGCAATAGTTTTTAAATTAATAGGCATCAATATAATAGATAGTATTAAAGAAATAAGAATGATCATTACGCCACCCATAGTTGGTGTGCCAGCCTTATCATAATGGCTTTTTGGTCCTTCTTGCCTAATATTTTGACCTATATGTTTCTTTTTAAGTTGCGGTATTAAAAAATTTCCGAAAATTAAAGTAGAAACAAAAGATATAAGCATAATGGCAATTAACATTTTATAACTATACAAATATTCCTCCTATCTATCCACATTGATTTCTACTATATTATCACTATCAGCATTTCTCATGCCCAAATTTTCAAATGCATATCTTTTTATTTCTGATAAATCAATTGTATCTTCAAGCTTTTTATTTAAATCATCTCTTATTAAACTAAGTGAGTAACTTTCATCATTTAATTCCTTAAGCCTATTTTCTCTTTTAACTATCTCATTATAACTCATATAACTTTTTACGCTTAAGGAAAATATAAAAACTAAGCAAATTACAGTTAATAATCTACGAAAATTTCTATCTTTCTTAATAGTATATTCTATATAAGTATTTCTGCTATGGGCCTTATTTACACTTATTTTGGCTTTTTTAACAGGTATTTCTTTTTTATATCTTTTTGCATTTGCCTTCATTTTAAACCCTCATCCCTACACGTAATTTAGCACTATGACTTCTTGAGTTATTTTTTAATTCTTCTTTAGTAGCAATAATAGGCTTACGTGTTACTAATTTTAGTTTTCTTTTGTGTCCACAAACACAAATAGGAAAATCTGGTGGACATATACAATCTCTATTTAATTCTTTAAATTTTTCTTTTACTATCTTATCCTCTAGAGAATGAAAGCTAATAATGCAGATTCTTCCATTTATTTTTAATCTGTCTACAATTTTCTCAATTGAATTTTTTAATACTTCTAACTCATCATTAACTTCTATTCGCAATGCTTGAAATATTCTCTTTTCAGGATGATTTTCATTAGAATTATAGTATTTATTAATTAATTCTCTTAATTTATATGTAGTATCTATTTTTTCAATTTCTCTTTGTTTAACTATGGCTTTAGCTATGGTTTTTGACTTATGTTCTTCTCCATATTCAGAAAAAATTCTTACAAGTTCTTTCTCGCTATAAGAATTAAGAATATCAAAAGCTGTAATTTCCTTTGATCTATCCATTCTCATATCCAAAAAGCCATCTTTCATATATGAAAAGCCACGTTTAGCATTGTCAATTTGATAGCTCGAGACGCCAATGTCCATTATGGCGCCATCGATTTTATCAAATCCCAGATTATCAAGGATATTATCAATATTCGAATAATTATCATTTACAAAAATGACTTTGTTAGCATATTCTTTAAGATTATCTTTTGCAAATTCTATTGCTTCCTGATCCTGATCAATTGCAATTACTAAGCCATTATCGAGTTTTTTAAGAATTTGTTTGCTATGACCCCCAAAACCAAGAGTACAATCCACATAGACACCATCTTTGTTGATATTTAATTGTTCTATTGTTTCGTTTAATAAAACTGGTATATGCTTATAATTCATTATTCATCCATGATATCTGATAACTTAATCTCTACGTCTTTGATGTATTTATTCCAATTGTCTACATCCCAGATTTCGATATTGTTCCCATTTCCAATAATCATTACGTCTTTTTTAATATTTGCGTAATCTAGTAAATTTTTATTAATAAGAAATCTCCCTTGTTTATCAAGGGAAACCTCTGTGGTAGATGAAAAGAATAGTCTTTTTAAAGCTCTATTTTTTTTGTTATTATTTGTAAGATTATCGAGAGATTGAGCTTTTTTTTGAAACTGTTCGCAAGTGTAAATAATAAGAGTATTTTCTGCTCCTTTTGTTACATAGAAACTACCAGAGAGTTCTTTTCTGAAATCACTAGGCAGCATTAATCTATTTTTTGAATCTAATTTATGATTGTATTCGCCAAGAAACATATCCACTTACTACCACTTTCTACCACTTTCTTATATCTTAACCCATAGCAGAAAATTATTCAAGTAAACTTATATATTATATTCTAAAAAAATTTTTAATTGACTTTGCTAAAGTACTATTTTTTTAAAATAAAAAAACTATTACAGCACATATTCGACTGTAATAGCTTTTAATTATTTTAAACTTTTAATTCTATCGTATGATGAAGCAAATTCTGCAGCAATTATCATTATCTTACAAGTTAGGTTAAGCCAAATAAATAATGCAAATATACCGACAAGTGAACCATAGGTCTTTGACATATTAGATATATTTGAAACATAAAATGAATAAGCCAAAGTTATTATTATCCACCCAATACTTGCCACAACTCCTCCGGCTATTGCTGATTTGAAATGTAGGCTTTCTCCCTTTTTAAAATTAGGAGCATATTTGAATAATAACGAAAATCCAAGTATCATACCTAAAATTGGTATAAGATATCTTAGGATACTAAAAATCACGCTAAACTGGTTTTTAATATCTATTCTAAACAGATTCTCAATAAAACCAATTATTGTATCACCAAATACCATAAATAATAACACTGTTATTATTAGTAATACGACAAGTATGGTAAAAAATATTGCTTTAACTTTTTTTAGAATAAAATTATTTTCTTCTTCAATATCAAATGCTTTGTTAAAAGCTCTTATCAATGAAGTCAATGCATTTGATGATGACCATAAAGCTACAATCAAACCTACTGACAATAATGTTGAAGAACTCTGTTGTATTATATTTTCTACAATAGGCAATAATGTATCCTTAGTTTCCTTTGGCAAAAGATCAAATATCGATAAGACTGTATCTAATTGACTTTTTGCAAATAGAGAGACCAAATTTATTAAAACTATTAGAAATGGCACAAGTGCAATTATAAAATGATAGGTGGTCTCCGCTGCTAAGTATTTTATTTCATGCTCCTTAATTTGATTTGAAAGATCTTTAATAAATGTCTTGGTGTTTTCTTTGCTTTTTAAAATTCTCATCTATCTCCCCCATGCTTTTTGATTTAATAAATAAAATAATTCCTATGATTATAAATAATAGGCTCATTAATTGTGCAGTTCTAAGACCTAAGATGTATAAAGAGTCTGTTCTTAATCCTTCTACAAAAAATCTTAAAATGCCATAAAATATTAAATAAAGTGCAGTTTGCGAACCTCTATTTACATTTTTCTTTCTCCTTAAATATAAAAATATAAATATAAGTAAATCTCCAATGGATTCATACAAAAATGTCGGATGAACGCCAACTCCATTAATCTCCATAGCCCAAGGCAAATTAGTTGGATAGCCATAAGCTTCCATATTCATGAAATTTCCCCATCTTCCAATTGCTTGTCCCAAAGCTACTGATGGAAATACTACATCTGCTAGATCAATTAATTGTATATTTCTTTTTTTCGAAAAGAAATAGCTTGCTATAAGTGCACCAATTATACCACCGTGAATTGCAAGGCCTCCAGCTCTTATGTTAATAATTTGTGAAGGATTTAGTTTGTAATAATCCCACTCAAAAACTACATACCATATTCTTGCACAAATAATTGCTGATGGCAGCATAACTATCAAAAAATCATATATAAAATCACCATCATATCCATATCGGATAAATTCTTTTTTTGCAATATATGCAGATATTAATATACCAGTAATTATTATTATCGCATACCAATAAATATTTATACCTAATATTTTAAATGCTACTGGATTATTATTTACTTTTATCGCAGATAGGATCGACATCTCTAGCCTCCATTATTTTTTTAAATGCTAAATTTACAACAATTTCTAAAATTACAAAGATAACTATTATCCTAATGACATTTTCAATAAAGAATTTCTCAGGCATTATCTGAATCAATAAATCTTTGTTAGGATCTAAAAGCCATAAGTCATTATCAAAAAAAATTTGATGAAACTTGATAAAGGCTTTGCTAAAATTCATAAATAAAAGACCTAAGAATAATAAAATAAATACACTAATTCTTATTTGATATTTTATTATCTTATCTATTAATCTATCTTTAAGATCATTCTTATTTATAAAAAACAATACAATCAAAATAATAAAACAAGAATCTCTTAAAATATAGCCTGCTTTAAAAATTTTATAGCAATCTTCTAGATGACGAACTTCCTTATTGTTAAAATCATCTTTAATTAGATCTTTATCTCCTACTTTTAAAAATTTAATAAGATCAGTGTTAATTTTATCAAGATCTTTTTCTATATTGTAAATCTCTTTTAAATTTTCCTTTTTTTGAAAATCTCTATAAAATTTATAGTCTAAGCTTTGATATTCTACTGCTGATAGGAATAATACAATAAAAAGTAGACATGAAATTATAAAAGCCTTTAGTCTAAACATTTTCTAATCTACATTCCAATTAGTATAGACTTCTTGAACATCATCATCATCTTCAAGATTATCTATAAGTTTAATTAGAGATTGTTTTTTATCATCATCAAGATCAATATAATTATCTGCTAAATATGAAATTTCTGCTCTTTCAAAATCAAAATTTTCGCTTAATTTATCTTTTACATTTATGAAATTTTTATGATCTGTTATTATTTCGTAATGATCATCTTCTTCTATAACATCTTCGCATCCAGCATCTAAAGCTTCTAACATTAATTGATCAAAATCATAGGATTTATCCTTTGATATCATTAATCCTTTCTTTTCAAACATGAACATCACAGATCCATCTGTGCCCAAGTTACCTCCAAATTTGTCAAATAAATGTCTAATATTTGCAGCGGTTCTGTTTTTATTATCACTTAAACATTCAACAACCACTGCTATTCCACCTGGTCCATAACCTTCATAGATTATTCTTTCATAATTATCAGTTGCATTATTTCCACTTGCTTTTTTTATGGCTCTTTCGATATTATCATTTGGCATGTTTTCTGCCTTTGCTTTTTCTACTGCGGATTTTAAAGATGGATTATATTCTGGATCAGCTCCACCTTCTCTAACTGCAACTGTTATTTCTCTTGCTAATTTTGTAAATATCTTACCTCTCTTAGCATCCTCTTTACCTTTTTTATTTTTAATAGAACTCCATTTATTATGTCCTGACATTTATGCCTCCTTAATTATTTTTTGATTGTGACTAAATAGCATTTTTATTTCTTTTTTGTTTATTATTATATTATTAGAAGTTAAATTAATAATATCAGTGCTGAAATTTTCAAATTTTTCTTTGTCTATATATAATCTCATAGACACTTTATCTGTATAATTTTTGTCTATTATATGATATTTTCTATCTAAAATAAAATTATCTATTATCCCAGCATTTGTGTAATCATAAATTAATTCAACTTCCACATATGCTTTTTTTTCGACTATTTTCTTATTTATACAATCAGTTGTTGCCTTGGTATATGCTCTAACTAAACCACCTTTGCCTAATTTCTTACCTCCAAAATATCTAGTTACAACTACTACTACATTTTTTAAATTCTCTTTTTCTAAAACCGAAAGAATAGGCATTCCAGCAGAATAAGTAGGCTCACCGTCATCATTATATCTTTTAATTATGGGATTTTTATTTATAATATAGGCCGTACAATTATGAGTTGCATCATTATATTTTTTTCTAATTTCTTCAATAAACTCTAATGCCTCATCTTCAGAATCTACATATTTAGCATCAGTTATAAAGATAGATTTTTTTTCTTCAAATTCATTTTCTAAATGGCCATATATTGTCTTGTAATTATCTGATAAATTTTCTATATCTTTCATAATCAACCTTTGAAATTTCAGCAATTAATATTGTTTCTTTTTCATTAAATTCCTTTTTTCTTATATCATAATGATTTAGAAAATAATTTAATACATCTCCATTTTTATATGGTATATGTATATTAGCAAGTATATAATCTTTTTTTATAACATTAAGTATCTTTTCTTTTAGTCTTTCAATGTCCAAATCATTTTTTGCTGATATATATATTCTATCTTTATCCCTTTCATATGCTTTTATTTTTAATTCATTATCTACTTGATCCATCTTATTAAATACATATATTATCTTTTTGTCACTTACCCCTACATCTTTAATGGTATTATCAATAGTATCTAATTGTAAAGAAAGATCTTCTTTTGAAGCATCTATAACAACCAATAAAATATCTGCAAATTTTATTTCTTCAATTGTGGTTAAAAAAGAATCATTTAATTCTTTAGAAAGATTATCAATAAATCCTACTGTATCGGTAAGAGTTACATTCGTCTTATCTAATTTTAATTTTCTAGTTGAAGTATCCAAGGTTGCAAATAAAAGGTCATCTGAATAGACATATTTTTCCATACCATATTTTTTCAAGCATTGATTTAAAATTGTGCTCTTACCAGCATTGGTATATCCTAGTAAAGAGATATTTATAATATTTTTTCGAGATTTCCTATTAACTCTTTTTGTATTTTCAACTTCTTTAATCTTTCTTTCTAAGAATTTTATATCTCTTACAACTGCCCTTCTATCAGTCTCAAGCATTGTTTCTCCAGGTCCTCTAGTACCAATTCCACCAGCTTGTCGTGACAAATAGCTAAACCATTTATTAAGTCTTGGTAGTTGATATTTTAATTGAGCTAAGTGAATTTTAAGTTTGCTCTCTTTTGTATTTGCTCTTTTTGCAAAAATATCAAGAATCAAAGTTGTCCAATCTACAACTTTTATTTTCATCGTCTCTTCTAAGTTTCTAACCTGACTTGCTGAAAGTTCGACATCGAAAACACAAGTTTTTATATCATGTTTTTCAGCAATGTCTTTTATCTCAAATACTTTTCCCTTACCTATATAAAAAGAAGGATTTGGTTTATCAATAACTTGAGATATATATATTTCAGTTTTTGCACCAGCAGTTTTTATTAAACTTTCCAGTTCATATTCTTTATTTAAATCTTCTTTATTATTATAAACATTAACTTGTATTACTCTTTGCATATTTCTCCTATCCTATTATTAAATATCCGTCATTTTGTGAAATTTTCAAGTTTAGATATCAATATAAATTGTAAAAATAATTTTATAATTGAGTTGGTAAAAATATTTGATATAATATATTAAGAAATAAAATCAGGAGGTTATATGAAAAAAGTAAAGATAATTGCACTTTCACTACTAATGTTTTTGACATCTTGTTCAAAAAGTAACAATCAAGAGATTGTAAGTGAGGATTTTTCACATAAATCGATCAAATATGTGGATAATCTATCGTCAAATTCAAATTCAGACAAAAAGCAAAATTTTTCTGTCGTTAAAGAAGGACAAGAACAAGTAATTGATAATAAGAAAAAGGATAAACGCGAAAGCAAAGAAATTGACATTTTAGCAACTGGTGATATTTTATTTCACGAGTGGATTAATGATTCCTACAAAACTGAAAATGGCTATGATTATAGAGATATATACGAACCATTTGAAAATATGATAAAAAATAGCGATCTAGCAATAGCTAATTTTGAGCAAACCGTTGATCCCGAAAAGCCTGTAAGTAGCTATCCTACATTCAATTCACCTGTAGATACTATATATTATCTTAGAGATTTAGGATTTGATGCTTTGGGTAATTCAAATAATCATGTGCTTGATAATGGAGTCGAAGGACTTATATCAACTCATAAATTAATAGAAGAAAATTCGATGAAAGTATTTGGAACTCATCTTGATAAAGAAAGAAAACCCACAATAGTCGATGTAAATGGCATAAAAGTTGCTCTTCTTGCATATAGTCAATTTTTTAATGGTTTATACGAGTGGTATATCACAGACGATAACAATTATTTAGTTGATGATTTAGATATGGATAAAGTCAAAAAAGATATCGAAAGCGTAAAAGATAAATCTGATCTTATTATAGTCTATCCTCACTGGGGTGATGAATATGTAACTGAAGAAAATTCTTATCAGACTGATTTAGCTCATAAAATGATAGATATGGGAGCTGATCTTGTTTTAGGAGCTCATCCGCATGTACTTCAAGGCAGTGAAGAATTCGAAAAAGATGGTAAAAAGAAATTCATAATATATTCAATGGGCAATTCAATGAATGGTCAATGGTCAGGATATTCAGACAATTGGGCTACTGAATGCGGTGTATTTTTGAATTTTAAAGTTAAAAAGACAGATTCGGATACTCAAATAGAAAATATAGACATAATTCCTTCTTATATACATCATTATTATGATGATAATAATATAGAATCAGTTAAAGTTTATCCAATAAGAGATATAGTTGATGGAAAATATAATGATAGATTAGATCAAGAAACTATATCTAAAGTCACACAATATCAAGATTGGTGTAATGAAATTTTAAATATAAAATAGTAAAATGGACAGATTTTAATCTGTCTATTTTTATGTATAAATCAAAATTTTCCATTTATGTATTATAAATTAATTAACTTTATGACTTATTTATGTTATAATGAGACTAATCTTTATTTATGGAGGTATTAAATGTCAAAGAAAATCGCCTCTATTATAGGGAAAGTCATTTTAGTGATATTTTTAGTTTTTATTTTATTGATGTCGGTATTTTCAGGAGTTGTTGGCGGTTCTATCCTAGAAGTAATGCGCAAAACTCCACATATAGATGCCGAAAATATTAAGCATGAAATGGCTCAAAACTCTGTAATAGTCGATCAAGATGGTAATGAAATTGATACCGTCGAAACCAGCGAATACAGAGAGGCTGTAGATATAGATCAAATGCCTGACTCTCTAAAAAATGCTTTTGTAGCAGTTGAAGATGAGCGTTTTTATAAGCACAAGGGATTTGATATTATTTCACTTCTTGGAAGTGTTGTAGAAAATATAAAGGCAGGATCCATCGTTAGAGGTGGTTCAACTCTGACACAGCAACTTGCAAGAAATACATATCTTTCTAATGATCAAACTTATGAAAGAAAGATAAAAGAGATATATATAGCCTTGGAAATTGAACAGAACTTATCAAAAGATGAAATATTAGAAGCATATTTAAATAGAGTTTTTCTTGGACAAAATTCTTTTGGAGTGCAAGCTGCTAGCCAAACATATTTTTCTAAAGATGTATCTGAGCTTACGCTTGCAGAAAGTGCGGCAATGGCAGGTATTGTAAAATCGCCTACATCCTATGCTCTATTTAACACGATGAAAAAATCTGAAGTAACAGATCAAAAAGTATTGGGTGAATTTACAATTAGCGGTGAGAAATATGCTGCAGTTTATAATGGAGAGCCCTTCGATAGAGAAGTCTATGTTCTTTCAAAAATGCTTGAAAATGGTTATATAACTGAAAAAGAATATAAAGAAGCTAAAGCAGAAGATGTAGCAAGTGCAATAAAACCTGCTCAAAGAGTTAATGAAGATTTCTCTAACTATTTTGTTGATCTTATGCAAAGACAAGTTGTAGCTAAATTACAAGCCATTTACAATATTTCTGAAAATGCTGCATGGGAAAAACTATATTATGGCGGTTTGAAAATAACAACTACCATGGACCAAACCATGCAAGATAGACTTGAAGATGTCTATTCTAATTTTTCCGAATTACTAAATGGAAATACTCAGGGATATTCAAATGCTCCAATGCTTGATTTAAGCTATGATGATTATGGAAATATAATTAACTCTAATTGGGACATTCTTTATTATGATAAGGATAATATCCTTGATTCAAATAATGATATTTACCTTACAAAAGATGAAGGTTATTATAATGACAATGGAGACTTTGTAATAAATAGCGGAAAATTTGTTCTAGAATCTACAAATCTATTTATAAAAGATTACTATAATCTGGATGAAAATAATAGCAATCTGCGTACCCATAGAGTTGGTGCTATAGAATTTACTGGAAATGATTCGGTCACTGCTGATGATGATGGTAATATTATAATTAAAAAAGATTATTTGGATAAACATGATGATATGATAATAGACAATGATTCATATTATTCATTTAATAAAAACTATTATGATATTGATCTTACTGGTTTAATTCAACCACAGTCCTCAACAGTTGTCATTGATCAAACTACTGGACATATAAAAGCCATTGTAGGTGGAAGAGATCAAGAAGGATTTAGAGTTTTAGACAGAGCAATTGATCTTCCGAGACAACCCGGTAGTAGTATCAAGCCAATTGCAACATATACTCCAGCTTTAGATAATGGTTACAATCTTGCAACTGGTATAGATGATGTTCCATTTGAAGTTTTAGATGATGGACAAGTTTGGCCAAATAATATATATGGTTATTTTAGAGGTTTTACGACACTTAGAGATTCCATCAAATATTCAGTAAATACTAATGCTGTAAAAGTACTAGATGATATTGGCATACCAAAAAGTAAAGAATATCTTGAAAACTTTGGTATTATTAATAAGGATAATCCTGAATATGATCATTTTGTAAGCAAAAAAGAAAATTCTAATCAAAATGATGAAAATCTAGCTGCTTTGGGCTTAGGCGCAATGACATCGGGCTTAACTACCAAAGATATGGCTGCAGCATATGCTGCTTTGGCAAATGGTGGAGTATACAATGAGCCTTTGAGTTTTTCAAAAATTGAAGATAGCAAAGGTGAAGTAATATTTGATGATAAATCTGTAATAACTCATGAGGTAACAAGTCCCCAAACAGCTTATCAAATGACCTCTGCCCTACAAACTTCTGCAGAGTATTATGAAAGAATTTCAATTCCTGGAATAGATTTTGCTGCAAAAACTGGTACAACTGATCATAAAACAGATTTTTGGTGCGTAGGGTATACCCCATATTATACAGTTGGCACATGGATTGGGGCTGACAATCAAAATATAAAATTAACAGGTGATTCCACTGATGCTGCTTACATTTGGGGAGAGATAAATAGATCCATTCTCCAAGACAATGAATCTAAGAGTTTTGAAGAGCCCGATGGAATTATACATGCTGAGGTTGATACAATAAGTGGTAAAAAACCGACAGATGCCTCAAGAGCAGATCCTAGAGGAACTGTTATAGATGAAATTTTCTCGAAAGATAACCAACCAAAATCAGATGATGATATGCATGTTTGGGTTAGCGTCGATTCAAGAAATAACTTATTAGCATCCAATAAAACTCCTTCTAATCTTATAGTTTCAAGATCATTTGTAGATAGAAAAGGAAGTTATGATCCAGCTAAATTTGGATATATTTACCCTCAAGATTGGGATTATGAGGTTCCAAAAACTTATTCAGATCTTGGCGCTGAGATTAAAAAAGAAGAAGACAAAGATAAAAAGAAAAAAGACAAGGATGATAAAGAAGATTCTGAAAAAGAAAAGACAGAATCTGAGAATAAAAACGAAGAGCCGAATAACAATCAAGATCAACAACAAAATAATAATTAGATTTAGGACATCTTAGGATGTCCTTTTTCTATAAATACACAAAAAGCATATAAAAAAGCTTTTTAATGATGGTATACTAATATTGAGGTGAAAAATATGCAAAAAATTCTAATTGAAATAATTGAAGATGAAAAAGGAATTGTTAATATAATGAAATCATATCTTGAAAAAGAAGGATATGATGTCGTATGTGCCTATGATGGCGAAGAAGGCCTTGAGGCTTTCGAAGAAAATGACATTGATCTTGTAATACTTGATTTAATGCTTCCAAAATTAAGTGGTGAAGAGGTAATTAAGTCTATTAGAAATAAATCTGAAGTGCCAGTAATTATGGTTACAGCAAAAGTTGATGAAGATAATAAGATAGATGGATTAAGACTTGGTGCAGATGATTATGTGACTAAGCCATTTTCACCTAGAGAATTGATGGAGAGAGTAAAAGCTATTTTAAGAAGAATTAAAAAATATAATATACCTAGAGCAGATATTATAAAAACTGAAGATGGTAGATTAGAGATGGATTTAGAATACAATAGATTCTTTAAAGATGGTGAAGAAGTATTTTTAACTAAAAATGAATTCCAGATTATAAAGACCCTATTTTCAAATCCAAATAAAATATTTACCAGAGAAGAAATCATTGAAATAACTTTTGGTCTTGATTACGATGCTTATGATAGAGCTATTGATACACATATTAAAAATATAAGACAAAAAATAGAAGATAATCCGAAAAAACCAGCTTATATAAAAACTATATATGGTATGGGATATAAATCTGGCGGATTAGACGATGCTTCTAAGAAATAAATTAATCCAAAATTTTACCATTGGAATTTTAATGAGTATACTGGTTTTTTCTGTCTGCATTTCTTTTTTCATAAATAGAACTATGACCAGCTATTTATTAAAAAATAGAAATATAGAATTTGAAAGAATCAAAACAGAATTTGAAGAAATTTTTTGGAGGCAAGGAGAAAGTGAAGTAAAACAGAGACTTGAAAATTATTCTAAGAAAGAAAATGTCTACATCGAAATTTTTAATATGAAAAATGAATCCATTGCAAAGTTTAATGGTATCGATGATGATATTAAGAAAAAAGGTAAATTTGTCACTAAAGATTACTCCTTCTATTCTCCTCAGACAAATGAATACTTTGGATATCTAGTTATAGGTTATATGGATGATAGTTACCGGACAAATAGACAGGCAACTCAATTAAGAGAAAATACTGTCGATTCTATACTTATTACGCTGATAATATCTTGTTTAATAGGCTTTATGATTGCAGTATTTTTTGCAAGAACACTATCTAAACCTATTTTGAATATTTCAAAAGCAACACAAAAAATCAAAGATGGAGATTATAGCATAGATCTTAAAGATACTGAAATTACTGAATTAAACGAATTGTCTAATAATATTAGATATCTATCAAAAAATCTTGAAGTTCAAGAAAAGCTTCGAATTCAATATGCTCAAGATATTTCCCATGAGCTTAGAACGCCCCTAACCAATTTATCATTACATCTGGAGGCTATGAAAGATAAAGTAATAGAACCAAATGAAGATACAATTAATATACTTTTAGAGGAGGTAAGGCGTTTAAATGGTTTGGTTGATAATTTGAAAAAAACTTTTGATGATAATAGTGAATTCGTAAGAGTTCATAAGAAGCATTTCAATCTTTCTATTCTCATAAATAAAGTAATAGAAAACTTTCAACCAAGACTTAATAAGGCCAATATAAAATTAAAATCTGATATCAAAGAAAATATTATGATAGATTCTGATGCTGATAAAATAACTCAGATAATGTATAATTTGGTCTCTAATGCCATAAAGGCTATTGGAAATGATGGAAATATTGAAATAATTTTAAAAGAAGACAAAAAAAATATATATATCCATGTAAAAGACGATGGTGTTGGAATTGATAAAGATAAAATCAATCATATTTTTGATAGATTTTATAGAATTGACGATGCAAGGAATACAAAAACTAATGGACATGGACTTGGTCTTAGTATAACTAAGACATTTACTGAAGCTTTAAAGGGCAAGATAAATGTAAAGAGTAAAAAAGGCGTTGGTTCAACATTTAGTGTGATTTTTTCGAAATGAGGATAAATGCAAAAATATAAACAACTCAAAATTAATAAGAAGAAAAATATAGCTATTGTAGCTCATGATGGTAAAAAAGAGGAATTATTCTATTGGATAGGCGAAAACCTTGATAAAATTAAAAAACATAATTTAGTTGGCACTGGTACAACTGCTTCTGTTTTAAAAGAAAAATATAATTTAAATATTAAACCCTTTTTATCAGGGCCTATTGGTGGAGACCAAATGATTGGAGCAGAGATTGCTAAAAATAATATAGATATCTTAATCTTCTTTTGGGATCCTCTAACAGCTCAACCACATGATCCTGATGTCAAAGCACTTTTAAGAATTGCTGTTTTATATGATGTGGTAGTAGCAATGAGCCCCTCTTCTGCCAATTTCGTATTTAATAGCCATTTGATAGATGAAGAATATGAAAAAAGTACAATAGATATAAATGATAATCTAAGTTCAAGAATTAAAAAGTTTAAATAAAGCCCTAGGGCTTTATTTATTTGCTTTTTTCGTTTATAGTTGCTATATTTTTACTAGAAGGGTATTAAGTATGAGAAGAAAAAAATTACATAAGAATAGTTCAAGAGATAGACTTGGAGAAAGAAAAAATACTACTAGAAAAATTAGAGTATATAAAAATAGCAATCTATCTAAATCAGCAATTAGAAGAAGAAAAAAACATATTGAAAAACTAAAAAGAAAATATAGACGTAGAAGAATTTGTCTATTGATTATTATTACTGGATATAGAGCAAATAAACAAGGTAAAAAACTTGTTATGAACTTAGGTTTCT
>JAUNAV010000043.1 GCA_030527425.1 Tissierellia bacterium
ATTCTTATATTTTTATCAATTCATCTCTTGACTTTTAATAGTTAGTCTTTTTTATATTTTATATAAGATTTTACATTTTGTCAAATTTATATAATCTAAATTCAAAGCTCTCAACAAAGCTTCTAGGTTGTACTGTCCTTGTAAAGAAGATTTCTAGGCTTTGATATACAAACAAGATATGATTGTTTCATCACGCACTTTCTAGTTTCATCTACTACTTAAGAAGGTTTATTTTTTATTTATTAATTAATCTTTAATCAATATAGTATCCTTTTATCTTTTATATATATCATTATTAGTGGTTACATATATTTAAATAGAACTTCTACTACATCATAATTTAACTTATCATATATACTTGTCTTCTGTATTTATAGGATAGTACTATATGATATTACATCTCAGTTTAGTATATAATAAACTACTACTGTAAAAATTGGTGTCCTTTAGATATATCGTACATTAGATAAATTTAATTTTGCTGCTTCGGGGATGTTTTTAACTTTTAGCTGAAGTTTATTTTGTCTGTATTCATAGCAGCTGATTCTTATTCTCTTACTTTTGTTCTCTCAAGCCAACTAAGTATACAACGAAAAAGTGATGAAAGGCAAACATCCCTTTCATCACTATCAAATTATTCTATTTTATCAGACTCATTATTTGTATCTTTTAAATTGACATCTGTATTTTCTTCTTTATTAGAAACATCCGAGTTTTCTCTATTTAAAATCTCCATAAATTCATCGCCTGTTATGGTTTCTTTTTTAAGAAGATAATCGGATATTTCATGGAGTTTGTCCATATTGTCTTTAAGAATTTCAATTGCTCTATAATGAGCCTGTTTTATTATTTCCATGACTTTTTGGTCTATCTTATCGGCAGTTCCTGTACTTGCTATAAGTCTATTTTCACCACCAAGATATCTACCATGAGTTTGCTCTAATTGAACAAAATCAAAGTCATCTTCCATACCATATTGAGTAACCATTGCCCTTGCTATTTTCGTAGCTCTTTCGATGTCATTGCTTGCTCCGGTGGTCTTTGTGTTAAAGATTAACTCTTCTGCCGATCTACCACCGGTTAAGGTTACAATTTCATCAAAGAGTTCTTGTTTGGTCATTATATATTTTTCATCCCTGTCAACACTCATAGTATAGCCCAAAGCACCACTTGTTCTTGGCACGATGGTTATCTTTGTGACAGGTTTTTTATTGGTTTGAATGGCCGTTGCAAGTGCATGACCGACCTCATGATATGCGATAATTTTCTTTTGATCATCGCTAATTACGCTGTTTTTCTTTTGTTGGCCTGCTATAACTACCTCAATTGATTCTTCCAAATCCTCTTGAGCAACACGATTTCTTCCTTCTCTGACTGCACGAAGTGCCGCTTCATTTATGATATTTGCAAGATCAGCACCACTGGTTCCTGCAGTCATTCGAGCAATCTCTTCAAAATCTATATTATCGCCCATTTTAACATCTTTTGCATGGACTTTTAAAATGTCCTTACGTCCGATAAGATCGGGCAGTTCAACTCTAATTTGTCTATCAAAACGACCTGGTCTTGTAAGTGCAGGATCTAGTATTTCAGGTCTATTGGTTGCAGCTAAAAGCACAACGCCTTCAGTTGCATCAAAGCCGTCCATTTCATTTAACAATTGGTTAAGAGTTTGCTCTCTTTCATCATTTCCTCCACTAAAACCAGAGGTGTCACGCTTTTTACCAATTGCATCGATCTCGTCAATAAATACGATACATGGTGCCTTTTCTTTTGCTTGTTTGAAAAGATCACGCACCTTGCTTGCACCAAGTCCTACAAACATCTCTACAAATTCTGAACCAGATATTGAGAAAAATGGTACATCGGCCTCGCCTGCTACAGCTTGAGCCATAAGTGTTTTACCAGTTCCTGGAGGGCCTATCAATAGCACTCCTTTTGGGCATACTGCTCCAATTTCTCTGTATTTTTGAGGATAATGAAGAAAATCCACAATTTCATCTAAAGATTCCTTGGCTTCTTCCTGACCTGCCACATCTTTAAATGTCTTTCCGGTCTTACTTTTGACATAGATTTTAGCTTTGCTTTTTCCAAAGCTCATGAAGTCGCCTCCACCTTTTCCAAGTTGTTTTGTAAGCGAGCGACTCATCATGTAGCCCATAAGTAGGATAAATCCTATTGGGACTATGGATGTCAAAAGAAGGCTTAAAAACGGACTCATGGGTTCATCAATTACCTGTCCGAATTTGACCTTATTGTCGATTAATCTTTGAGTTATATCTGGGTCAGACCAATTTCCAACCTCATAATTTTTTTCCTTGCCATCTTTTTTGGCTTTAAAAACTGTTCTATATTGTTCTTTTTGAACCTCAGTTACCTCTTTGTTTTCTACCATCTCAATAAATTGAGAGTAGCTGACCTCTTTTGTGTTTTCATTGTTTAACACGGGGCCTAGACCAAATCTTAAAATTATAAATAATAACAGCGCGCCGATCCAATAATACATCAACGGTTTTCTGTTATTTCCTGTCTGCATTAAATTCCGCTCCTAGTCATGTATTTGTCAAGCAGTTTGTCAAGTTTGGTTAATGTTTGTAATATATCATCGAGATGAAGTTCATTTATTTCTTTAGGTAGATCCTTTTTGATATTGTCAAAATATTTTTCGACAACCTTTGTTGTATCATTTCCCTTTTGTGTAAGTTCAACATATACAACTCTCTCATCTTCTACGGATCTGACTCTTCTGACAAAGCCTGACCTCTCGAGTTTCTTGCAAATATTAGAAATATTTCCGCCAGTTACTCCTACTTCTTTTCCTAGCTCTCCCATGGTCATTTGCCTCTCACTTGTGTCAAGGGCTATAACTATTTTAAGCTGCAATGTAGTAATGTCCAATTCGTTTGCAGTGTTTAAAAGAAGCATGTCAATTTTACGAGAAATATCCCTTATCTTCGCAAAAATTGAATTATTGCATTCAAAAAAACTCTTGCTCTTATTCTTCATCTCTTCCTCCTGAATTATTCTGTTATTTTTTGATGTGGAAATTATGTACACATCTGATTATTTCGCTATCTTTACATATATACTGTACTTATTATACAGATAAATTCAAGAAGATAAAAATGGGCTTATTTTAAATGGTTTTCTTCTTGGGGTTTATCTGTAATAATAAGCGAAAGCTATATTTTTTAATATTATACTAGAATTGAAGATAAATCTCAAACTATTTTATTTAATTCTAAATTAATTTAATATTATAAAGCTTTATTATTAATCATATATAAAATCTGTTTGCCTATAAAATGCTTAAAGGTATAATGTTAAAAAAATGATAATCTTCATTAAGTGGGTATAAGTAAGATAGGAGGATCTATGAAATACGAATATTTAATTATAGGAAATGGTATCGCTGGATTTTCTTGTGCCAAAGAGCTTACAAAGGCTGGCAAAAAGAATATATTAATGGTATCAAAAGAAAAAGAAAATACTTATTTTAGAACACAATTGTCTCATTTTATATGCAAAGACTATTCTGAAAAAGAATGTTTTGTGACAAAGGACAGTTGGTATGATGAAAATGATGTTACAGTTAAACTTGACACTGAAGTTGTCGATTTGGATGTGGAGAAAAAAATTGCAACTTTCTCAAATGGAGAAAGTGTAGAATTTAACAAATGTCTAATAGCCACAGGATCTTCTCCATTTATACCACCAATTAAAGGAGTAGAGACCGAAGGGGTATTTGCAATTAGAACCTTAGATGATCTTAAAGATTTCAAAAAGAAACTTGATAATGCAAATACAGTTGCAATCATTGGTGGAGGAATTTTAGGACTTGAAGCTGCAAAATCAATTGTAAATACCGGAAAAAAAGTCGTCGTTATTGAAAGCTTTGACTATCTTTTAAGCAAACAACTTGATAAAGAACTTTCATTAAAATTAAAAGATGAGCTTGAAAAGATGGATATCTACTCAAAAACCGGTAAAAACACGACAGAAATTCTAGAAGAAGATGGAAAAGTCAAAGGCATTAAGCTTGAAGATGGTGAGGTCATTGAGTGTCAATTGGTTCTAGTTCAAACGGGTATAAGATCAAATGTTGACATTGCAAAAAAAGCAGGACTTGATGTTGACAGAGGCATTGTAGTAGATGAAAATTTAAAGACAAAAAATGATGATATCTATGTTGCAGGAGACTGTGCTCAAATAGGTCAAGCTACGATGGGACTTTGGACTGCTAGTATGGAAATGGGTCAAATTGCCGGTAAAAATATGGCTGGTGGCGATGAAAAATATTCAACACCAAAGCCATTTACACTATTAAACCTTGGCGATGTTAAGATCTTTTCTGCAGGCTTTAATGATAAAGAAGAAATTAGAGGAGAAGATGGAGAAAAAATCTACAAATTGTTTAAAGATGGCGACAAATATGTAGGCGGTATTTTATGGCAGGATATCAAGTATATGAATGATGTTAAAAAGATCGTGTTTAATGGAGAAAAGCTTGAAAATACTAAGCTATATGATATCTTTAAATAATTTTAATTTTTACTTGACATGTAAAATATCAGAGAATATAATATAGAAATCCTTTAAATTCATATCCCTCTCACTCAATATATTTGAGGAGAGGGTCTTCTTTTGTATATACTAATTTCGTGATGAATTAAAATTTTGCTTTATCAAAACTTTTTGCTAATATTATTTTTTAGTATTTTATTAGCAAATTGCGTATAATACCTATTTATTTTTTATTATTTATGATATAATTATTAAAATCAAGTAAATTTAAATATTCTAGTTAAAAAAGACGGGAGTAAATTATGAAAATTCTTATTGTAGACGATAAAGTACTATTTTCTGAATCCTTAAAAATTTCATTAGAGAATAAGTCCAATAATTATAATATAACTACTGTGAATAAAAAAGAAGAGTTTCGGGAAAGAATAAAGGCAGATTATTATAATCTTATAATTTTAAGCATGGAATTTTATTATCAGTCCGAGAAAAATGGACTATATATAGCTAAGATGATCAAGCAAATGATTTCTGATACAAAGATTATTTTATTAACCTATAAAAATAAATATATGTATCTTAAAAAGTCAAAGGAGTTAAATATAGATGGTTATATAGATATATCTTTAGGTGTTGACGAATTTATAAGGGTAATTGATCAAATCGTTTTAAAAAATGAAAAAGTGTTAAAAAATGAGTTATTCATAAATGGAAAAAGTGTTACTGTCGATTCTTCATATAAACATAGTTTATTAACAAAAAAAGAAATACAAGTACTATATCTATTGTATAATAGCGAACAAATCGATATTATAGCCAGTAAGTTGTATATATCTCCAAGAACTGTTAATAATCATATAAATCAAATATATAAAAAATTAAATGTCAGTAATCGCCAAGAAGCTATGCTTAAGGCTTACGAGTTAGGATATATAGAATATGGTTATGAAGAAGGGCTGTTACAAAAATAAAATAAATAAGACAAAAAAAACTGAACTGAGCTTCAAAGGTAGGCTTAAAAATTTATTTGAGACTTGAGGAGGTCTGTTTTTTAATGACAAAATACACCACAGAGATTAAAATGAAAAAAGAACAACAATTTCACCCATTATTTTACCTATTTTATAATATATAATTTGCTATGTTTTTTAAAAGTTGATTCGTACAAATAAAGCGTTTTTTAAATCCTCTATTTTAATAAATTAAAACTGTTTTTAATATATCTTTATTGTATAATACTATTAAGCGTATTTCTAATCATTACAAATGATCGGAGAAAAAGAGATGAAAAAATATAATGTTTTTAAAATTTTTATGATAATAACAATGTTTTTGACTAGTATTGCCACAGTAATTTCACCTTTTTTGATTAATATATGGATCAAAAACAACGAGAATATAGACAAAAGCAAAATATTTCTGATTCTAATACTCATTATTTTTTCAATTGCAATTAATATTCTAATAACATGGATTAGAGAAATCTTTGCAAAAGAGTTTAACAAGAATAATTTTAAGATGTATTTAAAAAAATTTTATAAACTAGAATATGATTATATACTAGAGTCTGGACCAATGAGCCTTCTTGAAAGAATGATAATGGGAGTAAATAGTCTATATACCTATTTAGTTAGTGATGTAGTCATGATTTATTCTAGAGTGATAAGTATAGGGATAATTTTATTGATTGTATTTTTTCAGGATAAAATTATTTTTCTACTATTTTTATCGCTCATACCAATCTATTATCTATCTTTTAAACTCTTAAATAAATCTTTACTTCATAAATCTAAGCAATTACAAGAAATATCGTCAAAGATGTGGGGTGATATTTTATCAGTTTTAGAAAAAACTGACTATATTAAGCAATTATCTGATAAAAGATATATTGATAAAATTATAGATCAGAAGATAGAAAAGGTCTACAAGAAGCAGTCAAATCTCAATGCCTTTGCCCAGTCAATAACTGTGTTTATAACAGGTATAAGTACTTTGTTTCAGACAATGATAATAATTTATTCCGTGCTAATTAGTCTTGAAAGCGGCAAATTTTTTAATACTATTTTAATAAGTATAATTTTGCCATTATTTATCAA
Source organism: Tissierellia bacterium (assembly GCA_030527425.1). Lineage (GTDB taxonomy): Bacteria > Bacillota > Clostridia > Tissierellales > Peptoniphilaceae > JAUNAV01. Next base: position 6,618 of record JAUNAV010000043.1, read on the forward strand.
CAGTCTTTCTCAGATAACTAATTCGAATGTGTCTAAAAGAGATTTTAAAGTATCCAATGATTATTTTAATTCATGGAAGAATTTTTATGAGAAAAGTGGTAAAAAAGATCTAGCTCATATAAATAATATTTCTTTTGATATTAGTACAATCTCAATATCTAATAAAACTTTTGATATAGATTTAAAAGACGATTTTTCAAAAGGTGATATTGTCTGGGTAAATGGAAAAAGTGGTAGTGGAAAAAGTAGCTTATTGAAACTTATTGTAAGATTTAGAGATGAAAATAGTATATATATAAATAAAACTGATATCAGAGAATATGATATAGACCAATTAAGAGATAAAATAGAGTATATCTCTCAAAATATCGCTATTGTAAATGCCTCTTTAAGAGAAAATCTATTTTTAGATCAAAAATACTCAACAGAAAAAGAGGAAAAAATGAAAAAAGATGTGCTATTAAACTCAATTTTAAAAAATAAGACTTTTGATAGCATAATTACAGCAAATGCCAGCAATCTTTCCAGTGGTGAAAAACAGAAAATCGCCTTAGTAAGGGCATTATATAAAAATACTGATATTTTAATTCTTGATGAGATAACATCAGGCATTGATATTGAAACTTCAAAGCTTATATATGATAGAATCAAAGAAATAAGCAGAGATAAAATAATTTTTATTGTAAGCCATCAAGCACTGGATGAAAACTTGTATAATAAAAAAATTGAGATAGAGTAAATAACTATTGAATTTGCGTATTTTACTTATTTTATTTTATAACTTTATTAGGTATACTGAATCTAATAGTCGGACCGAACTATTAATATAGAAATACGCTAAAAGGAGAAAAAAATGAAAAAAGTATATGAATTACCAGAAGAAATTTTGGAAGAACTAGAATCTTGTGCTTGTGGCTGCGGTATCCATACCGGTGGCGGTGGCGGTTCAGTATCATAAGGAGGAAGGCGTGTTTTTTAACACGCCTAATTATTATGTATATTTCTAAAGATTTATATGTTATAGAAGGTAGTAAATTTGTATTAATTTATAACTATTTTTGTAATAGGGCTTGCTTTGTTGAAATTGATTTCTATAATAGCTACTTGTTAAATAAAAATGAAATTAATATTTCTCGAATACCAAACATTGACAACTCAGATATTAATTATTTATTAAAAAATGGTGTAATTTTTTATTCTCTTAATGAATATAATGAAAAAAATTATTCAAAAAGAATAGACGCTAGAAATACTGATTTAGCAATAAGAGATGTCTATCTACATTTAACATTAAAATGTAACTTACATTGTAGTTATTGTTATAATAAAGATAATTTAAATGTATTAACTGATGAGTTAAGTACACAACAAGTCTTTGAAATAATAGATAAGCTTTTAAAAATTAAAGCTGAAAATATTATTTTAACTGGTGGTGAAGTTCTTTTGAGAGAAGATATAATACCAATAATTAAATATATAAATCAAGCTGGATTGTCTTGTCAAGTATTAACAAATGGTGTTCTTTTAAAAAGAATTCTAAGTGTAATTTACATGTTAGATTCTATAATAATTAGCCTAGATACTCTAGATTCAAATATTAATGAAAGAAATGGTCTAAACATAAGTGAAATAAAAAATAATTTATTAAGTATTGATAAGCGTTATAGAAAAAAAATATACTTAAGAAGCGTAATTAGTAAGCAAAATAAGCAATCCCGGAAAAAGGTGAGATCTTTCGCTATTGATAATGGATTTTCATTTACCTCCACTATAAGATTACCTAATAATAAAAATGAAATACTAGACATGCCGGATATCAATAATATTGATTTATCAAATGAAACGCTTAATTTTTCTGGCAATTTATGTGCTGGAGCTTATAGAGAAATAGCTATTGATTCTAAAGGAGATATATATCCTTGTCAATCATTATTAATTAACAAATATAAAATAACTAATATTTTTAATGAAAATTGGTATACAGCATTAGACCAATCCGGGATCACTAATGATTTTAGAAAGATTAATATTAGTAAAATTGAAGGATGTAGCGATTGTAAAGTAAAATATTTGTGCGGAGGTGGTTGTAGGGCTATATCTGTAAAACTTTATAATGATTTATTCTCTAAATCTATACCATTATGTAAATATCATAAGAAAATTGTGGATAATAAATTAAAAAATCTACTATCAAATTTTGAAATTAGGATATCAGTCGAAAATGAGAAATGAAAATTATATTATAAATTATATTAGAAAAAACTGCTGTTATAAACTAATCAATAATAGCAAAAAAGTTGAAAATTTTGTACTAGGGCAAAATATTAAATGGTTAGATATATCTACAAGCCCTCCTGTATTTAATATTTTAAATTTATTAAATATAAAGTACTTTATAGCTGATAACTTATACGTGTTTATAGATGGCTCTTACAGAAAGGTAATATCTATAAACAATTCAAACCCTGTATTAGAACTAGCTAAAAATCAGAATTTTTATAAGCTTAAATATTTAAAAAACAACTCTATATACTATAAAAATTTATATAGACCTAGTTGGAAAAAAATAGAAAGCTATAGAATCAAATCTAATTCAAGAAAAGATTATTATATTAAATTAAATAATATGAGTCTTTTTAATACTGAGACTATTTGTGCAAGAAATCTTGTAATAGATTTGAGAGGAAATATGGGAGGAAGTTTAAAAGATTTAAAAAATATAGCTTCTCTTCTTTCAAGTAATAAAAGTTCTTTATGTAATATATTCAATGATAGAGAGAATTACAGTATTAACTGCGAAGCTAATAAAAAAATATATTTTGAAAAACTATTTTTATTAATCGATAAATTTACTGCTAGTTCAGCCGAAATTTTCTCTATTTGGTTAAAAAATAATTTTAATACAACTTTACTAGGAGAAAAAACTATGGGAAAAAATACTATTGTAAATACAAGAAAATTCAATGATTACTATATAAAGATACCTAGATATTTAACATCTTATAAAGGTAAATTGTTATTTGATAGCATATATCCAGATACATATATGACCAATATTCAAATAAACAGTTTCTTAAAAGATTTCAATTTACAAATATAGAAGTTATTAGTATATATTTTTTAAGGTGATGTTGCAGAATAGGTAAATCTATTCTGCTCATCACCTTTTCTCT
>JAUNAV010000044.1 GCA_030527425.1 Tissierellia bacterium
ATAGGAGTTAAAATGAATTTTATAACTAAAATAGATATTAATATTTTAAATTGGATAGCAGAGAATTTAAGACATCCTTTATTGGATAAACTCATGTTAGATGTGACATCTCTAGGAGATATGGGTATATTTTGGATATGCTTATTAATAGTATTTTTTACAACTAAAGAGTATAAACAGATGGCTAAAGTTATGTTTATTTCAATGATAATTTCAGTTATTGTATGTAATCTTATGTTAAAGCCTATAGTGCATAGAACTAGACCATTTAATATAAATACTGCTATAGAATTAATCGCAGCAAAGCCATTAGATTATTCATTTCCATCTGGACACACTATGTTTTCATTTACATCTGTTACAGTTATTTTAATGATGGCAAAGTCAAAATTATTAAAATATTTTACTCTTGCAATAGCAATCTTAATTGCTCTTTCAAGGATGTATTTGTATTTTCATTATCCAACTGATGTTTTAGCAGGTTTCATTCTAGGAAGTTTAATTTCGTATTTTACTGTAAAATATATGAAAAATAAAAACTTGCATCTGTTTAAATAAAATGGTATACTATTTAAGTATTAAGCTGGTGTGTCGGAATTGGCAGACGAGACAGACTCAAAATCTGTTGTTCCTTGGAGCGTGTGGGTTCAAGTCCCACCACCAGCACCATTTTACTGGCATTCGCCAGTTTTTTTTATGCTTTTTTTAACTTTACGAAGCAAATCATTTGAGTTATACTTAAGGTTAAGAGGTGAAATATGCAAAAAAAAATCTTACTAATTGATGGTTCAAGTCTATTATTTAGAGCATTTTATGCAATTCAGGATTTAAAAACTACCGATGGCATAATGACTAATGGCGTTTATGGTTTTTTAACAATGTATTTTAATGCTATGAAAGAGCATGAACCAGATTATGTATTAGTAGCTTTTGATAGAAAAACAAAAACATTTAGACATAAAGAATTTAAAGAATATAAGGGTACAAGGGATAAAATCCCTGATGAGATAAATCATCAATTTGGGATTTTAAAAGATATCCTCGATTCTCTAAGAATTAAGTATATGGATTTAGATGGTTTTGAGGCTGATGATATTGTTGGTACTTACGCGAAAATTGCAAAAGATGAAAAAATCGAAACAGTAATAATTACAGGAGATAGGGACTATTTGCAATTGGTTGATGATAATACCACAGTGTTTTACACATTAAGAGGTGTTACTAATACTAAAAAATATGATATAGAAGCTATTAGAAAAGAATATGGAATTGAACCTGAACAATTGATAGATGTCAAAGGCCTTATGGGGGATAAAAGCGATAATATTCCTGGAATTGATGGAATAGGAGAAAAGACTGCTCTTAAGTATATTAAAAAATATTCTTCATTAGAAAATCTATTTAATAATATAGATGATATAAAAGGTAAAAAAACAAAAGAGAGATTAATAGAGGGTGAAACCATTGCTTATATGAGTAAAAAAATCGGTACAATAGTTAGAAATTGTCCCGTTGAGCTTGAAATAGAGCAATTAAAAGTAAAAGAACCTGATTATGAGTCTCTCATACAAAAATTTAATCGCTATAATTTCAATTCTTTTTTAAAAAAACTTCCTGATCAAAAATTAGATAATCACGAAGAAAAGACTTTTGATTATGAAATTACAAATAATATAGATATAATAAAAGGATTTAAAAATCAAAATTTAATATTCTTCAAGCTATTGTACAATGGAGAAAATTACATTCATTCGAAAGCAGAGTACCTAGCTTTAAAGGCTGTAGGAGAAAAATCATTTCTTATTAAAATTGATGATATAGAAATAGATGTTTTAAAATCAATTTTTGAAGATGATGGTATCAAAAAAGTGTCTTTTGATATCAAAGAAGATATGTTTTTGTTTGACAAAAAAGGTGTTAATCTAAGTCAAAATTATGAAGATGTAATGCTAATGCAATATCTACTTGATCCATCAAGAACTACTTATGATCTAAAAACTTCCTCACAAAATTATTTAACTTACAGTGCAAAAAGCAAAGAAGAAGTTTTGGGTAAAGGAAGAAAATTAAAAAAATATGATCAACTAACTGAAGATGAAATTGGTGGATTTTCTGCTCAAATTCTAAATGTTATTGAAGATCTTTTTGATATTTTAACTGATAAACTTAAAGATATTAAAATGCATAGTCTTTATAAAGATGTAGAATTAAAGTTAGTAAAAGTCTTATCAGATATGGAGATTTCTGGATTTAAAGCAGACAAGCAAATTCTTAATGATTTGAAAAAAGATCTTGAAATAAAGATAGAAAAAATTGAAAATGAGATTTATGAATTAGCAGGTTCTAAATTCAATATAAATTCACCGAAACAATTGGCCGTAGTTTTATTCGAGGATTTAAAATTACCTGTTATAAAAAAGACAAAAACAGGTTATTCAACTAATCAAAAAGTATTAGATAAGTTAAGAGATAGGCATCCTATAATCTCAAAAATTGAAAATTATAGAGAATTATCAAAACTTATGAGTACTTATATTGATGGGCTTATTAAATCAATAGATAATGATGGAAGAATTAGATCTACATTTAGACAAAATGTCACTGCAACAGGTAGAATTTCATCAACAGAACCTAATCTACAAAATTTACCGATTAGAACTGAAGAAGGTAGAAAAATAAGAAAGGCTTTTGTAGCCAATGATCACAATATCTTAGTTGATGCAGATTATTCTCAAATTGAATTAAGAGTATTATCTCATTTAACAGGTGATAAAAAAATGCAAGAAGCTTTTAAAAATGGAGAAGATATACACCAAAAAACTGCATCTGAAGTCTTTCATGTAAGTTTAGATGAGGTCACTAAAACTCAAAGAAGCAGGGCAAAAGCTGTTAATTTTGGTATTGTGTATGGTATAAGCGATTATGGATTAAGCCAAAATTTAAATATTCCAAGGAAAGAAGCAAAAAAATATATCGAAAATTACAAAAACTCATATCCTGAAGTTAAAAAATATATGAATGAGATAGTAAAAAAAGCAAAAGAAGATGGATATACGCAGACAATTTTTAATAGAAGAAGATATATACCTGAGATAAATTCAAAAAATTTCAATGTAAGAAGTTTTGGCGAAAGAATAGCTTTAAATACGCCCATACAAGGATCTGCAGCAGATATTATAAAAATCGCAATGATTAGAGTTTATGAGAAACTTAAAAAAGAAAAAGTGGATGCTAAAATAATTTTACAAATTCACGATGAAATTATTTTAGAATCTAGCAAAGAAGATAAAGATAAAGCTATGAGTATATTAAAAGATACCATGCAAGAATGTATCAAATTAGATGTACCTTTGGATGTTGATATTGATACGGGATTGAGTTTATATGAATCAAAATAAAATAGTTGTAACTGGATCTATTGCATCAGGAAAATCTACTTTGATTGATCTTTTAAAACAAAAAGGATATTTTGTAATCTCAGCAGATGAAATTAACAAGGATTTGTTAAAAGAAGACAATAAGAATTATCTTGCAATTAGAAATAGCCAATTATTTGATGAAGCATTTGATAATAATTTTCTAGATAAGAAAAAATTGGCTCAGATTATTTTTTCAAATCCTATTAAAAGAAATCAATTAAATATACTTACTCATAGAAATATTATAAGTGAGATAGAAAGACAAATAAGATTGTCAAAATCAAAATGTGTATTTATCGAAATTCCTCTCTTTTTTCAAATGGAAATTAAATTTGATTGTGATTATGTATGGCTTGTTGATGCAAATAGAGAAATTCAAATTGATAGGCTTATGAAAAGAGATAGAATAGATAAAAAATATGCTATAAAAAAGATAGAAAATACAGATTTAAAAAAAATTATGTATGACAATTCTAATGTTGTATTTGATAATTCAGGTAATAAAGATTATCTTCTTGATCAATTAAATGTAGAATTAGAAAAAATGGAGTGTTAAATGAAGGCTTTAAAAATAATTTTAAGAATTATAATCTATATATTAGTAGCTGTAGTAATATCATTTTGTATAAGCTTTGGAGTAATATATTATCAAACCTCAAGAGAAAGTATTAAATATCAAGATAAAATTCAAAAATACAGTGAAGAGTATAATATGGATCCTCTTTTTATTGCTTCTATAATAAAAGTTGAAAGTGGATTTCATAATTCAGCAACAAGTAGCAAGAGCGCTAAGGGTTTGATGCAGATAATGGATGATACTGCTTCTCATATAGCTGAGATTGAAGGAATAGATTATCTACCAGATAAACTCGATGATGTTGATTATAATTTGAATCTTGGAACTTCATATATTAGATATCTTTATGATTATTATGGTAATTATGATTTAGCCCTTGCAGCTTATAATGGGGGAATTGGAAATGTTGATAGCTGGTTAAATGATGGCATTTTAGAAAGAAATAATCCTGATACAGACAATATTCCAATAAAAGAAACTAGGGAATATGTAAGAAAAGTAAATTCAAATTATTCAGTTTTTAAAACTTTCTATAAAGATAAATTACCAGAAGAATCAAAATTAGAGAATAGATTTAAGCTAAGTATTGATAATTACAAGGCATTCTTATCAAGCATTATAGATAATGCTTGATAAATCCTTGATAATCTCTTTAAAAACATTTATAATAACCATAGAAACATTTTCTATAAAAAGCAAAGAAAGGAGAAAAAGCTTTGGAAAAAGTAACTTTCAAACGCGGTGTTCATGTAAAAGAATATAAGGAACTATCCGCAGATAGTCAAATATTTAGCTCTAATATGCCAAAAACAGTCACAATACCTTTGGCTCAACATATTGGAGCACCTAGTAAGTGCATCGTAAAAAAGAAAGATGAAGTAAAAGTTGGTCAATTAATAGGAGAAGCCAATGGTCAATTTTCCGCAAATATACATTCATCAGTCTCAGGTGTTGTAAAAGACATTTTGAATATTCAAACAGCTTCTGGAAGAAATGCACAAGCTGTCGTAATTGAAACAGATGGATTAGACGAAAAATGCTATGGCAAAGAAGTAATTGATGCTTTTAATTTATCGAAAGAAGAAATTGTAGCAAAAATAAAAGAAGCAGGAATTGTTGGAATGGGAGGAGCTACTTTCCCAGCTCATATCAAATACACGCCTGCAAAGCCAATAGATACAGTTATTGTAAATGGTGCAGAATGTGAACCTTTTGTAACCTGTGATGATAATCTTTTAAGATTAAAATCAGAAAATATCATTAAAGGTCTTTTGCTTTGTGTTAAAGCAGTGGATGCAAAAGAGGGAATCCTTGCAATAGAAGATAATAAGACTAAGGCAATTGAAGTAGTATCAGAAAAATTAAAAGAATTAAATTACGATAATATTAGAATTGTCACTTTAAAAACTAAATATCCACAGGGTGATGAAAAAAGAATTATCGATGCTGTATTACATAGAAAAGTGCCTTCAGGCGGTCTTCCAATGGATGTTGGAGTCAATGTTTCTAATGTATCTACAGTTAATGCAATATATGAAGCTTGCTTTTTAAACAAACCTCTATATGAAAGATACATAACAATAACAGGTCATGCAGTCAAAGAACCAAGAAATCTTTTGGTTAGAATAGGTACTTCAATGCGTGAATTAATCGAACAATGTGGTTCTACCAAAGAGCCAGTTGGTAAATTGATTAGTGGTGGTCCGATGATGGGAATATCACAACAATCATTTGATACACCTGTTGAAAAAGGAACAAATTGTGTGCTTCTTTTGACGAAAAAGGAGGCAGAACCTCCAGTTATAAATCCATGCATTAGATGTGGAAAATGTGTTTCAGTTTGTCCAGTGGGTCTTTTGCCATTATATATTGCCAAAAATGCAACTGCTGAAAAATACGATCAATGTGAAAGCTTTAATATAAAAGATTGTATTGAATGCGGATCTTGTTCGTTTATATGTCCGGCTAAAAGACCATTAGTTGAGTCAATAAGATTTGGCAAAAGACAACTTAAGAGAGCAAAATAGGAGGTTTAAATGGAAAATACACAAAAATTATTAGTAACCTCATCACCTCATTTTAGATCAGAAAGAACTGTCAGAAAGGAAATGCTAGATGTAATAATAGCATTAATTCCTTCATTAATTGCAGGTACTTACTTTTTTGGACTAAGAGCATTACTTCTTACTATAATTTCAGTATTAAGCTGTGTTATTTTTGAATTTATTTCAACGAAGGTGATGAAAAGAAAGACGACTATTGGTGATCTTTCAGCTATAGTAACTGGTATTTTATTAGCATTTAATATTCCAGTTTCCCTACCAATATGGCAATTAATACTTGGATCATTTTTTGCAATAGTAGTATGTAAGCAATTATTTGGTGGTTTAGGACAAAATATAGTAAATCCAGCCTTAGGTGCTAGAGCATTCTTATTAGCATCATGGCCAAGTTCAATGAGTAATTTTGTCGCTCCAACACCTGGTAGCTTTGATATACAAGCTTCAGCCACTACATCAGCTACTGTTTTAAGCGGAGGAAATTATCCATCTCTACTAGATATGTTTTTAGGTAATATGGGTGGATGTATAGGAGAGGTTTCAGCACTTGCTTTACTTATTGGTGCAGCTTATTTATTAATTAGAAAAGTAATTAATTTAAGAATACCATTATGTTATATCTTAACTGCAGCAATTCTTCTTACAATCTTTAAACAAGATATTTCACAGACATTACCTCAGATACTTTCTGGTGGTTTAATTCTTGGTGCATTTTTCATGGCAACTGATTATACTACAACACCAGTTACACCAAAGGGCGAGATTTTATTTGCAATAGGTTGTGGTATTTTAACTTCAGTATTTAGAGTATTTGGTGGCTATCCTGAAGGAGTTAGTTACTCAATTTTATTGATGAATTTATGTGTACCTTTAATTGAAAAAGTTACTAAACCAGATGTTTTTGGTGTAGCAAAAAAGAAAGAGGCAAAGAATGAATAAGACATTAGTTTTAGGTTTAAAATTACTTCTAATAACAGCTGTTGCAGCTTTATGTCTATCACTTACAAATTCTTTGACATCTCCAGTTATTGAAGCAAAAAGACAAGAAGAATTATCAGAAGCTTTCTCAAAAGTTTATCCTGATGCTGAAACTTTTGATGAAATAGACAGGGCACAAAAAGATAAATTGCCTGAAGAAGTGATAAATTGTTATAAAGCAATGAAAGGTTCTGACAATATTGGATATGTTTTTGAAATTAGCGCCCCAGGAGGATATGGTGGAAATATTGACTTTACTTTAGGAGTTGACAAAGATAAAAATGTCACAGGATTTCAAGCACTTTCTCATCAAGAATCAGCAGGTTTTGGGTCTAAAATTGAAGAAGAATTCTTTATTGATGGAGTTAAGGGTGTAAGTATGAAAGATGAAGTAAAGGCTTCTGAAAATGGCAATGAAGATAATGAAATAGTTGCAATTAGTGGCGCTACCTATTCTACAAATGCAGTTGTAGGTGGTATAAATATTGCAAGAGATGCTTTAGAGAATTTAAAATAGGAGAAGAAAATGAAATTATCAAAAATATTTAAAGAGGGTATTTTTTCAAACAACCCAGTTTTAATACAAATGGTTGGACTTTGTTCTGTATTAGCCATCTCTTCTACTCTTTTAAACTCAATAGGAATGGGACTTTCTGTAACATTCGTATTAGTATGTTCTAATATAGTAGTTTCACTTCTAAGAAATTTCATACCAAATGAAGTGCGTATTCCAGCATATATTGTTGTTATAGCAAGTTTCGTTACGATAGTACAGATGGTTCTTGAAGCTTATGTACCAGCATTATATAATTCACTTGGAATTTTTATTCCATTGATTGTAGTAAACTGTATAATACTCGCAAGAGCTGAAGGATTTTCTTCTAAAAACAATGTTATTTCATCAATTATAGATGGACTTGGACAAGGTTTAGGATATACAGTTGCAATTTCTATTTTAGGATTAATAAGAGAACTCTTTGGAAATGGTACTTTATTAGATCAAAGAATAATAAGTGAAGATTATACTGTTGGTTTTATGCAACAACCAGCTTCATCATTTATCCTTCTAGGAGTAATGATAGCTGTTACAGCATTTATTAGACAAAGAAAAGAACAAAAGAAATTAGAACAAGGAAAGAAGGCATAGTATGCAATCAATATTCGCAATAATTATAGGCTCGATATTTGTAAATAACTATGTTTTAGGACAATTTTTAGGAATTTGCCCAGCTATAGGAGTTACTAAAAAAATTGATACTGCAGCAGGAATGGGACTTGCAGTAATCTTTGTTGTAACACTTGCTTCAACAATAACCTGGTTTATACAAAACTACATATTGGTTAAATTTGGCATAGAATATTTACAAACAATAGCTTTTATTTTGGTAATAGCTTCTTTAGTACAATCTGTAGAAATGGTGCTTAAAAAAATATCACCAAATTTATATGATGCTTTAGGAGTTTATCTACCTCTTATTACAACCAATTGTATGGTTTTAGGAGTTGCAATAAAAAATATAGATAATGGTTATAATCTTTTAGAAACTATAATTAATTCTGTATCAGCTGCTGTAGGTTTTTTCATAGCTTTAGTAATTTTGGCCTCATTAAGAGAAAGATTAGAACTTTGTGATGTTCCTAAAGCATTTAAAGGAGTACCAATAGCAATGGTCACCTTAGGACTTATGGCCATAGCTTTTATGGGATTTAATGGATTAGCTTAGGAGTATAGTATGCAACAAATTTTAATACCAATAATAGTTCTAGGAGTTATGGGATTTCTTTTTGCTATAATTCTTGGAATAATAAGCACAAAATTTAGCGTTGTAGTAGATCAAAAAGAAAAAGAGGTTTCACTTGCACTACCTGGTGCCAATTGCGGAGCTTGTGGTTATCCAGGATGTGATGCATGTGCCCATGCAATTGCAACAGGAGAAGCACCTGTAGAAGCTTGCATTGTCGGTGGGAAAAAAGTTGCCGATAAAGTAGCAGAAGTTATGGGAGCAGTTGCTGGAGATAGCGAAAAGATGGTTGCAGTAGTTAAATGTAATGGTACATGCGATAATGCAAAAGATAATTACAATTATTCAGGAATTAAAGACTGTAGAGTACAAATAGCATTATTTGAAGGAAAAAAAGCATGCGGTTATGGATGTTTAGGATGTGGAACATGTGTAGAACATTGTCCATTTGATGCTATGTATATGAATAATGGCGTAGCAATGGTCGATAGAGAAAAATGTGTGGCATGTGGAAAATGTGTAGAAATTTGTCCAAAGGATATAATTAAATTAGTTCCTTATTCTCAAAAGGCTGTAGTAAAGTGCATGAGCCATGATAAAGGTAAAGATGTTAGAGGTAAATGTAAAGTAGGATGTATTGGATGTACTTTATGTCAAAAGACATATCCAGAAGGATTTGAAATAAATAAATTCTTAGCATCTGAAAAATTAGATAATAATCTAGATCCTCAAATGTTAAAGCAAGCAGCCGAAAAATGTCCTAATAAATGTATACATCTTTATGATTAAATAAATTTTAA
>JAUNAV010000045.1 GCA_030527425.1 Tissierellia bacterium
TAGTAAAAAGAAAAAAAGAACACTAATTACTATGTGTTCATTATACAAGGAGAAAAAGATGAAAAAATTTAAATTTAAAAAGATAAGTAAAAGAAATAAAATTAGAATATTTAAATTGGTATTGACACTATTACCATTTAAATTTGCAGGAAAAATCTTAAAAGTAATTAAGTACTTATAAAAGAGCCCAAAGGGGCTTTTTTTATTTGACTATTAAATTTCAAATTTTTGAATTTATTGAAGAGTTTTGGTATTGTAAAATGCGTTTTCTTAAAATACTATATAAACAGGGAGAGATATTATGAATTTTAGACAGTATGAAATTTTAAAAAATGCTTTTGAAAGTAAAAATTTAAAAATAAGTCAATTAATCCAATTATATGAGGTTACATCTAGAACTTTATACTATGATATTGAATCAATAAACAACGAATTAAGTCATATTGGAAATATTTTGATAATTGATAAAAAACTTTATTTTAGAGGAGATGAAAACGAATGTGAAAGATTATTAACTGAGAAAAAATATTTAAGCGATAAAAAGAGCAGAGATGAACTCATTTTATTTTTGATATTGACAGAAAAATTTACAAATATAGCATCAATTGCTAAAGAATTAGAAGTTAGCAAAAATACAGTATTTAATTCAATAAACGATTTAAAAATACTGCTAAAGAGAAATTCTTTAAAACTACATTATAAGAAAGACTGCTATTTAATAATTGGTGATGAAATAAAAGTAAGAAATTTATATCTTAATTATCTTTTTAAATATGATAATTATTTGGACAAGACAGATATAAGCACTTTAGAATTTAACAAAAAATCAAAATTATCTTTATCAGATAATTCTCTGAGTTATTTATCAAATTTTAAAAGCTTTATTTTAAATAGAAATAAAAAAGGAATGTACGTTAAGGAATTTAAATACCTTAATGACTATATAAATTTTGATTTTTACAGTCTTGTATGTGAATTTTTTAGTTTTGAAAAAAATGAAGAAAATAAATATCTAACTTTATACATTGCATCATTAGCAAATTCAAACATGCTTATTTCAAAGAAAGAAGATCTTATTATAAGTAATTATATTGATAAACTAATAGAAGCATTTGAAAATATAGTAAATTGTAAAATCAGAAATATTGAGCATTTTAAATTGAATCTAAAAAAACATCTTAATAGTTCATACTATCGAATAAAATACTCTTTTCCATACAAAAATCCAATTCTTAAAGATATAAAATTCAAGTATTCATATTTATTTTATTTAATGAAATTGGTTATAAAAAATATAGAATTTAGAGAATTTAAGCATATGTCTGAGGATGAAATAGGGTTTTTATCCATGTATTTTGGAAGCAATATATATGCTAAGGAGGATTATAAAAATAAAGTTATAATTGTATGTCCAAATGGCACAATTGTATCTAAATCTTTAGAATATCAGTTATATGAATATGTTCCTAATATTGAAGTTATAGGCACTTATTCAATTTATGATCTTAAACAATTAAATATTAAATATGATTATATCATTTCTACAATTAAGCTTAAAGAATATAAAAATGTTATAAAGGTAATGCCAGTTTTGACTAATAAAGACATATCTAAACTTGCAAAAATATTTGTAAATATACCTGTTTCTTTTGAAGATAGATTAATAAAAGAAATCTTAGATATTGTAAGTGAAAATACAAAGATAATAAATAGATATAATCTTGAGAAAAAATTAATGAAATTATTGCTGACAAAAAAAATAAGAAAGGAGGTAAAGCCTATGCTTAAAGAAGTATTAAAAAGAGAAAATATGCAAAAAATTGATTTTGTAAAAGATCGGAAAGAAGCTATTAAAATAGCAGCAAAACCATTATTAAAAAATGGAGATATAGAAGAAGTATATATAAATAATATGATTGAAAGTGTTGAAAAATTTGGTCCATATATAGTTTTAGATGATTATTTTGCCCTGCCACATGCTTCAAATGTTGAAGGTGTAAAAAAATTATCTATGAGTTTATTATATACAAATAATGAAGTTGAACTTATGGGAAAGCTGGTGAAAATTTTTGTGGTTTTGGCAACGCCTGATAAAAACATTCATCTTAGAGCACTTTCGTCTCTTTCAGAAATAGTAGGAGATGAAGATAATATGAAAGTTTTTCTTTCGGGAGATTTAGATGAAATTGATAATTTAATTCAGAAATTAGGATAAGGAGAAAATTATGTTAGAGATAAAAACAGTTTGTGGTAATGGAATAGGTTCTTCATTAATGTTAAAGATGAAGATCGAACAACTTTGCAACGAAAACAATATAGAGGCAAATGTAGAATCTATTGATTCAAATGCAGCAATGGGAGCAAATGCCGATGTATTTATAACTGTAAAGGAATTCGTGAGCATATTTGATAAAGGGCAAAAAGTATTGGTTGTTAGAAGCTATATGAATAAAAAGAAGATAAAAGAAGATGTGCTAGATGATTTAATTGAAATTTCAAAGAAATTAGGGGGTTGAGATGCAAAATTTATTGATTATTTTTACAGATATTTTTCAACAACCCGCATTTTTGATGGGTATAGTTGCGATGATAGGCTTGATAGCATTAAAACAGCCAAAACATAAGGTTCTAACAGGCACATTAGGACCAATATTGGGTTATCTAATGCTTTCTGTTGGTGCAGAAGTTATCACTTCTAATTTAGATCCCCTTTCAGAAATGATAAAACATGGTTTTAATATCACTGGTGTTGTACCAAATAACGAGGCTGTTACAAGTGTAGCTCAAGCGGTTTTAGGTGTTGAAACTATGAGTATCCTTGTAGCGGGTCTTATTTTTAATATTTTAATTGCACGATTTACAAGGTATAAATACGTCTTCTTAACAGGACATCATTCATTTTTTATGGCATGCCTACTTTCAGCAGTTCTTGGAGCATTAAAATTTGAAGGATTATCTATGATTCTAATAGGAGGATTCATATTAGGTTCTTGGTCTGCAATTTCCCCTGCTATTGGACAAAAGTTTACACTTAAGGTTACAGATGGTGATGAGGTAGCGATGGGACATTTTAGTTCTTTAGGATATTATTTATCTGCCTTTGTAGGATCTATTGTAGGTAAAGGATCTAAGAGTACTGAAGATATTAAAGTGCCAGAAAGCTTAAGTTTTATACGTAATACTACAATTTCAACAGCTATAACCATGATGATATTTTATCTAGTATCAGCAGTAGCGGCGGGTGGAGAGTTTATAAGTAAAAATCTTTCAGATGGAGTTAATCCATATATATTTTCTATTTTATGCGGACTCAAGTTTGCTGTGGGAGTGGCTATAGTTTATGCAGGTGTAAGAATGATATTAGCAGATCTCATTCCAGCTTTTCAGGGAATAGCAGAAAAAATTATTCCTAATGCTGTTGCGGCTGTAGATTGTGCTGTATTTTTCCCATACGCACCAACAGCAGTAATAGTAGGGTTTATTTCAAGTTTTGTAGGTGGACTGATTGGAATGTTTATTTTAGGAGCTCTTGGCGGAATCTTAATTATCCCAGGACTTGTACCACATTTCTTTTGTGGAGCAACAGCTGGAATATATGGAAATTCAACAGGAGGTAGAAGGGGTGCAATAATAGGGGCCTTTGTAAATGGCTTATTATTAGCTTTTTTGCCTGCATTACTGTTACCAGTACTAGGAGATTTAGGGTTTTCAAATACAACATTTGGAGATTCTGACTTTGGAGTAATCGGTGTATTATTGGGTAGAATTGGCAATTTATTTGGCGCTGTTGGTATATATGCAGTAATCATTATAACATTAGTTTTTTTAATAATACCTAATTTTAGTAAAAACAAAGATATTGCAATAAATAATATTGAGGTGGAATAATATGAATATAAAAATTTTTGCTGATGGTGCAAATATAGAAGATATGATAAGAATACATGAAAAAATAGGTGTAGATGGTTTTACTACAAATCCAAGTTTAATGAAGCAAGCAGGAATAAAAAATTATAAGGAATTTTCAAAAAAAGTAGTAGGGATGTTCCCTAATAAAAGCGTATCTTTTGAAGTATTTTCTGACGATTTTGAAACAATGGAAAAAGAAGCAAGAGAATTATCAAAAATAGGTAATAATGTTTTTGTTAAAATTCCTATTACGAATAGTAAAGGGGAAGGTAGCTTTGAACTTATAAGAAAATTATCTTCTGATGGAATAAATCTAAATGTAACTGCTATATTTACAAAAGAGCAAGTAGAAAAGGTTGTGGATTCTGTAAATAAAAATTCAAAAACAATTATATCAGTTTTTGCTGGAAGAATTGCAGATACAGGAGTAGATCCAACGCCTTTAATGCGAGAGTATAGTGAAATTTGCCATAAAAAAGAAAATATAGAACTACTATGGGCATCTCCTAGAGAAGTTTTAAATATAAAGCAAGCTGAAGAAGTAGGCTGTGATATTATAACTTGTACTCCACAGATTTTAAATAAGATTAAATTATTCGGGAAAAATCTAGAAGAATATTCACTTGAAACAGTGCAGATGTTTTTGAGAGATTCGACGGATTTGGGATATAAAATATTAGATTAAAAAATGTAGAAAATTTATCTTTATACTTGACTAGGAAATTATAATTTGTTATATTATAGACAACTACATTGTTTATTCATTTTTTTCACCTTCACAGGTGGCAGCCTTTTTGGCTGCTTTTTTATTAGAAAATATATCTTTTTTCATTTATAATATAGCCATGGAAGTTAAAAATAGAATTGAAGAAAAATTGAATATTTCAAAAAATATTAGCCTGTCTCTAACACATGTAATATTGATGAATGCCTATGTAGTGCCGCTTGTAATTTCTATGAATGCCAATATGAAAGAGGCATCAACTGCAATTTTTGTAGCACGAGTTTTGATAGCTTCAGGGTTAGCGACTTTTTTAATGGCAAGTTTTTTTGTAAGGTATCCACTGATTTTTGGTGCTTCGTTTTTGCCTGTTGCAGCGTCTGTTTCAATAATTCAAAATAGTGGTTTTAATTCCTTTAGATCAGCATTTTTAATTGCATCTATCATATTTTTCATTTTGTCTTTGACAAAAAAATTTGATAGATTAATAAAATATCTTCTGCCAGGGAATATGGGTGCATTTATTGTAATCATAATTGGTTTTTCGCTTCTTCCAATGGGATTTACTGGACAAATTTTCATAGAAAATGAATTTAGCATAAGAGAAAATGTGATTTTAGCATTGATAACTATGATTTCAATGTTTACATTTTCAATTTTATCGAATAAAAAGATCAAAACTGCTTCATTTTTTCGTGTCTTTGGAGGTATCATTTCAATAATTATTGGTGCTTTTGTAAGTTTTTTAATAAAAGAAAAAGACTTCTCGCAGGTACGCAATTCATCGCTTATTTCTCCAATTTTTGAAGGATTTAATTTTAAAATTCAGACAAATTTTAGTGAAGTATTTACTATTTTGATCATTCTTATCGTGATGATCACTGAAAATACAGGCTCAATACTTGTTGCACAAGAGGAGACTAAAGTTAAAATCAAAGAAGAAAAAATCAATAGTTTATTTATAAATTGGGCATTTTTAAACTTTATTTCAAGTTTAATTTATGCACTGCCAATTTCGATTTTTACATCTAATGCAGGGCTTATCAGAATGACAGACTCATACTCAAGGCATATCTACAAATATGCAGGAATAATTCTAATTTTACTCGGACTTTCAGGAAAATTAATGAGTTTACTTTCTTTGATTCCAACATCGGTAATTGGTGGGATTTTTGTACTAATCTCTGCTAATATTGTAATAAATGGCATTAAAATGATAGATTTTAAGGACTTTGATGAAATTGATGGATTGATATTGGCTTTTTCAATAATAATAGCAATGGCGCTTTCTATGATGGATCAAAAGGTGCTTTCTAATTTGCCATCTATCTTAAAAAATTTGTTGCAATCATCAATTGCATCTACTTCTATTTTAGCTATCATATTAAATAGAATCTTAAAAAGTAATAATAAATGAAAATAATTTCTTATTTTAATTATAATATAAGAAAAAATTATCGAAAATTATAGATAAACGAACAAAAGCGATCTTTTATATCACTTTTTCGTTATAAACAATAATTTTATTGATCAATAAATCATATCTATGACAAAAATATGTAAGTTTTTGATATAAAATGTTTGACTTTTGTTTTAGTTTAATCTATAATAAAAATAAGGAGAGAGTGGAAGGTATTATGGAAAATGTTTTTAATGATTTGCTAATGGTTTTATTTGTAATGGTCGTTCTTTTTGTGATCTACACGATCATTTCATACTTTAGGCTAAAAAAGACCAGAAAGTATTATGCTGATCTTCAAAATAGCTTAAAAAAGGGCGATGAGGTGATTTTTCTAGGTGGAGTATATGGAAAAATCGACAAATTAACCAAGACCTGTGCCTATATAAAAACAGGTAATAACATAATCAAGGTAAAACGAGAGACAATCTCTCAAATAATTAAGTAAGGAGGATGTTCCAATGCCAAATATTATGCTTACAAGAATCGACAATCGTCTAATCCACGGACAAGTTGCTACTCAATGGACCAATGTCATAGGTGCTAATTTATTATTAGTTGCAAATGATAAGGTTGCAGCAGATAAAACTAGACAATCTCTTATGGACATGGCTGCTCCAAATGGTGTTGCTACAAGATATTTCACTGTTCAAAAGACAATTGACATTATTGGAAAGGCAGCTGACAGACAAAAGATCTTTATCATCTGTGAAAATCCACAAGATGTATTAAGGTTAATTGAAGGTGGCGTTCCAATAGACAAGGTCAATGTTGGAAATATGCACATGGCTGAAGGCAAAAAACAAGTTGCAACTTCTGTAGCAGTGGATGATGCTGATATCGAAGCTTTTAAGAAAATCAAGGAAAAGGGAGTAGAACTTTTCATCCAAAGAACTCCCAACATAGCAAAAGAGAATGTTTCAAAAATTTTAGGAGAATAACATGAATTATAGTTTTATTCAGGTGCTTTTGATCTTTATTGTCACATTTATCGTGGCTATCGATCAATTTTCCTTCTTGGAAAGTTTGTACCAACCAATTGTAACAGGACCTGTTATCGGCCTTATTTTAGGTGATCTACAAACAGGACTTGTAGTAGGTGGTACCTATCAGCTTATCACTATAGGTAATATGCCTGTAGGAGGAGCTCAACCACCAAATGCCGTTATAGGTGGAATCATGGCTACTGTATTTGCAGTAACTTTAAAGATGGATCCATCAGCAGCAAGTGGATTTGCAATTGCATTTGCACTTTTAGGTCAATATTTAATAACGATATTATTTACAGTAATGAGCCCAATGATGAAAGTAGCTGATGATGCAGCTCACAATGCTGATCCTAAGGGAATTGCCAAAGTTAATTACATCGAAATGGCTGTTTTAGGAACAGGATTTGGACTTATTGTAGTAGCTTTCTTCATCGCAGGTTCAAGTTTTGGTGAAGCTTTAACAAATGCAATTCCAAAATCTGCAATGAGCGCTCTATCAACAGCAGGTGGTATGATGCGTTATGTTGGATTTGCAGTGCTTCTTAGAGTAATGATGAGTAAAGACATGTGGGGATTCTACTTCCTTGGTTTTGCTCTAGCACTTATTGTCGGCGGAATCGAATCATTAAGTCAATCAACATTATTGATTCTTGCATTTGTCGGATTCGCATTCGCTTATTGGGATTATCAAATTTCAATTAAGACAAAACAAGCTGAATTAAGCGGAGGTGACTATTCTGATGGAATCTAATGAAAGATATATAATACCAGATCATTATGAAGATCAAACGCCGGCAGAAAATCTTGACAAAAAGACTTTAAACAAAATGGTTTGGAGATCTTTATTCCTTCAAGCTTCATTTAACTATGAAAGAATGCAAGCTGCTGGATGGTTGTGGGGAATTCTTCCAGGTCTTCAAAAAATTCATAAAAACAAAAAAGACCTTGCAGCTTCAATGAGTCATAATATGGAGTTTTTCAACACTCATCCATTCTTAGTAACTTTTGTAATGGGTATTATTCTCTCACTTGAACAAAACAAGGCAGATATTCAAACAATAAGAGCGGTAAGGGTTGCTGCTATGGGTCCTTTAGGTGGTATCGGAGATGCACTTTTCTGGTTTACACTTGTTCCAATTACAGCAGGCCTTACATCGAATATGGCAATTGATGGCTCGGTTATAGCACCATTCTTGTTTCTTATAATATTTAATATTTTCCAATTTGCAATAAGATTTGGTCTTATGAATTGGTCATATAAACTTGGACAAGATGCAATTGGCATACTAACTGAAAATGCTAAAGAATTTACAAGAGCAGCCTCACTTCTTGGTATCTTTGTCGTTGGAGCACTTACAGCTAATTATGGTGCAACAACAGTAGCAATTGAAATTCCAAATGGACAAACAGCTATAACAAAGCCAATTACTACAGTGGTAGAAGAATCTGCACTTGATAAATATGATAATGTATTATATCAAAAAGACGATGATGGAAAATACATTGAAGAAGATGGCGAAAAAGTATTAAAAGATGGCGCAGCAGTAGATAAACTTGAAGATAATAGATACGAAATCACTTATAACGAGATAAGAGAAGAAGATGTAACTATTAACATTCAAGAAGTACTTGATGGAATTTTACCAAAGCTAATTCCACTTTCATTAACTTTACTTCTTTATAGAATGATGAAAAAACGTGCGTGGACACCAATTAAATGTATCGGCCTTTTATTAGTGATTGCAGCTGTAGGCATGCTCATTGAAATGGGTCTTAATGCAGCAGGAGTTGACTGGTTCCACTTCTGGCCAAGCATTTAATATCAAAAAGAGAAGGTGATTTCATCTTCTCTTTTTATATTGGAATTTTAGAAAGAGGATATATGTTAAAAAGATTCTTTTTTTATATAATAACCCAGGATAATGAAGATCATTATGAATTTAAAGTATCAAAATTCATCCTAAATATCTTATTTTTAGCTCTTTCTACTATTTTTTCGGTATTTGCAATAGTCTTCATAAAAGATATTAAAAGTATTCCTTACTTTTTAAGGGTAATTATCATAATATATCTTTGTCTTGGAGCCTTCTGCTGTGCACCATCAGAATCTATAGCTATGGATAAGTCCTTTGGAGAATCATCATTATTTAATTTTGGCTTTTATACTTTAAGAGGAATTTTCTTATCTCCCTTATACTTAATGAGATATGCAAAGATGAAAAGTAAGAAGCAAAAATCTAAAAAATAAGTTTTATCAAAGATATTTTTAAAAGACGAGAAATTTGAACTGAACCCCAAAATCCGGAATACGGATGGAGGGTTTTTTTCATGCCAAAATACACAAAAGAATTTAAAATAAAATTAGTATTAGAATAT
>JAUNAV010000007.1:0-8497 GCA_030527425.1 Tissierellia bacterium
TCGATTTTTTGACCAAATTCTTTTTCAAGTAGATTTGCTATTTGTTCAATATTTCTTTTTCCATCGATCTTATCCCAAATGAATGAACCGAATTGATCCAATTTTATATTGGAATACTTTGGCTTTTTAAAAAACTTTTGAGCTAATTTATGATTTAATCCTCTATGATACATTTTTAGTACATAGATTTTTTTATCTTCATCAAAAAAGTATTCAGCTTTTTTTGAAGGAATCATATTGCTATCAAGATGCATTTACTTTTTAACCTTCTTTGTGAAGTTTTTAAATATTACAAATAATAGCAATACTGCCAATAATGCATAAATTATTATTGTGAAAATTTGGCTAAATTGATGTGTTTTACTCAAGTCTATTACATCAGCAAGAGTTTTACCTTTAGCTGGTATAAGAGCGAAAATCGCTAGAATTATACCCATTAAGCCTTCGCCTGCAATGAGTCCTGCAGAAAATAAAGTTCCAGATGTTGTAGCATCTTCTTTTTCTTTTGGATCTCTATTTTTGAGTTTATCAACTATAAGTCTTACTATACCACCGACCATAATACCTGATGATGTTGCAAGTGGTAAGTATAAACCAATGGCAAAAGGTAGCACTGAAACGCCGACAAGTTCAGCCATTATTGCTATAAATACTCCAACTATTACCAAATTCCATGGAAGATTTCCATCCATTACACCTTCAATAATTAGTTTCATAAGTGTTGCTTGAGGCGCAGGTAATTCTGAAGAACCAAATCCCCATGTTGTATTTAATAACCATAAAACTCCACCAATTACTATTGCAGATACGCAAACACCAATTAATTCAGCAATCTGTTGAAGTTTTGGAGTAGATCCTACTATAAAACCAGTTTTTAAATCCTGGCTTGCATCACCTGCAATTGCCGCAATAATACAAATAATAGTTCCAATTGATATTGCTGCAAGCATTCCATGATGTCCCACTATGCCACTTGCTTTTAAAATCAAAGTTGAAATCAAAAGCGTTGCAATGGCCATACCACTAACTGGGTTATTACTTGAACCAATTATACCAACCATTCTACTTGATACTGTTGCAAAGAAAAATCCAAATACAACAATTAGTATAGCTCCCAAGATTCCTACAGGTACAGAAGGAAGCAAGAATATTAAGATTACAGATATTACGATTAATACCAGTGAAGCAATAAATGGAAGGTCTGTATCAAGTCTTCCAGCATTTTTCTTGTTTTCTCTATTTTTTAAAGAAGCCATTGAATCTTTAAAAGATGATAAGATCACCGGAAGTGATTTGATAAGAGATATGATACCTCCAGTTGCTACAGCTCCTGCTCCGATATATCTTATATAGCTTCCCCAAACTTCAGATGGAGAAAGGCTTGAAATTTCTGGGCCTCCGATAAGATTTAAAAGAGGCATTAATACAAACCATGCAAGAATTCCACCAGATAACATAAAGGCTGAAATTTGTGGTCCTACAATATAACCTACACCCATTAAGGCAGGTAGCGCATCCATTCCAAATGCTGTTCCAGCAAAAACTTTGGTGTTTATATCGAAATTAATGCCTTCAGGAAATATTTTTAGTCCACTAGAGAAGAATTTATATACTGCAGATACTCCTAAAGCTTTAAATACAGTTGAAGCCTTTGCTCCACCTTCTTCTCCTGATTTTAAAACCTCTGCACAGGCTGTTCCTTCAGGATAGGGAAGAATACCATCTTCTTTTACTATTAGGGCGCGTCTTAAAGGAATCATAAATACTACACCTAAAATACCACCTATAAGAGCTAATAAAAAGATATTAACAAAAGAAATATGTCCAGGTGTATTCCATTCAGTTTCCCATAAAAATGCTGCAGGAAGTGTAAAAATCGCTCCAGCAGCTAGAGACTCACCAGCTGAACCAATTGTTTGAACGATATTGTTTTCTAAAATAGAATCTCTTTTTAGTATAATTCTAACAATACCCATTGAGATTACTGCCGCAGGAATTGATGCTGAAATTGTAAGTCCAACACGAAGTCCTAAGTATGCATTGGCAGCTCCAAATAAAATTGCCAGTAGTACACCGAGTATTACTGATAGAGCTGTAAATTCTCTAAGATTAGTATTTTCAGCGACTACTGTGTCTCTTTTCTTTTTCATACTTTAATCCTTTCTTTAATTATAGTATTAACATTATATATTATTTACGTAAAATTTACAAACGAAAACATTCCTTAATTTTCTCAATTTAAACAAAAAGCAAGTTCAATTTAATATTTTTTTAGTTTTTATTATATTTCTATCTGTTATAATGATAATAGGAGGAAAAATGGCTTTAATTGAAATAAAAGATCTCTATAAAAAATATAGAATAGGTAATTCTATAATAAAGGCTATAGATGGTATAAATCTAGAAATTAAAAAGGGAGAATTTATTGAACTTTTGGGCACAAGCGGTTCAGGCAAAAGTACGCTATTAAATTTATTGGCAGGACTTGAGACTGCGACAAAAGGAAGCATAAAGTATAGAGGAATAGATATAACTAAAAAGACTGAAGAACAAATTACTAAATTTAGAAATTTAAATATAGGTTTTGTCTTTCAATCTTACAATTTGCTTCCAAATCTTACGGCCCTTGAGAATGTATCATTGCCTTTAGTTTTTAAAGGAATGGATAGAAAAACAAGAAATAATTATGCAAAAGAAATTTTATCTAGAGTAAATTTAGCAGATAGAATGTACAATAAGCCTTCCGAACTTTCAGGTGGTCAACAGCAAAGGGTCTCTATTGCTAGAGCATTTGTTGGAAATCCTAAAATTATTTTTGCAGATGAGCCAACTGGAAATCTAGATACCAAGACAAGTTTTGAAGTTATGGAATTGATAAAAAAAATTAAGACTGAAAATAATCAGACAGTTATAATGGTTACTCATGATGATGAACTGACTGAATTTGCAGATAGAGTTTTATACATGAGAGATGGAAAAATAGAGAAGGTTCACGAAAAAGTCACTCGTGAAGAGATATTAAAAAATAGTCAGAAAGGATAATAATGCAACCTGTAGAAGCTTACGAACAAGACCAGTTAGAAGAAAATTATGACAATTCTACATATGCTACAAAAGATGATGAAACTATAAATGAAGGAGCAAATATGCCAGAAAATTCACAACAAGATATACAAAATTCTCAAGCTGGACAATCTAGTCAAGCGCCTGTAGAAAAAAAGAATCAGCCAAAATTGATAATATCAAGTTACTCCATGAATCCAAAGATGGCAGAGGCAGGAAGTAATTTTGATTTATCAATTACTTTATATAATACAAATTATGAAAATGGGATCTATAATTTAAAAATGTCATTAGATCCAAATATGCAAAGTCAACCTCAAACGACATCAGAAAATCAAAATGTATCTTCAGGATCGGTTTTTGTGCCGGTAAATTCATCAAATACATTTTATACTCAAGCAATTTATCCATGGCAAACTGATACAAAAAATATTAAATTAAATGTTTTGCCAAATGCAGCTGCTGGAAATTATGTTATGAATGTCAACTTTGAGTATGAAGATGCTGATGGAACACAATATCAAACCACAGAATCAATAGGAATTGCTGTAGTTCAAAAATCAGAAGTTAGCACAAGCGAAATAATGCTCGATGAATTAAGCGCCAATACACCTTCTAGTATCAGTATGGATATTTTCAATACTGGTAAAGACAATCTTTCAAATTTCATGGTCAAAGTTGAAGGCGAAGGATTTGATACTGACCAGGATAGTTATTTTATAGGAAATCTACAAGCTGGAGCTCAAGAATCTTTTCAAGCGACAATAACTCCAAAAGAAGCAGGGGAAATTAATGGTAAAATTGTCATGACTTATGAAGATTCAACTGGAGAAGAGCACAAAGAAGAAAAAGAATTTAAAAAAGAAGCCATAGATATGCCACAAGATCAATATGATGAAAATGGAAATCTTATAGATCCTCAAACTGGTGAGGTGATTGGCGCAAATCCAGGAGGAAATGGAGCCTTTTATACAAATGGAATTTTTTGGGTAGGTCTTGTAATTGTCCTTGTTCTTTTAGCTTTACTTATTAGAAAAAGACGTAAAAAGAAAAAAGAAGAACAGGAATTGACCATAGATGAGTAATTTCGATCTTTTCTCGCTGGCATTTAGAAATCTTTGGAGAAGAAAGTCAAGAACTATTCTTACTGTGCTTTCTGTTGTAATCGGTACATTTTCAATAATTATGATGGTAAGTCTTGGAAATGGAATGAAAAGGCAACAAGAACAGATGATAGAATCCATTGGAGGTTTAAATACAATTACTGTAATGCCTCAAGATATGGGATCAAAACAAAAAGAAATCAATAATGCCACGATGACTCAAATTAGAAAAAATCCACATGTAAAAACTATCATTCCATTTGCAAATGTGTCAGTTAATTTGACAATTGATGGTATAAAAGATAGTTTTATAGGTGGAAATGTAAAAGCCATAGCAAATAATACGCTAAAAGAAATTACACAAGAACAAATTGAACAAGGCGATATTTTAAAAGCAAATGACAAAATGGGCATGATTTTTGGAAATCAGGTAGAAGTATATGACAATGAGGCAGGACCAATTGACGATAAATTTTCTCAAAAATATCTTTTTCAACTAGGCTTTGAAGATACTTCACCAATGGCAACACAGACTGAAAAACCCCAATCAAAAAAAATTGAAGCAAAACTTGTAGGTATACTATCTAAAAAATCAGATCTTGCTAGTGATTCAATTTATATTAGCGAAAAAACGCTAGGAGATTTGGAAAAAGAGAATAAAAAATTGGAAAATCCGACTGAATTAGTTTATTCAGGCAATAATAAAAATCAAAGCTCCAATAGCTCAAAAAGAAAATACTATAGTGCAGAAGTTGTAGTTGATGATATTAAAAATGTAGATGAAGTTGAAAAAGAATTAAAAGATATGGATTTTCAAACTCAATCTATGAAACAGATAGTTGATCAAATGAGTCAAGGTACAAATACAGTTCAATATATATTTGCAGGAATAGGATCAGTAGCTTTTATAGTATCTGCTATAGGTATTGTTAATACAATGCTTATGAGTATTTACGAAAGAAGAAAAGAAATAGGTGTAATGAAGGTCATAGGCGCATCCGTCTCTGATGTTAGAAACATGTTTTTAGTAGAAGCAGGATTTATTGGACTTTTAGGAGGAATAGTAGGACTATTTTTCTCTTTTATTGCATCAAATGCTATAAATAAAATTTTTATGAATGCAATGGTTCAACAGGGAATGGAGATGACAGAGGATGTTCAAGTTTCTTATATTCCTTGGTATCTTTATATAATAGCGACAATATTTGCATTTTTAGTCGGGGTTATTGCAGGATATTTACCAGCTAGAAGAGCTACAAAACTCAAGGCCATCGATTCACTTAGAAGTGATTGATAAATAAAAATGGGTATATTTATTTTAGGAGGCATGTATGGAAATTACAGAATTAAAACCTAAAGAAGTATTTTATTGGTTTGGCGAATTATCAAAAATTCCAAGAGAGTCAGGAAACGAAAAAGGAGTTGCTGATTTTTTGGAAAATTTCGCCAAAGAAAGAAATTTTGAAGTCTATAGAGACGAAAATAACAATGTAATAATTAAAAAAGAAGCGACACAAGGCTATGAAGATAGACCTACAATTGCCCTTCAAGGCCATTCAGACATGGTATGCGTAAAAGATGATGATATTGACCATGATTTTGAAAAAGATCCAATTGAACTTGTAGTTGATGGAAATTACTTAAAAGCAAATGGCACAACACTCGGTGCAGACGATGGAATAGCAGTAGCTTATGGACTTGCAATCTTAGACTCAAAAGAATTAAAACATCCAAAACTTGAGCTAGTTGTTACAACAGAAGAAGAGACAAGTATGGGTGGAGTTAGTACAATAGATACATCCGAAATAAAAGCAGACTATCTTTTAAATATTGACTCTGAAGAAGAAGGAGAATTTACAGTTGGATGTGCAGGTGGCGTTGAAGTCATCTCAGAATTTGATAAAGAATTTGAAGATGCTAGTGGGGAATTTGTAGAAATAAAAATTTCAGGTCTTACTGGCGGCCATTCTGGAATGGAAATTGATAAATATAGAAAAAATGGAATCAAAGAGATGGCTAGAATGGTCTATAATCTTAGAGATTTTAGACTATCGGTATTTGAAGGTGGCAGTAAGAAAAATGCAATAGCTACAAATGCGCATGCAATTGTAGAAGTAGAAGATAGCCAAAAGGCAGTTGAAAAATTAGAAAATTTGAAGAAACAAATCCTTCATGAAGCAAAAGATACAGATCCAAATGCTAAAATTACAGTTGAAAAAGTAGAAAAATCTGGAAAAGTTTTAACAAAAGAATTATCAAAAAAAATCGTAGGATTTGTCTACACCATACCAAATGGATTATACAATAAAGATCTTTCACTTAATACTTTAACAAGTAGTTCAAATGTCGGAGTTTTGACAGATTCGGAAGATAAAATAAGCGTAAATTCATTTGTAAGAAGCTCACTTCAATCAGAAAAAGAAAATTATAGAGATCAAATAGCTGCAATTGCTGAAAGCTTTGGAGCAAAAGTTAAATTCGAACATGATTATCCAGGATGGGAAAAAGAAGAAAATCCAATTATAGACTTCTGCAAAGAACTTTATGAAAAAGAAATCGGAAGAGATGCCATCGTGACAACAACTCATGGCGGACTAGAATGTGGATATCTTAAAAAGCAATTACCAAATACAGTGATGATCTCATTCGGACCAAATCTCCACGATGTTCATACATCAAGAGAAAATGCAGAAATTGATTCAATAGAAAGAATTTATAAATACTTGGTTAAACTTCTTGAAGAAATAAAATAATATATTTAGCTACTACTATATTTGTAGTAGCTTTTTTAATATTTTGTTGAAATTAAATATGATACAGGATAATAACATTAAATATTAATTAGATAATAAAATATTGAGGTAATTATGAAATACGATTTTGAAACAAAAGTAGATAGAAAAAATCAAGGATCTATGAAATGGAATGCGATGTATAAAATAAAACCAGATGTCTCAGATGGAGTTGTGCCTATGAGTGTGGCTGATATGGAATTTGTACATCCTAAAAGATTGATAGATGGACTTAAAGATTATTTAGATGATATGATTTTAGGTTATACTGAAGCAACTGATGATTACAAAGAATCTGTGAAGAGATGGATGAAAAAAAGGCATGATTTTGATATTGAAAAAGAATGGATTGTGAATACTCAAGGGGTAGTTCCAGCATTTTTTAATGCTATAAGAACATTTACAAATCCAGGTGATGGAGTTATAGTAATGAGTCCAGTGTATTATCCTTTCTACAATGCTATTAAACTTCAAGGAAGAAAAATTATAGATTGTCCATTGATCGAAAAAGATGGATATTACACTATGGATTATGATCTTTTTGATCAATTATCTTCAAAAGAAGAAAATAAAATTCTACTTTTTTGTTCACCTCATAATCCTGTAGGAAGGGTGTGGAAAAAAGAGGAATTAGAAAAATTAGCTTCTATAATCAAAAAGAATAATATCATGTTATTATCCGATGAAATTCATTTTGATTTAATTATGCCAGGCAATGAGCATACAGTTTTTCAAACAGTAGATGAGGACTTGTCAAATAATATGATTACTTTTACTGCACCAAGTAAATCCTTTAATCTTGCTGGAATGGGTATGAGCAATATCATAATTAAAGATGAAAAAATAAGAGAAGAGTTTAAAACCGCTTTATTTGAAACATCTTCAACACCTTTTACTGCTATGGGATATAAATCATGCCAAATTTGCTATGATGAGCTTGAGGATTGGCTTGATGAGGTTATAGAAGTAATTGAAAATAATCAAAAATTGGTAAAAGAATTTTTTGAAAAAAATTATCCTGATATAAAGGTTAGACCACTTGAAGGAACTTATCTTTTGTGGGTAGATTTTAGAGCTTTGGGCCTTAGTCCAAAAGAACTTGAGGAGTTTATGATACAAAAGGCAGAACTGTTTTTAGATGAGGGATATATATTTGGCAAAAATGGCGAAGGTTTTGAAAGATTTAACCTAGCACTTCCTACAAGCATTTTAAAAGATGCTCTTTTAAGACTTGATAAAGCATTAAAAACTTTGTAAATAGAGAAAAAAAGGCCTTTAAATCTATTGACTAGATTATTAAGGTCTTTTTTAAATATCATGATTTTCACGAAGGATATCTGTATATATTTTACAAATCTTATCGAATGCGACAAGTTCATCTACACTAAATTCTTTTAACAACTTCTTTTTTGTTTTTACAATGTCCACATTATCATATCTTTTGTGATTTAAAGCTACTTTTTTTCCAAGTTCAGTTGGCATTAGGTGAAAGATCTTTGCATCTTCTTTAGAATTTTTTCTAATCACCATCTCATAATT